>CABUUD010000013.1 GCA_902494585.1 uncultured Collinsella sp. | reverse complement strand
TATTGTTATCGCCCCGTACTTCCCGGAGTATCGCGTGTGGATTGAGAAGGCCGGCTGCACGTGTGTCGAGGCGCTCGCCGATGAAGACACGTTTCAGCTGAGCGTGGACAACGTGCTCAAGGCGATCAGCGAAAAGACGGCGGCCGTCATCATCGACTCGCCCAACAACCCGACCGGTGCCGTATATACGCGCGACACGCTGACGCGACTGGCCAATGTTCTGCGCGAGGCCAACGCTCGGCGTGATCCCGAGAATCCGATTATGCTCATCTCGGATGAGCCGTACCGCGAGATCGTGTACGGTGCTGAGGTGCCCTGGGTGCCCTCGATCTACGAGAACACCGTGGTGTGCTACTCGTATTCTAAGTCGCTGTCGCTGCCGGGTGAGCGCGTTGGCTGGATCTTGGTTCCCAACACCAATCCGCAGGCTGCGCGTCTGATGCCGGCCGTTGCGGGTGCTGCCCGTACGCTGGGTTTTGTATGTGCACCGGCGCTCTTCCAGCGCGTGATTATCGATTGCATCGATGAGCCGAGCGATATCGAGGCCTATGCTCGCAACCGCACGGCGCTTACCGACGCCTTGGCGGACTACGGCTATACCTATGTTGAGCCGGACGGTGCTTTCTACCTGTGGGTGAAGGCACTCGAGCCCGATGCGAATGCGTTTTGCGAGCGCGCAAAGAAGCATGAGTTGCTTGCGGTTCCCTCGGACAGCTTTGGTATGCCGGGCTGGTTCCGCCTGGGCTATTGCGTGAGTTACGAAACGATCGTCAATTCGCTACCCGCTTGGAAACAGTTGGCGGACGAGTATCGTTAAAAGTAAAGCGCTCTGCCTACAATGTTTTACGTGAAACGGGGTTTGGTGTTAAGCCGGACCCCGTTGTCATGGACGTTGTGTCGTTGGGATGGAGTGGTTTTACGACTATCGAAGGCTATGCGTACAATGAATATAAGCGACGGCCATGCCAGATAAGGAGACCCGATGCCCTACCTGCTTTCTTGTGACATTCATACCCATACGATGTTCTCTGCGCATGCATATTCGACCATTGAGGAGAATGTGTACTGGGCGGCAGAGCGTGGTCTGCAGGTGCTCGGATCTGCCGACCATCTGAGCTCTATGGTTACGGCTTGCCCTAATGACCTGCGCAGTTATCAGTTCTTTATCAACCAGAATATCTGGCCGCGCATTTGGAGCGGCGTGCTGGTGCTGCGTGGCGCCGAGGCCGATATCGTTTCACTGGACGGAAGCCTGTTTGGCGAGGACACTCCTGTCACGCTCAATATCGCCGGCGATTCGTACGGCCGCCCGCATTCGCTGTTCGATTTGGTTACGCGCAATTTGGATTATTTGGTGGCAAGCGTGCATAATCCGCGGCTCGCTGAAGGCGCGACGCTGGCCCAGACGACCGAGATGTATATCAATGCCCTTGAGCACCCCAAGGTGTTCATGCTGGGCCACGCGGGTCGCGCCGGTGTTCCCTTTGATATCGATGAGGTGCTGTTGGCGGCCAAGGCCAAGCACAAGATCATCGAGATCAACAACCACAGTCTTGAGCATGGCACGGATGCCGAGCATTGGAACGTATGCCGCAAGATCGCCGAGCGCTGCGCCGAACTGGGCGTGGGAATTGGCGTCTCGACTGATGCACATATTGGCATGGCGATTGGCAAGCTCGACCAGGCGCGTAAGATGCTCGACGAGATTCACTTCCCGCTGGACCTGATCGTGACGCGCGACCGCGAGACGCTGCTGCGCGAGATGGCTGCAGCCGGCGTGTGCGACCTGCGCAAGGGATGTAGCTGAGTTTATAAACCAAGCGAAGGGGGCGGTCCAGGCGGGCCGCCCCCCTTCTTGTGCCGGACAATTAGCGGCGTTCGAGGACCGCTACGGTTTCGGTGTGGTCGGTGTGGGGGAACATGTCGACGGGCGTGATCTTGAGCAGGCGATAGCCTCCGTCGAGGAGCTGATGCAGGTCGCGCTCTTGAGTTACGGGGTTGCAGCTGATATAGGTGATGCGGCGCGGCTTAAGTGCGCAGGCAGCTTCGAGGAACTCGGGGGTGGAGCCGGCGCGCGGCGGGTCGATGGAAAGGACGTCGACGCGCTCGTTGTTGTCGGCGGCATCTAGGATGTAATCGGTGGCATCGTCGGCCATAAACCAGGCGCTGCGGGTAAGACCGTTGAGCTCGGCATTGCGGCGCGCGTCGGCAATGCCCGCCGGGTTGCGCTCCACGCCGAGCAGCATGATGCCGATGCCCTTGCTCTGGGCATCTTTAGCTGCGCAAAGACCGATGGTGCCGCTGCCGCAGTAGGCATCCATAAGCACATCGCCCTGGCGCAGGTCCATGCCGTCGATAGCGAGCTGATAGAGCAATTCGGTCTGCTGCGGGTTGGTCTGGTAGAACGCGGTAGGGGAGATGTCGAACTCGCAGCCGAGTAGCTGGTCGCGCATGCATTCGGCGCCATATACAATGCGGGTTTCCTCGCCGAGGATGGCGTTGCCGGGACGTCCGTTGATGTTTTGGGCGACGGTGACGATGCGCGGATCGAGTGCCGTGACGGCCTCAAAGAACTCCTGCGCATGCGGCAGGTCGCGCTGGGCGGTCACGAGGGTGACCATGATCTGGTCGGTGCGCCAGCCGCAGCGAACGACGGCATAGCGAAGCAGTCCGAGATGCTTGTCCTCGTTAAAGGCGGGAATGCGCAGGCGCTCAGCCTCACGCGCGATGCCGTTGAGGATCTGTCGGGCGCCCGGTGCCTCGACGGGGCATTCAGGAACAGCAACGATTCTGTGCGTGCCACGTTCAAAAAAGCCGCAGCGGACAGCGCCCTCTTTACCGGGGGCAAAGGGAGTGGCGGCCTTATGGCGAAACCCGCGCGGCGCAGGATATTTACCCGGGTCGCCCAGGGTGACGCCCATACCGCGAATGGGGTCGACGCTAATACCCTCGCGCTCGCAAAGAGCAGCAAAAAGCTCCTCCATAGCAGCCTGCTTGGCCGCCAGCTGCTTCTTATAAGGACGATTGAGCGCCGTGCACCCACCGCAAGCTTTCATGATGGAACAAGGAGACTTGGGGTCCACAGCCTTACGCGCAGACGAAACCCGATCTTTATGCGAGCGCTTGGAGCGATTCTGAGATGCCTTATCTTCGTTCCGACGAGAGCCGGGACGCTTGGCCTTAGCCCTGCCCTTGGCCGACTTACCCTTTGCATCCTGGGACGACTTGGATTTCTTAGAAGATTTTCTCTCCTCCGACCCCTCAGCCGCCTCGATCAAAGCACGACGAGCCTTACGCTCCGCACGAGATTCTGCCATCAATAACTCCACTAATTCATGAATTAAAAGCTGCAAGCATTGTACCGTGCCAAGCCAGCGGACGATATGCAAGCGGCTATTTCCTGTCAGTGATAAGCTCAACGACGTTTGCCCGCCGGGTGCCGGGGCAGGGGTTAAGTTTGTCGCGAGTTCCGCACGAACAGGAGAGCACTTAATGTGCTCTCCGTCGTGAGCAGGACTGTAGAGCAGCAAACTTAACCCCTGCCCCGGCACCCGGCGGGCAATCCCTCCCTTGTACTCCATCTCACTAAAGTGTATGATTCTGAACGTTACATGACTCACTTTACTTAACTAAAGTGCCATCAAGGGGGGATACCATGAACACCGATATGTCTCGTCGTCAGTTTGTTGGTCTAGCCGGCTCGCTCGCCACGGTGCTTGGCCTTGGTCTTGTCGGTTGCGGCGGTGGTGCCGGCAAGGGCTCCGCTGCTGGCTCTGCCGCGGCCAAGGATGTGAAGGGCGCTGCGGAGTCCAAGAAGCTCGTGGTGGGCTTTGATAAGTCCTACCCTCCGTACGGCTTTGTGGGCGACGATGGCGAGTACACCGGCTATGATCTCGATTTGGCCAAGGCTGTTGCCGATAAGCAGGGCTGGGAGGTCAAATACGAGGCCATCGACTGGGACGCCAAGGATACGCTGCTCAACTCGGGCGCCATCAACTGCATCTGGAACGGCTTTACCATGGAGGGCCGCGAGGACGACTACACGTTCTCCGAGCCGTACATGCTCAACGAGCAGGTGCTGGTGGTAAAGAAGGATGCAGGCATCAAGAGCTGGGACGATCTTGCCGGCAAGACCGTGATTACCCAGACTGATTCCGCTGCACAGGATGTGCTCGAGGGCGACCAGAAGGATTTGGCCGCGACGTTTGCCACGCTCGATAGCATCGGTGAGTACAACACGGCGTTTATGCAGCTCGAGAGTGGTGCGGTCGATGCCGTCGCCTGTGACCTCTCGATCGCTCAGTATCAGCTTGCCGCCAAGCCCGATGCCTATACGCAGCTTGATGAGCCGCTGTCCAGCGAGCACTACGCCGTTGGCTTTAAGAAGGGCGACACCAAGTCGGCCGACGCCGTGACCGAGTCGCTCAAGGCACTCTACGAGGATGGCACGGTTAAGGACCTGTGTGACAAGTATACGAGCTACGGTCTATCCTTCGACAACTGGGTTTTGAAATAGCCACAGCACCCAACCTTGCGGCTCCAACCCTCCTCGCGTACCAAAGTACGCTTCGTCGGGCTTGTCGCTCGCAATCTTGGGCACTGTGCCTATTTCAATTAACACCTGCTGTTCTGTTACTGTGAAAGAGAGCTTGGGTTGTCTATTCAGGTCATGATGCAGATGCTTGGCCAGGGATTCTTGGTCAGTTTGCAGCTGTTTGTACTGACGCTGCTCGGGTCGATTCCTCTGGGGATCCCCGTGGCGTTTATGCGCATGAGCAAGGTCGCGCCGCTGCGTTGGATTGCGCGCATCTATATTTCGGTGATGCGCGGTACGCCGCTCATGCTGCAGATGTTTGCCATCTACTTTGCCCCGTACTACGTGTTCGGTATCTCGCTCACGCCCGATTCCAAGTGGACGGCGTGCGTTGTGGCGTTCATCATCAACTACGCCGGCTACTTTGCCGAGATCTATCGCTCGGGCCTGCAGTCGATTCCGCGCGGTCAATATGAGGCCGCCGAGGTGCTGGGCTACTCGCGCCTGCAGACGTTTTTGTACATCGTGATGCCGCAGGTTGCCAAACGCATTTTGCCGGCGATGGGCAACGAGATCATCACGCTGGTCAAAGACACGTCGCTGGCGTTTGCCATCGGCGTGGGGGAGATGTTCTCGACGGCTAAGGCGCTGGTCGCCTCGCAGGTGAGCATGGTGCCGTTTGCGATCGCGGCGCTGATTTACTGGGTCTTTAACTTCGTCGTCGAGATGCTGCTGGGCGCCGCCGAGACAAAATTGGATTACTACCATGACTAGATCGTTCCGCCGTTCTAGCGAACGGCGGACTGCTCGACGCTGCGCGCGTGCCTGACGGCCAATCTGCTCCTCAAGCCGTCGCTTGCGTACAGAAGTACGCGGCGCTCCTCTTTCGGAGCACATTGTCTCTCCAGTCACACGCTCGCTGACTTTTTAAACACATGGAGGTTCCCGTGTCCGGAACGGTAATGAAAATATCGAACGCGCGCAAGGCGTTTGGTGGCAATGAGGTGCTCAAGGATATCTCGCTCGAGGTAAAGCGTGGCGAGGTCGTAGCGATTATCGGGCCTTCAGGCGGCGGTAAGTCCACACTTCTGCGCTGTGCCACACTGCTCGAGACACTTGACGGAGGCTCGCTCTCGTTTGGCGACCTTGCCGTTGCGACGGACGCGGGGTCGGGTGCGGTATATGCGAAAGGCGACGTGCCCAAGCGGGCGCGTTCGCGATTTGGCCTGGTGTTTCAGAACTACAATCTGTTTCCGCACTATACGGTGATGAAAAACATCACCGATGCTCCGATTCGCGTACTCAAGCGTCCGCGCGAGCAGGCCGAAGCGCGTGCGCGTGAGTTGATCGCGCAGATGGGGCTTACGGGCAACGAGAACAAGGTGCCGTGTGAGCTTTCGGGCGGTCAGCAACAGCGTGTGAGTATCGCCCGCGCCTTGGCGCTCGACCCGGAGATCTTATTCTTTGACGAGCCGACCTCGGCGCTCGATCCCGAGCTAACGGCCGAGGTACTGCGTGTCATTAAAGACCTGGCAGCGCAGAATATGACGATGGTGATCGTGACCCATGCGATGCAGTTCGCGCGCGACGTTGCCGATCGCGTGGTCTTTATGGACGGCGGTCGCATTGTCGAGGAGGGCCCGGCCGAGCAGGTTATCGATCATCCGCGTGAGCAACGTACCCGTGAGTTCTTGAGCCGTATCGAGGGCTAGGCTCATCTATGTATTGAGAAGAAGCCGCCGCAGGTCTTATGGTCTGCGGCGGCTTTTATTTGTATCGATGGGGTTTAATAATCGCCTGGCATACTTACTCTGTCCTCTCGCCGCCTGTATTCATACGTGCGCCGAAAGGTGTGCATGGACGGTCGCCCGTGAGGGTAGGGTGGTGGCATAGGACATTTGGAGGGTGAGTCGGCTCGGCTGCCGACCATGCTGCTCCCGGGACGGCACCGACCGCGAACTCTCCCCGTTGGCGTCGCGCATTGCGCGCGGCCCTGCAAGGAGGTCATCATGGGTGCTCCCAAGACCGGTAACGTAAGGAACGTGGTGCTCGTAGGCCAAGGCGGGGTGGGCAAGACCTCACTCGCCGAGGCCATGCTCCACCTTTCCGGCAAGACCGCCCGCCTGGGCGGCCACGACGGCACCAAGCCTACACTCGACTATGACCCTGAAGAGGTCAAGCGTTCATTCTCCATCTCGACGACCATCGCGCCGATCGACTGGAAGGGCGCGCGCATCAATGTGCTCGATGCCCCGTGCTACCCCGATTTTATCGGCGACGCCTTTGCCGCGATGAGCGTCTGCGAGACGGCTCTGTTTGTGGTCGACGCCGAGGCCGGCCCACAGCCTACGACGGTTAAGCTCTGGTATGCCGCCGAGGACCTGCGCTTGGCGCGTGCGGTGTTCGTAAACCGCCTGTCGCGCTCCGAGGCCAGCTTTGCGACCACGATGGACCTGCTGCAGGAGCGCTTTGGCACGCGACTGGGCGCCGTGACCCTTCCCTGGGGCGAGGGCGAGGACTTTGATGGCATCATCGACCTGGTGCGCATGAAGGCGCGCCATTGCAACGGTGCCGAAGCCGTTGAGTCGGAGATTCCCGAGGAGTATCGTGCCCAGGCCGAGGAGGCCCATGACCATCTGTGCGAGCTGGTGGCCGAGGCTGACGACGAACTGATGATGAAGTACCTGGAAGGCGAGGAGACGCTGACGCAGGAGGAGCTTGAAGGCCTGCTGTCGAAGGCGATCGCCGAGCGCATCTTTGTGCCGGTTTTTGCGGGCGATTGCATTAAGGAGCAGGGCGTCAACTCGCTGATGGACGACATCGCCACGTATTTCCCGGCGCCGACGGACTACGGCGAGATGCCGCTCATCGACGGCGATTCGCTCAAGATTTCGAGCGACGATGATCGTCCGGTGGCGTTTGTGTTTAAGACCCTGGCCGATCCGCAGCAGGGTCGCATCAGCTTTATCAAGGTCCTGACGGGCACGCTTGAGCCGGGCCTTGAGCTGGTCAACGCCCGCACGCGCAAGGGCGACCGTCTGGCTCACCTGTATGTGATGTGCGGCCGCGACATGACCGAGGTCGGTCACGCCTATGCCGGCGACATTATCGTGGCACCCAAGCTGGCGGCCGAGACGGGCGATACGCTCTCGATTACCGGCAAGGTCGAGGCTGCGGCGTTTAAGTTCCCCAACTCGCAGTACCGCATTGCCATCGAGGCCGAGAATCGCGGCGACGAAGAGAAGCTCTACACGTTTATCGAGAAGGCCTGCAAGGCCGATCCGACCATGAGCATCGACCGCGACGAGGAGACCGGCCAGACCATTATCTCCGCCGTTGGTGAGGCGCAGGTTTCGGTGCTGCTCAACCGTCTGGAGGACCGCACCAAGGTCGCTGCCAAGAGCGTGCCGATCCGCATCCCGTATCGCGAGACCATCCGCCGCACGGCGAGCGCTCAGGGCCGCCACAAGAAGCAGACCGGTGGCGCCGGTCAGTATGGCGACTGCTGGCTGCGCGTTGAGCCGCTCATTGGGCCCGACGGCACGAGCGACGGCTACGAGTTTGTGGATGAGGTCGTGGGCGGCCGCATTCCGCGCTCGCTGATTCCCGCCGTGGACAAGGGTGTCCAGGAGACCATGAAGGACGGCATCATTGCCGGCTACCCGCTCACGGGCATTCGCGTGGCTGTGTACGACGGGTCGTATCACAGCGTCGACTCCAACGAGATGGCGTTTCGCGCGGCGGCTCGCATCGGCCTGCGCAAGGCATGCGCCGATGCCGACCCGGTGGTGCTGGAGCCCATCGAGGAAATCACGGTGACTATCCCCGAGAGCTACGCCGGCGCCGTGATGGGCGACATCTCGGCATCGCGCGGTCGCGTGACGGGCATGGAGACCGATGAGCGCGGCGACACCGTGGTCATCGCACAGGCGCCTCTCGCCGAGTTGACGGATTACTCGACTCGTCTGCGCTCTATCACGCGCGGCACGGGCGACTTTACCATGAAGCCCGCAGGCTATGAGCAGGTGCCTTATGACGTTCAGGCCAAGCTGGTCGAGCGCTATGAGGAGGGCCGCGCCAAATAGCGTGGGGCTTTGCCTGCAACATGCATGCCGATACAAGGGCCGCTCTGGGTAACCGGGGCGGCCTTATTTGATCCCTGGGGGACGGAGGAAAACGGATCATTTTTTTGGTTACGGGCGGCGCGGCCGGCATTAGTCTCCGGATGCCTGGTTGCGGCCGGTGGCGTAGTCGATCTGCACGTGCGGCTGTAGGTTATAGCAGTACACGTGGAAGCACAGGGTCTTGCCGTGGTCCTCGACCGATTGCGCCTCAAGGCGCGCGCCGCGGCAGACAAGTTCTTCTTCGTTATACATGGGCGTGACGCGGTAGAGCACATGGTTGCTCGTGTCGCGGATGTAGCCGAGAATCTGCTCCTCAAACGGCAGCATGCCCGTTTCGTTGAGATAGCGCGTGCCGGTGAGGAGATTTTTGCGGTTGGCGTTTTCGCCGCAGAGCGACCAGGCGATAAGGTGGCAGCGGTTGTAGAGGCTCTGTCCCGGAATAAAGTCGTAGCGCTGCTGGTGCCAACCGGCAGGATGGATACGCGAGATATCGCCGCGCTCGCCTTGACCGAGTGATTCGGGGCCCACGCAGGCGAGTGCTTTGCGGGTGCGGCCCAGGCTGTCGAGCTTGGAGAACTTCTTAAAGCAGCCCTCTTCTGTAGCGCGCTCGTATTCATCGAGCGTGAATGATGGTGTGCCGAGCGGGTGCGTGCTGTCGGCGCGAAGGGCAACGTAGGGGTTGCCGGCGTAGTCGGGAATGCTGCCGAGATAAACACCGCGGGCGCGGTTGAGGTCGGGGTTTTCGACCTCGTCGATGGGGGTGGCGGCGCTGTCCGCGGAAGCGCCGTCGCCGGTGTCGGTTGCGGCGGAATCGGAGCCATCGCCGGAGTCCTGGCTGTTTTGAGGGTCCGCCGCGCTCGCCGTTCCCGATTCGAGCCGAGCGACCAGGTCTGCCTCGTCGTCGGTGCGGCTGGGACTCTCGTTTTGTTTTTCGGCCAGAGCCGCCGCCTGCTCATCGCTTTGCGGCGACAACAACTTGGGCGCTCCGTCGAGCGACCCTGTGAACAGCGCAAACCCAAGCACCACGGCGGTGCCGATGGAAAGTACTTGCTTGTAGGTGGACTTGCGCGACATTGAGGCTCCTGGATGGACGGTTGGGAATCTACCAGTCTAGCAGGAGCCGGCAGGGGCCGTTCTGCCGAACAAATACTTAAGATTTGAGACAAACGCTACTGATTCATTTGTCCCGCGGTCTAGATCGAGGTGGAGTCGAGCCAGTTGAGCTTGCACTCGAGAATGCGCTGCTCGCCGGGTTCGCTGCTTCCGTCAAGTAGGGCGAGCAGCATCTCGGCTGCTTCGCGACCTTCTTGGTCGACGGGCTCGATGATGGTGGAGACGGTCGGTGTGGTGAGATTAGTCCAGTCTTCGCAGTTGAGTCCCAAAAGGCCGATTTGCTGCGGAAGCAGATGGGCCATTGGCTGGAGGGCCTTGTAGACACGGGGAAGTGCCCACTGATT
Organism: uncultured Collinsella sp.; assembly: GCA_902494585.1. GTDB lineage: Bacteria > Actinomycetota > Coriobacteriia > Coriobacteriales > Coriobacteriaceae > Collinsella. Next base: position 20,851 of record CABUUD010000013.1, on the reverse strand, counting down.
TTGCACGAAGATAAGGGTTCGCTTGGCGGGATTGAACTTGAATTTAAAGTATTCGGTGAGCTCGTTGATTGACGGCTTGTTGTGATCGATGGGAATCGCTTTGTAGAGCTGCCCGTTCGCTGCCAGCGCCTCGGCATACCCCTGAAAACGCTCCATGCGGGTGCGCATTTCGGTCATGTTGGCGGCAATGGAAAAGAAATCTTCGTAGCCGGCGTCGAGGAGTGCCTGTGTGGCGTTGTACACGCCGTCGTAAAGGTTGGTTTTGATCCAGCTGGTACCTGGGCTATAGATGGCCGCATCGAAAAAGACGACCGGCTTGCCGGCGCGTCTAATGCGGTCATGCACGGCTTTGAAGTTTGCCGTGGGCTGGATGATAAAGCCATCGACGCCCAGCGAGAGCATCTTGTCGACGTACATGAGCTCGGTCTCGGGGTTAAAGTTGCTCGTGCAAACGACCGTCTGGTAGCCCGCGGGGAGCATGACCTGCTCCATGCCATTGAGAACGAGCCCCGCCCATTTGTTGGTGTTATCCAAAATGATGATGGCAATGACGTGGGTTTGCTTGCCGGTGAGCGTCTGCGCTTGGGCGTTGGGAACGTATCCGAGTTCCTTAATGACGCGCGCGATTTTGTTCTGCGTCTTCTCGCTAAGCTTTTCTCGTTTGTCGTTGAGGTAATAAGAGACGCTTGCCGTCGAGGTTCCCGCCTCTCGAGCGACGTCTGCGATCGTAACGCGCTGTTTTGCCACAGCGACTCCTTCCGACAGATGAGCATTTTCCAACATGATGACTTTGAGTCTTGGTGAAGGATACGCTTCGGTGAGCGGTTTTTCCTTTCATATGAGTATGCAACAAATGCGGCATACGGGTGGGGTCGAAATTTGTGACCGGCATGCGCATCTGCCGTCTACCGAGAAAATCAAATACTTCTTGACTTTTGAAATCGAGGGCAAAATCGCAGGATTCATTTTTGGTTAAACGCATAACTAAATCGCATAACCAACGCTCTGACCTGCGCGTTTACCGAAATAAGCTGGCATTAAGAAAAACGAGCACCTATATTGTTCTTGTCGAAAAGACAGCAAGTCCAAACGGCAGGGGATGCTCCGGAGGCCTCCGCAAACGGTGTCTTGCGCACGCAACTCTATGAAAAGAGGGAAGCAATGAAGATCGTAGGCGTTGCCGCCTGTACTGTGGGTATCGCCCACACGTATATGGCCCAGAAGGCGATTCAGGATGAATGCGCCGCCCGTGGCATCGAGTGCAAGGTCGAGGCTCAGGGTGGCCTGGGTATCGAGAATGAGCTCACGCAGGAAGACGTGGACTCCGCCGACCTGGTCCTGGAGTCCGTCGACGTGGGTGTCGAGAACGAGGACCGTTTTGAGCAGAAGATGGCCGAGGGCAAGTTCCTGAAGGTCGGCACCTCGGATGTAATCGCCGATCCGGTAAAGATCATCGACCAGGCCATTGAGATCATCAAGGCGACGGGTGGCGCCGTTGACGCGCCCAAGGCCGAGGCCAAGGCAGAGAAGAAGGCCGTCTCCGCTGCCCCGCAGGCCCCGACACCGGCGTCCAAGCGGTCTATCTTTGCCGATCCTGGCAAGACGCTGCTCAATGCATTCAATACCGGCGTTTCCTATTTTATCCCCATCGTCGTTATCGGCGGCGTGTTTCTTGCCTTCTCGCTGGCATCCGGTACCGCCGGCGCCAACGGCATGGAGGTTACGAACCCGCTGATGGTGAGCCTTAACACCATCGGCATGGCCGGCATCTCCATGATGATCCCGGTGCTTGCGGCATACATCTCCTACTCGATGGCCGGCAAGCCCGCGCTCGCCCCCGGTTTTGTCCTGGGCTACCTGGTCAACAACGCAGTCGTTACCCCTAACGGCAACAGCGTTTCGACCGGCTTCTTGGGCGCCATGATCATGGCGGTCATCTGCGGCTACTTTGTCCGCTGGATGAAGACCTGGAAGGTCAACAACACCATCCAGACCATCATGCCCATCCTGATCATCCCGATTCTGACCTCGCTTGTCCTGGGCATGGCCTATATCTACATCCTGGCCACGCCGCTTGGCTTTGTGATGGACTGGCTCACCGGCGTGCTCGGCAGCCTGCAGGGCGGTTCCGCAGTTGTCCTGGGTCTGGTCATTGGCGTTATGACCGCCTTCGATATGGGTGGCCCCATCAACAAGACCGCCTCGACCTTCACCATGGCCATCATGGCCTCCGGTATCTACGGTCCTAACGGTATGTTCCGCGTCGCCGTCGCCGTTCCCCCGATCGCCTGTGGCCTCGCTGCGCTCATCGCCAAGAACAAGTTCGATGACGCTGACCGCCAGATGGGCATCTCCGCGCTGTTCATGGGCTGCATCGGTATTACCGAGGGCGCTATCCCCTTCGCGGTCAAGGACCTCGGTCACACCCTGCCCGGCATTTGCATCGGCTCTGCCGTGGGTGCGGCACTTGCCGCCTTCCAGGGCATCGACTGCTACGTCCCGCACGGTGGCTTTATCGTCGCCCTTGCCACCAACAACGTCGCGCTGTTCTGCCTGGACATCGTGATTGGCGCCGTGGTCGCCGCTGCAATCCTGATTGCCATGAAGCCCACGCTCGATAAGCAGGCCAAGTAAACCTTTAAGGACTCCGGTTGTGCGGAGGGATGGATTTGACTCCGCACAACCGCCCCTACACAACAAAATCCATCCGTACTGATAGGGCCCACATCTGGGTCCCAGGGAACTTTTGTCAAAAATCCTCTGGAGAAGGAGAACAAAATGTCCAACCTCACCATCCGTCAGGCCGTTCAGGGCATGCTCAAGCTGCAGGATAGCGGCGATCACGCAACCATGGTCGGCATTGGCCCCATGAGCCCCAACCTGATTCAGGCCGTGTTCGAGCTTGCCAAGGACGAGGATTTCCCGCCCATGTTTATTGCTAGCCGCAACCAGGTCGATATGGACGAGATGGGCGCCGGCTACGTCAACGGTTGGGACCAGACGCGCTTTGCCGCCGACATCAAGAAGGTCGCCGACGAGGTGGGTTACACCGGTCCGTACTACCTGTGCCGAGATCACGGCGGTCCGTGGCAGCGCGACGAGGAGCGTAACGCCCACCTGCCCGAGGACGAGGCCATGGAGCTCGCCCGCAAGTCCTTCGTCGCCGACATGGAGGCAGGCTTTGACCTGCTGATGGTCGACCCCACCAAGGATCCCTATCAGATCGGCAAGGTTATTTCGCTCGACGTGGTGCTTCGCCGCACGATCGATCTTATCGACTATCTTGAGCAGTACCGTCGCGAGCATAACCTGCCCGAGGTCGCCTATGAGGTCGGTACCGAGGAGACCAATGGCGGCTTGACCTCTACCGATAAGTACGAGGAGTTCATTTCTCAGCTGCAGCCCGAGCTCGAGAAGCGCGGCTGCCCCATGCCCACCTTTATCGTCGGCCAGACCGGTACGCTCACCCGTTGGACCGAGCAGGTCGGCCATTACAACTTTAAGAATGCCCGTGAGCTCGCCGACATGGCTAAGCGCTATGGTGTGGGCCTGAAGGAGCACAACGCCGACTATCTGGACGACGCGACGCTGCTCGAGCACATCCCGGCACACGTGACCGCCTCCAACGTCGCTCCGCAGTATGGCACCGAGGAGACCCGCGCCTACCTCAAGCTCTGCGCCACCGAGCAGATCCTGGTCGACAACGGTCTGTGCGATGACCCCTCCGACCTGTATCACACCCTGCTGGTCAAGGCCATCAAGACCGAGCGCTGGCGCAAGTGGATGACTGGCGACGACGTCAACCTGCAGGTCGATGACATCCTTGCCGACGATGAGCTCAGCCTGAAGATCCTGGATGTCTCCGGCCACTATGCGTTCAACGATCCTGAGGTCAAGGAGCAGGTCGAGAAGCTCTATCGCAACCTCGCTGCCCAGGACATCGACGGCAAGCGCTTTGTGATCGAGCACATCAAGCGCCCGATCAAGCAGTACGTCGTCGGTCTTAACCTCAAGGGCGTCACGAGCCGCATCGAGAAGGCTCTCGAGGACTAAGTAGCTTTTCCTACACGACGCCGGGCCTGGGGCATGTCCCAGCCGCAGGCCCGGCACATAGGACAAAGGGACATCCCCTTTGTCCTATTTTTTGAGTTTTGGATTCCTTCGAAGGAGTTTGCACCATGAAGTTCTTTATCGATACCGCCAACCTTGACGAGATTGCTGAGGCCAAGAGTTGGGGCTGCCTGGCCGGTGTTACCACCAACCCGTCCCTGTACGCCAAGACCGGCGGCAAGCTTGCCGACTTTGAGCCGCATATGCTCAAGATTGCCGAGCTCTGCGAGGGCCTGCCCGTTTCCGCCGAGTCTACCGCTACCACTGCCGAGGGTATGATCGAGGAGGGCAAGCGCCTTGCCGCCCTCGCCCCCAACATCGTGGTCAAGCTTCCCGTGTGCGAGGCCGGCCTTGCCGCTTGCCGTGCGCTGGCCGATGCTGGCGTGCGCGTCAACATGACGCTCGTCTTCTCGCCGACGCAGGCCCTTATGGCCGCCAATGCCGGTGCTCGCTACATCAGCCCGTTTGTCGGTCGTTTCGATGACATCGCCGAGGACGGTATCTCGCAGCTCGACAACGTCGTGACCTGCATTAAGAACTACGACTGGACGGGCAAGAACGTCGACGACACCGTCGAGATCATCACCGCCTCGGTTCGTACGCCCAACCACGTGACCCAGGCCGCGCTACTCGGTGCCGATATTGCGACCGTGCCCATGGCCGCTCTCAAGAAGTGCCTGCATCATCCGCTGACCGACCAGGGCCTCGCCTCTTTTGAGGCTGACTGGCAGAAGGTCGTCGCTCAGGCTTAACGAGTGGATTGCCCCGGCATCGCGTCATCCGGTGCCGGGGTTGTTCTCAAGAGAGGAATTCGTATGACCAACCAGGAGCTGGCGAAGGTCGCCAATGAGGTCAGGAAGGGTGTCGTGACTGCGGTTCACGCGGCCAAGTCGGGACACCCGGGTGGATCACTCGGTGCTGCCGACATCATGACGTATCTGTACTTTGAGGAAATGAATATCGATCCTGCCGACCCTCACAAGGCCGATCGCGATCGCTTTGTGCTCTCCAAGGGTCACGCGGCGCCGGGCCTGTATTCGGTGTTGGCAAATCGCGGCTATTTTCCCGTCGAAGAGCTCGAGACGCTCCGTCATATTGGCAGCCGACTGCAGGGCCATCCCAACATGAACGACGCCCCTGGCATCGATATGTCCACCGGATCGCTCGGTCAGGGCATCTCTGCTGCAGTTGGAATGGCGCTTGCCGCTAAGCACTGGGGCGACGGCTACCGTGTCTACACGTTGCTGGGCGACGGTGAGTGCGAGGAAGGCCAGGTGTGGGAGGCGGTCATGTTCGCCGGCAACCATGCGCTCGACAATCTTGTTGCCGTCGTCGACCACAACGGCTTGCAGATTGACGGCACGATCGATGAAGTCAACTCGGCCATGCCGCTCGCTGACAAGTTCCGCGCCTTTAAGTGGCATGTGATCGAGCTCGCCGACGGTAACGACATGGCGCAGATTGAGGCGGCTTTCGCTGAGGCTCGTGAGGTGACCGGCGTGCCCGTCGCTATCATCGCCGAGACGGTGAAGGGCAAAGGCGTCTCCTTTATGGAGAACCAGGTTGGCTGGCATGGCAAGGCGCCCAATGACGAGCAGTTTGAGCAGGCCATGGTCGAGCTCGCGGCAGCAGGAGAGGAGCTCTAATGGCAGACGTCAAAAAAGTCGCCACGCGCGTAAGCTACGGCGAGGCGCTCGTCGAGCTGGGCAATGAGCACGATGACTTTGTAGTGCTCGATGCCGACCTGGCCGCCGCCACGCAGACCGGTAAGTTTAAGGCCGCCTGCCCCGATCGTTTCTTTGATGTGGGCATTGCCGAGAGCAACCTGATGGGTGTTGCCGCCGGTATCGCAACCACCGGTCGCGTTGCCTTTGCGAGCACCTTTGCCATGTTCGCCGCCGGCCGCGCTTTTGAGCAGGTCCGTAACTCCATCGGCTACCCGCACCTCAACGTTAAGATCGGTGCCACGCACGCCGGTATCTCGGTGGGCGAGGATGGCGCCACGCACCAGTGCTGCGAGGATATCGCCCTCATGCGCGTCATCCCCGGCATGACTGTGATCGTTCCTGCCGACGACGTCGAGGCCCGCGCCGTGACGCGCGCCGCCTATGAGCTTGAGGGCCCGGTTTACATGCGCTTCGGCCGCCTGGCAACACCGGTCATTAACGATTACGAGGACTATGAGTTCAAGATTGGTCGCGGCGTGGTCGTGCGCGAGGGGTCCGATGTGACCATCATCGCTTGTGGCCTTATGGTCGCCGAGGCGCTTGAGGCTGCCGAGGCGCTCGCTGCCGATGGCATCGATGCCGAGGTCATCAACATGCATACAATCAAGCCGCTCGACGAACGCCTGGTTGTAGCCAGCGCCAAGAAGACCGGTCGCGTGGTCACTGCCGAGGAGCATTCGATTATCGGCGGTCTTGGCGAGGCCGTTGCCTCGGTGCTAGCGGAGCAGTATCCGGTGCCGATGCGTCGCGTCGGCGTGCCCGATGTGTATGGCGAGTCCGGCCCTGCGGTCGATTTGCTGCACAAGTACGGTTTGGACGCCGACGGCATCGAAGCTGCGGTCAGGTCTGTGTTGTAAGGAAGGTTTCCATGGGATTTGTATCTGCCAACCAAGTGACGATAGGGTATACCGCCGCCTCGCGCGAGGATGCCCTGCATTATTTGTCCGATCAGGCCGTCGAGCTCGGCTTTGCTGACGACGCATCTGCCGTAGAGACTGCCTTCATGGCTCGCGAGAACGAGGCCGAGACTGGCCTTGTCGCCGGTTTTGCCGTTCCACATGCCAAAAGCGATGCTATCCACACGCCGGGCGTTGCCGTGCTTAAGCTGGTCGAGCCCGTTGAATGGCCGAGCTTCGATGGTGTGCCCGTCGATGTTGCGCTCGCGCTGTACGTGCCTGCCGGCGAGGCAGGAACCACGCACCTGCGCTTGCTCTCCAAGGCTGCCGTGATGCTGATGGACGCCGGCTTCCGTGACAAGGTGCGCGCGAGCACCGATCCCGTTGAGATTGCGGAGCTCATCAATAGCGGACTCGAAGACTAGAACGGTCATCCCGTTCAATCAATCGATCCTTCTCCAAGGAAAAGGGCCGCGACGCCGTATGGGTGTCACGGCCCTATTTGCGTTTCCCCAGATAAAACCTGCCAAAATAAACCTGTCCCTTTTTGGCAGGTTAATCGGGGACTATTTCACCGCAACTTAGGGCACGGTTAGGAAGTGTGCACCTTAAAGAGTGGAGCCCATGATTAGAGAGGTCGCGCTCATCTCTCTAAATGTCTCTCTAAAGAGAAGGTTGGTTAGAGAGATAGCATTAGGCAATCTAGCAGCGAATTCGATACATCTCTCTTAATGTCTCTCTAAAACAAGGCGCTCATCTCTCTAAAGTTAGAGAGATGAGCGCCTTGTTTTAGAGAGACGGAATGCCAAAATTCGTCCGTCAGCTACCATCTGCCAAAAATGACGGATAAAGGGCTCATCGAAGTAATGGGTTCATCGACGAGCCGCAACCGCCGCTATCGGAAGAAGTAGATGCAGCCGAATTGCCCCTCTATCGTCTCTCGAAGTTTGATGGGTGCTAGAGGGGCGACTGCCTCGCGATATTTTCCCAAGATAAAACCTGCCAAAATAAACCTGTCCCTTTTTGGTAGGTCAGTTAACGCAGTCCAGGTTGAGCATATGCGAGCGAGCAGGCTCCGGGTGCGGTAAGGTGGCGTGAAACAAGCGGGCGCTGACCTTTTGGTCGCGCCCGTGAAGTTGAACGTCAGATTGCCGTGCCCGAAGCCCGCGCAGCGCCGAGCAGGTACGCCGTTTGTAAAACGGCGTAACCTAAAGGTTCATGTTGCCGTGGATGTAGGGGGTGACCTCGGGGGAGATATGGTCGCAACCCAGCTCGCGCAGCACGGACTCGATAACGGCGGGCAGCGGGGTCTTGCCCTTGTCGTCGACGGCGGCACCGCCTAGGGTGGCAATCTTGGCGACATCTGCGGGTGCGGCCTCGATATGCATGCAGCCGCCGACCAAGCGCGCACGCACCTGCGCCAGGTCAAGATCGTACAGGTAATCCTCGCAGGCGCGGATTAAATCAACCTTTTCGCGCGTAAGCTCCTCGCCCGTGGGGACGCGCGTGGCAAGACATGCTCCCGCCGGCAGGTTCCAGACGGGGTAGCCCCATGAGCGCAGCAGCTCACGCTCTTCGTCCTTGGTAAAGCCGACCTCCATGAGAGGGGAGCGTACGCCGAGCTCTTCGGCGGCGCGCATGCCGGGACGGTAATCGCCGCGGTCGCTCGCGTTGCTGCCATCGATGACGGTGGGAAAGCCGAGCGACTTGGCGTGGTTGACGATGGCGGTAAAGCCGGCGTGCTTGCAGTGGTAGCAGCGATTGGCATCGTTGCAGGCTACTTGGGGGAGCTGCAGCTGATCCACCGAAAGATTGAGCACGGGGAGCTTAAAATGCGGCCCCTCATTGGCCTGCCCATCAACGGACTGCTCAAACGAAGCCTGCTCGGGCGTGCCGATGAGCGGCGTGGTGAGATGGACGAGGAGGGTATTGGTAGGCAAGATGCGGGCGCATACGGCGGCCAAAAAGCTGCTGTCAACGCCGCCGGAAAACCCGATAGCCACGCGTCCGTATGCCAAAAGCAGCTGTTCGAGCGCCGATAGCTTGTCTTGAAGCTCCTCTGCGGGTGCCGTGGTGTCTAAAATCATGAAACGATCCTTATCGTTGAGTACTCGATCGAAAACTATAATCCTAATGCGTTACTTGCCATAAGACTTCTATCTGTGTAACGAAAGTGCAATATGGTATATACGTTATATACAAGTTGCCAAATGCGGTAGAGTTGCAGCAACGCGACAGCGAGAGTCGATGGGGGACCGATATGATCAAGGCTGTTATTTTTGACATGGATGGAACGCTGGTCGATACCGAGCGTTTGGGGATTAAGGCCTGGAAGGCAGGCGCCGCTGAGCTGGGGCTCGCGATTGATGAAGCGCTGATCCATCAGTTTATCGGCCGCACGCTGCCCGATGTTATGGACATCCTCGATAAGCATTATGGCAGCCATGAAACCACCGAGGCGATCTATCGTCGCCACAAGGAGATTCGCGACGAGATGGTCAAGACCGAACTGGAACTTAAGGCCGGTGCCGCCGAGTGCCTCGACGAGCTGCTGGCTGCGGGCTATCACGTGGGTCTAGCGACGTCGTCGCGCCTCATTACGGCCGAGCGCAACCTTAAGATGGTCGGTCTTTTTGACAAGTTTGAAACGGTAACGTGTGGCGAGGACGTCGTGCACGGCAAGCCCGACCCCGAGATGTATCTGCTCGCCTGCGAGCGCGCGGGCTTTGCTCCCGAGGAATGTGCCGTGGTCGAGGACTCGCGCAACGGCTGCGTCTCGGGCATCACGGCTGGCTGCCACGTCTTTGCCGTCCCCGATATCGTGCCGTTGCCGCAGGATGTGGTGGATGGTTGCGAGGCCGTGCTCGATACGTTGTTCGACCTGGCGGCGGCAATCAAGGCCGTGCGCTAGAAAATTGCGGCGTTAAAACGAGCAATTGCTCACGCTTGCGCTTAAACAAAAGGGGTCCGGCAATGGTCGGGCCTCTTTTGCTTGAGCGGCGACTTAGCATACTTGCGGGCGTGCTATAGATACGCGCCGAGGTTGATGGCCGTGGCGTCGGTCTGGCTGCTTGCCTGGGTGCTGGCGCGTTCCAGCAGGAACGGCCGCACGAGTTCTTGGCGGTTGATGTCCTCCGCGGTGGTGGCTGCGGTGACGGTGCGCGCTGCAGAGCCGACGTGGATGTGCTTGGTCTTTGTCGGGACCTTGTTCTCGATTTGCTCCATGAGCAGTTGGACACCCTTGCGGCCAATCTCGTAGCCCGGGGGCGCTACCGTAGTGAGCGGGACCGATCCGCTCCAAGCGAGCGGGTTGCCGTCGCATCCGGCCACGCGAACCTGCTCGGGGACGGAGATGCCTTTGTCGACCAATGCCGAGATAACGCCCGAGGCCAGCACGTCGGTCAGGCCGACGACAAAATCGGGGCGTTCGTCGGCAGGGCGCCCGGCAATCTGAGCACCAATACTGTAGCCGTCGGCTGCGGTATTCCACTCTCCGGCGTCAATGACTTCAATTTTGATATCGGGATGCAGGGCGAGAGCCTTGTGAATGCCAAGTACGCGCAGGGTGAGCTGCATGAATGCCGCTCTGCCCACAACGGTGATATGGTGCGCGCCGCGGGCGATGGCAAGTTCGGCAATGATGCGACCCTGGGCCTCATTGTCGGCCGCTACGTAGTAGCCGGGCTCGGAGCAATGGATGTCCAGATGGACGATCGGCACGGGCATCTTGGTCATGGCGGGGTGCCAGTCGGGGGATGCCATGGGCTGAACCATGACGCCGGACATCTGGGTGCCCATAAAGTAGCGCAGGTAATGATCCTCGAGAATATCGTCGTTATCGGCGTTGGCGATGAGCAAGTCGTAGCCGTGCTTGCGGGCCTCGTTGTGGGCGCCGCTGGCGATTTGGAGCGAAAAGCCGTGATCGAGACGGGGGAGCACCAGGCCAAAGGACTTGGTGGCGCCGCCCGCGAGCTGACGGGCGCTTTGGTTGGGCAGGTAGCCAAGGCGATTGATGGTCTCGTTGATGAGCTTGAGGGTCTCGGGGCGCAGCTTTTCGGGGTGGTTGAGCGCGTTGGAAACCGTGCCCAACGAAACCCCGGCCTCGCGCGCGACGTCGCTGATTTTTACCTTTGCCATAGCGGCCCCTTTGATGCGTTTCAAGTACAAGCCAGATTGTAGCATCCCAAACCTACCAAAAAGGGACAGGTTTATTTTGGCAGGTTTTATCTGGGGAAACGCTGTTGCCAACGCGACCACCACGAAGGGGACAGGCACCTTTGTGGTGGTTTGGACCGGCTGGACGTGTGTACATCGGGTGGTATCTAAGTTGAGATACCACTTCTGGTATATCAGCTTGCGCTTGCGTGAGTACAATACTCGAACGTTGTACGTCTCAGCGCCCCTTGTGCGTGGACGTCTTGCAGTCACGCGAACGAAGGGATTTATCTTATGTGCGGAATCGTCGGCTACACCGGCTCTGATATTGCAAAGAACATCCTGGTCACGGGCCTCAAGCGTATGGAGTATCGCGGCTATGACTCCTCGGGCGTCGCGCTCGAGGTGGGCGAGGGCGCCGCGGCGCACCTCGACGTCATCCGCCGCGTGGGCAAGGTCGCGGGCCTGGAGAGCGAGCTTTCCAACATCGACAGCGACGCTACCTGCGGTATCGGCCACACCCGTTGGGCCACCCACGGCAAGCCCTCCGTCGTTAACGCCCATCCCCACACCAGCTGCGACGGTCGTATCGCCATCGTCCACAACGGCATCATCGAGAACTTCGCCGAGCTGCGCGAAGAGCTGGAGGGCCGCGGCCACCACTTTAAGAGCGAGACCGATACCGAGGTCTTCGCGCATCTGATCGAAGAGGCTTATGCCGAGACGCACGACCTGATGGCCTCCGTGCGCGAGGCTTGCACCCACGTGGTCGGTGCCTATGGTCTGGCCGCCGTGTGCGCTGACGAGCCCGGCGTGATCGCCGTGGCCCGCAAGGATTCCCCGATCGTGGTCGGCGCGGGCGAGACCGGCGCCTATGTCGCCTCCGATGTCATCGCGCTCATCGACGCCACCCGCGATGTCGTGGTACTCGAGGACGGTCAGTTTGCCAAGCTCACGCCCGCAGGCGTCGAGTACACCGACGAGGCCGGCAACGTTATCGAGCCCAAGGTCACCCACATCGACTGGGACCTGGACATGGCAGAAAAGGGCGGTTATCCCGACTTTATGCTCAAGGAAATCCACGAGCAGCCGCGCGTCGTGCGCGACACGCTGGTTGGTCGTATGACGCCGGCCGGCGAGCTCGACATCGACGAGCTGGGCCTTTCGCTCGAGGAACTCAACGACATCGACCGCGTCTACGTGATCGCTTGCGGCACCAGCTACCACGCCGGACTCATCGCCAAGAACCTTATTGAGGGCTGGGCTCGTATTCCTACCGAGGTTGAGGCGGCTAGCGAGTTCCGCTACCGCAACCCCATCATCACGCCGACGACGCTCGTCGTGGCCGTGTCCCAATCGGGCGAGACGGCCGACACCCTTGCCGCCATTCGCGATGCGCGCATCAAGGGCGCCAAGGTCTTTGGCATCACCAACGTGGTGGGCAGCCCGGTGGCGCGCGAAAGCGACGGCGTCATCTACACCAAGGCCAACAAGGAGATTGCAGTCGCCTCGACTAAGAGCTTCATCGGTCAGGTCGTGAGCCTCACGCTTTTGGCCTTGCTGCTGGCGCAGGTCAAGTACCGCTTGACCACCAAGCAGACGCGCATGCTGTTCCGCGAGCTTTCCGATACAGCCGAGCAGATCCAGTGGATCCTGGATACGCAGACCGAGGCCGTGCACGAGGCCGCGCTTGTGTGCAAGGACGCGCAGTCCGCGCTGTTCGTGGGTCGCGGCATGGGCGCCGCCATTTCTTATGAGGGCGCGCTTAAGCTCAAGGAAGTCAGCTACCTGCATGCCGAGGCATATGCCGCCGGTGAGATGAAGCACGGCCCCATCGCGCTGATCGATCCGGGTTTCCCTGTCATCGCGGTGGCAACCAAGAGCGCAACGTACGATAAGACGGTGTCGAACCTCATGGAGTGCAAGGCTCGCGGCGCCAAGGTCATCGTCGTTGCTACCGAGGGCGACGAGGAAATCAACAAGATTGCCGACTGCATCATTCGCGTGCCGTCCGTCCGTGACGTGTTCAGCCCCATCACGGCGAGCGTTCCGCTGCAGCTGCTCGCCCGCGAGGTGGCCATCCTGCGCGGTTGCGACGTTGACCAGCCTCGAAACCTCGCTAAGAGCGTGACCGTGGAGTAGCGGATGTTCCGGCGTTTTGCCAAACGCCGGAACTGCTTGACGCTGCGCGGACCGTATTCACACCAATCTGACGTTCAATTTCGAGGGCGCGACCAGAAGGTCAGCGCCCTCTCATTTCGCGTCACCTTGGCGCAAATGCGGCCCGCTCGCTGCTGGTGACTGACATCGAGTGCTCCGTTGTCGAAACGTGCTAACAAGAAGGGCCCGGCTCCGTTGTGGCGGAGCCGGGCCTTGCTGCATTTGACCAGAAAAAACCTGCCAAAATAAACCTGTCCTCTTTTGGCAGGTTAGCGGAGCTTGCTGGTCTCGAAATACTTGGGATATTGGTCCAGGACTTCGGTCTGGTTGCGGAACATCATATGCAGGTGCTTGCTGACCAAAAAGCTCGCCTCGATGGGGTCGCGGCCGGCGATGGCGCGGCGGATTTGCTTGTGCTCGTTAACAATCTCCTGATTGTCGAGCCTCTGCGTGGCGGCGCGCAGCCAGCGGAAGCGCTCCAGGTCGGCATTGGTCGCCTCGAGCCATGACCACACGGTGCTGCGGCACGCGATGCTAAAGATCATGCGGTGCATGAGGTTGTCGCTTAAAAAGAATCCGATGCGATCCTCTTCGGCCATGGCCTTTTCCTGCAGCGCGATGGCTCGGTCGAGCTGCTCGATGCCTGCCGAGGTGGCACGGGCGCAGCACTCCACAATCACCTGTTTTTCCAAGTGTTCGCGAATGTAGCAGGCGCTCTCGGCAAAGGTGAGGTTGATGGGCGAGACATAGGTGCCGCTTTGGGGCACGGTGCGCACCAGGCCCTCTTGCGCCAGACGCACCAGTGCCTCGCGCACAGGGGTGCGCCCCATATCCAGGTCGTCGCAAAGCTGCTTGACGCCTAGCTTTTCGCCCGGCTTGTAGTCCAGGTAGACGATTTTGCGTCGAATGGTGTGGTAGGACTGGTCCTGTAGGCTCGTTTCCTGCTCACCGACGTGCATCGATTCTTCCATAGTGCCTCACAACCGTTCTATCACACTCATATATCAGCTGTTAATTATGCCGCGAATCAGCTCTCCGCGGTGGGTAATTCGGCTGTTGCCCAAGAACTATTGCGGCATCTTAGTCTGTATTTGCGCAGGGCTGTGCCCAATGTTGCCGTATCATAAGCCGTCGCAAACGTGAAATAGAAAGAAGGAATCCCATATGCAACTGGCAAATATCGTACGCGAGCGCTGGAAGGGCGTCTTGTTCTGCCTGATCATCGCCATCCCCGCGACGTTGTTTGGCAAACAGATTGAGGTGGTCGGTGGGCCGGTATTTGCCATCCTCTTTGGCATGGTTCTGGCGCTTGTCTTTCCCAAGAATCGCCGCGAACAGCTCGCCGCCGGTGTCACCTATACGTCTAAAAAAGTCTTGCAGTACGCGGTTATCCTGCTTGGCTTTGGCATGAACCTCTCGCAGATTCTGTCCAAAGGCGCCCAGTCGCTGCCGATTATCGTGGCGACGATCTCGACCTCGCTTGTCATCGCCTTTGTGCTCTGCCGCGTTATGAACGTGCCGGGCAAGATCGCGACGCTTGTGGGTGTGGGCTCGTCGATTTGCGGCGGTTCTGCCATCGCTGCGACCGCGCCCGTCATCGATGCCGACGATCGCGAGATTGCCCAGGCTATTTCGGTCATCTTCCTGTTTAACGTTATCGCGGCGCTCGTGTTTCCGACGCTCGGCGGCATGCTCGGGCTGACCAACGAGGGCTTTGGCCTGTTTGCCGGTACCGCCATCAACGACACCTCGTCCGTAACGGCTGCGGCGAGCGCTTGGGACAGCATGCATCCCGGCGCCAATGTGCTCGAGAGCGCCACGGTGGTCAAGCTCACCAGGACGCTGGCCATCATTCCCATCACGCTGGCGCTTGCTTGCTGGCAGATGCATCTGGCGCGCAAGGCCGGCGGTGACGCCAAAAGCACGTTCTCGCTTAAACGCGCGTTTCCCATGTTCGTGCTGTTCTTTGTGCTGGCGAGCGTGATCACCACGGTGCTTCAGCTTCCCGCGTCCTTTACGGCGCCCATCAAGGAGCTGTCGAAGTTCTTTATTGTGATGGCCATGGCGGCTATTGGTTTTAATACCGATATCGTCGAGCTGGTCAAAAAGGGCGGCAAGCCCATCGCGTTGGGCTTTTGCTGCTGGATTGGTATTGCGTGCATGAGCTTGGGAATGCAGCACGTGCTGGGAATCTGGTAGAGAAGTAGCTTATTCGCGTGCGGGTTGCTGGTGAGCTCATGCCTGCGGTGGAGCGATAGGAGCTCTTGCGGGTATGGCTTGTCCGCAGGTTTATAAGTCCCGAAGAGCTCTTATCGCCCCGCCAGGATGGCGATGCGGGGCAACACCTATACTCGCAGGACGGCGCTTTCTGCCCTATAGTGTTTGGTGAGCAATATCGTTCAATTTTGAAACACTTGGTCGTGCGACCGTCGGCGGTTGCACGTCGCTGCGGACAGGGGCAAATCATGGATAGCGATGCCAAGCTGCAGATTCTGATTGAGGCATTGTCCGCAGTCGGAGCATCGGCGCTGGCAATCGACGAGCGCGGTGGCGTTGTGATCTCGACTATGAGTGACGCGGCGCTCGAGCAGGATATCGCTGCTTTTGTTTCCGAGCGTCTCGCTCGCGTGGGCGATGGGGCGCGCCTGGTGATGGGCCACGAGGGCGTGCGGTTGAGCTTGACGGTGCGCCCGACGGCCAAGGAGCGCGGAGCGCTTTGGGTGGTCGTGGCGCATGAGGTGCGCGCCGCTGCCACGCATGCGGGCATCGAGTGGCTCAATGCCGACGAAGTCGAGGCTCGCTACGAGTCGAGCACGTACGGCATCGTCGAAGATGCGGCGGCGGTCGCTGCCCCCGTACGGGAGAGCTATGCGCGTGGGGTGCCCCTTATGCTCGAGGGCGAGCTGGGCGCGGGGCAGGATCAGATTGCAAGACGCCTGTACCTGGATGGACCCTATGCCGATCAGCCCTTTGTGTCCGTTGCGCTCGATGAGCTTACGGATCGCGGTTGGCGCCATCTGCTCAAAAGTTCCGAATCGCCGCTATTCCAAACGGGGCTGACACTTTGCATGGGCGGTTGGCATGCTGTTGGCCCCCAACGTCTGCGCGAGCTCGTGTCCGCAATGATCGACACGGCGCTCGCAACTCGTTGCCATGTGGTGTTGACGGCAAACGATATGCCGGGCGGCGGCGAAAGCGATCAGGCTGCTTTTGTAACCGAGCGTCTGGCCTGTGCAGTGAGTGTGGCGCCGGCGATTGCCGAGCAGGGCGGCGCGTCGGAAAAGGTTGCGCGCTATCTGGGGTATCTGGCAGATATGTTTAAGACGGGTGCCCCCATGTTGTCCGCCGCCGCGGCAGAGACGCTCGATGCGTACCGTTGGCCCCGCAATTACCTGCAGCTGCGTGAAGTCTCTGAACGACTCTATATATTAGTGGGGGCTGGAACGGTGGAGCGTGCCGTGGCGAAAGAGGTGCTTGCCCAGGAGGACGTTATCAAGACCGCGACCTTTGGCGCCCCGGCGCTCGAAAGCGATTTGTACATCTTGCGTCCCCTGGCCGATACCGAGCGCGATGTCGCACGGTTGGTTCTGCAGCACCTTCACGGCAACAGGACACGTGCGGCAGAGGTGCTCGGTATAAGCCGCACGACTTTATGGCGCCTGCTGAAGGACAACGACCGCTGAGCGAGGCGCCGTGACCGCGTGCGGCGCGTGTGATACAGTCCAAAGAAGCATTGTTTCGATTGTGTTACGGCGTGCGGGGGAGTATGGCGGAGACTTCAAAAACGAACCGAACAAAGCGAAGTGCGGCGCCGGTCGGCCGGCGTACGACTTCGCGGACGTGGGGCAAAAGCGCCTCGGGGTTCGACGGCTCGTTCAAGCGCACAAAATATGGCTATCCTTCGGCAAGCGCTCGCTTGGCCATGCAGGCCGAGTCCTCGTTGTGGGGACGAAGGCGCGTGGTGGGCTCAAAGCTCAAGCACGATGGAACGCTCGGCTACATTAGCCGCGGTGCTGCCCGCCGTAGCGGCCTCAATCCTGCAGGCTGGCATCGTTACGTGCCGATCGTGGTCGTTGCCGCGATAATCGTCATCGCGCTCGCGGCGCTCGGATATGCCGGCGACGGCGCGAGTCTGGGCGCGATGTTCAAATCACCTGAACTTGCGCATGCTGGCACGGAGCTTGTTGAAGGCGCGCAAGACCAGACGGGTGTGGCGCCCCAGCGCGGTATGGTCGCAGCTGCTGCCACCATTGCCGATGCGCAAAAGAACGAGGACGAACAAGGCGACGGCGCCAAAACGACTCACACGAACGAAACGACGACAACTCCATCGGCAAGATAAGTTGCGAGTGGGGCAGCAAATATGGGACGGGGCCTTTCAGCGGGTCCGCCGTTCGATAGAACGGCGGAACTAATTATCCGACATACACCACGTTGTCGCGGCGCGGCTTTGCCTCGGGAAGCTTGCCCTCGGCATAGCCCAGGATGCAGTTGCCGACGCCGCGCAGGCTTCCGTCGGCGGGCAGACCCCACTTGGTCAGCAGTTCCAGTCCCTCGGGTGAGTCAAAGACCTCGTGCGCGCGGTGGATCCAACACGAATCGACGCCCAGCGCATAGGCTGCGTTGAGCAGGTTGCCCATGGCGAGCGAGCCGTCTTCCAGGTGCGTGGGCACGCTGCGGTCGACGAGCACCACCACAACGGTCTTGGCGCCGTAGAAAGGATCTCCCTCGCTGCCCATAACTTGTGCGTTGAGCTGCGAGAGACGCTCGACGGTTGCGGGGTCGGTGACGGCGACGAACGTGACCGGCTGGCGTCCCATGCCGCTCGGCGCGTACTGGCCGGCTTCGATAATGCGTGCGAGCTTCTCGGCCTCGACAGAGCGATCGCTGTATTTGCGGCAGCTGCGGCGGTGGATGAGCGCTTCGATGGTCTCCATGGGTCCTCCTGACGTTGGTTTCGATGCCTCGTTCTTACCCGCCGAACCAAAACCGTAATCGCGCAGTCGGCCCCAAACAATGCAAGCTACCAAGTGGAAAAGTTGGTTTGCATAAAACTTCAGCAAGAATGTGACAAACCGGTGGGATGGTTAAACGTTTTATCCCGTCTACCCTGCGGTTTTTTACCACTTGCCTAAATGATGTGCGCATAAGCTCTGATAAAGGTTTTACTAGAGGAGTATCAACGTTTATCAACGCGCCGTGGTGGCGCCGGGCCAGGAGGTAACTATCATGTTCCAGGCTGGAGATGTCGTCGAGACCGACTTCGAAGGATTTCTGAAGCTGCTGCGTTCCAAGACGCGCGCTTTCGTGTCAATCAACGATCACGAGTACTACATCACGCACACCGATGGCTATTGGCGTGTTCAGGATTGCGAGGCCCTCAACGACAAGGGCCACTTTACTGACTGCTCCGAGCTGGTCAACACGGTCTGCGAGGTCGTCGAACTGCCGTGGATCTGCGGCAAGAGCCTGCACGACAGCTTCTCGGGCGCCACGGTCTACGAGGCCGTCGCTGCTTAACAGCCAACACTCGATATTCTCTCGCAACCGCCGGCGCCGCCCCCGCGCCGGCGGTCTTTTTTGTCGATATGCTTATGTGGAGCCGACCATAGACAACGAGCTTATTGACGATAGTCAAAACTCGGACTAATGTAGAGATATAAATTGGTCAAAACTCGGACTATCGAATGGCAGGAGAGATGAATAGTGCAGTTAGCCCGGTCGATTTCGACCGGATGCTCAACGGGCTTGACCGTATCTATTCGGAGTTCGCACGCACCTGCGGTCTTTCGGACTGCGCCTACTGGATGCTCGTCGACACGAGTGCAGCGGGCGGAAGCGTTGCCGTGAGTCGGCTGACGAGTGAATGGTTCTACAGCAAACAGACCATCAATTCGGCGATTAAGACGCTTAGGGCGCGAGGGCTTGCGACGTTGGAGTTTGCCGAGGGCAGTCGTAAGAACAAGGTTGTGCGACTGACCGAAGAAGGCGTGCGGTTTGCCAAGCGCTACGCGTTGCCAGCGCAAAAAGCCGAGCAACAGGCATTCGAGGCGCTCGAGCCGTGGGAACAGCGCGAGATCATGCGCTTGGTCGGTAAGTTCTCCCATGTTCTGAACGAAGAGTGCGAGGCATTTAAACGGCAAGTGGCCGCCGAGAACGAGGCTGACGATAAGGGCGAGGGGGACACATGCGACTCTTAATGAGGTTTATGAGGCCGTACCGCGGTCTGATTGCGGTGACGCTGTTTGCGGTGCTGATAGATAACGTCGGTACGCTGCTGGTTCCCACGATGCTGGCGAACATGGTCAACACCGGTATTACCACGGGCGATGTCGACTATATTTTACGCAACGGCCTGTACATGCTTATCGCGACCGGCATGGCCAGCGGCGGCACGGTGTTGGGCTGCTATCTTTCGGCGCGCCTGGCCGCAAACGTGGCCTGCGATATCCGCAATGCCGTGTACGACAAGTCGCTCGAGCTGTCCGCCAGCGACTTTGAGCGCTTTGGCACGGGTTCGATGATCACGCGCTCGCTCAACGACATCAACGTGATTCAGCAAGCTGTCCTTCAGACGATTCAGTTGGTGCTGCCGGTGCCGTTCTTGGCCGTGGCGGGCATCATCTTTGCCTGGTTTATCGATCCTGCCATGGGCACGCTGCTGGGTGTGGTCGTTGCGATCGTGCTGGTGGCGGCGGTCTTTACGGTGGCTAACGCCGCGCCGATCTTTATGCGCCTGCAGAGCTTTATCGACCGCATGAACGTGGTGCTGCGCGAGAACATCGTGGGCGTGCGCGTCATCCGCGCATTTAATAAGGAACGCCACGAGGAGCAGCGCCTGGACGAGGTGTTTAGCGATTACGCGGCCAATGCCATCAAGGTAAACCACCTGTTTGTGGGTCTCGACAGCTCCAGCTTCTTTTTGATGAATATCGCCGAGGTGGCGGTGCTGTGGGTGGGCGGCAACCGCGTGGGCGTCCATGCCATGCAAATCGGCAGCATCTCGGCCGTGTTGGAATACGCGATCCTGATCCTGTTCTTTGTGATGATGGCGCAGATGGTGATTCTGACGCTCCCACGCGCCGCCGCATGCCTGAACCGTGCGCAGCAGGTGTTGGAGATTGAGCCGAGCATCGTGGACGGCAAGCGCACGCTGGACACGTGCGCGGCGGAGCCTGTTGACGGTGCCGATGCGGTTGCCGTGTTCGACCATATGTCGTTCCGTTTTGACGATGCCGACGAGGATACCCTGTGCGACCTGAGCTTTGCCTGTCGCCGTGGCCAGACCACGGCGATTGTAGGCTCGACGGGTTCGGGCAAGTCGACGGTGGCCAAGCTCTTGCTTCGCTTCCACGATGCCACAAAGGGCGCCATTCGCCTAAACGGCGTTGACCTGCGCGACCTTTCGCAAGACGACATCCGCGGGCATATCGCCTATGTGCCGCAGAAGGCGTGGCTGTTCTCGGGTACGGTGGCGAGCAACCTGCGCTTTGGCAACGAAGACGCGACCGAGGCTGACATGCTCCATGTGCTGGAGGTTGCCCAGAGCACCTTTGTGCTCGACCAGCCCCAGGGGCTCGATACTCCGGTGGCCCAGGGCGGCACGAACTTTTCGGGCGGTCAGCGCCAGCGCCTGGCCATTGCCCGCGCACTCATGAAGCGCGCCGATCTATATATCTTCGACGACAGTTTTTCGGCCCTGGACTTTAAGACCGATGCCGCCCTGCGCCATGCGCTGCAGGACGAGACGCGCGATGCCGCGGTGCTCATCATCGCCCAGCGCATCTCGACTATTCTGCATGC
>CABUUD010000012.1 GCA_902494585.1 uncultured Collinsella sp. | reverse complement strand
GCTGGCAGAAGAGCTCGAGAACCACGATCACGATATGGCCTGGCTCTACGGCAACGAAGCAGCTGCCGAGCACACGCACGAGCATGAGCATCACCATCATGATCATGGTGAGCACGAACACGAGCACACACACAACCACGACCATGACCATGAGGCCCACGGTCATGGCCACGAGGGCCATCATCACGCCCACCACCATCACCACCGTTCTTTGGCGGACGTCACAGCCATCATCGACGGCTCGCAGCTAAGCGATGGCGCCAAGCGTCGCGCCCTCGCCATTTTTTCCGTACTCGCCGCTGCCGAGGCCAAGGCTCACGGCAAAACGCCCGACACCGTCCTGTTTCACGAGGTGGGCGCCGTCGACTCCATCGTCGACGTCTGCTCTGTCGCCATCTGCCTCGACGACCTTGGTATTGAGGACATCGTGGTCGAGTCGCTCTCCGAGGGTCACGGCACCATCCACTGTGCCCACGGCCTCATGCCCATTCCCGTCCCCGCTGTCGCCAACCTGTGCCAGGCGGGCAATATCGCCCTCACGCCTGCACCGGTCGCCGGCGAGCTCGTGACGCCCACGGGAGCCGCCATCGTCACCGCGCTGCGCACGTCCGAGCACCTGCCGGTCCGCTACCGCATCGAAGCCGTCGGCTACGGCGCCGGTAAGCGCCCCTACGAGGGCTGCTCCGGCACGCTCCGTTGCCTGCTTGTTCACGTGGATGCATAGCCATGGATGCCCGCAAGGCAAAAAGCCGTGCCGCCATCGTTGCGGCGTTCTCCGAGCTCCTGTGCGAGGAAGATTACGGCAAGATCACCGTCGGCGACATCATCGCTCGCGCCCATGTGGGTCGGACCACGTTCTACGGCCTCTTCAAAAGCAAAGATGACCTGCTCGCTGAGCTCGTGCGCGATATCTGCACCCATGCCCTCGACGATGACGGTACGCCCCTCGATGACCCACTCGTACAGGTCGAGCATATCCTCAACAACCTCTGGGAGCGCCGTCAGGGCGTTCGAGCCCTCGTAGCCGGTGCCGGCTTACGCGTCTTCGCCGACTGTCTCCGCAAGACCATCATGTCGCGCGCAGCCGAAACCGTCCCCGTCGGCCCCGCAGGCCCCGCCAGCGCCATGGACCGCAGCTTCTTACTGCACCACATAGCCTCAAGCTTCGTAGCAACCGTCCAATGGTGGGCCTGGCACAATTTCCAAGCAGATAAGGCCGATGTGGCAAAAGATTACCTATCAGCCATAAAACCCCTCTTCAACTAAGTAAGTAAGCCTCTCATCCCAAAGCACCGCCCCACCCCAAGGCGCCACGCATCCCAAAGTGTCACTCGCACCTCAAAGCGCCTAACAACAAAGTGCCCACCACATCCAAATTCAGATACATATGTTGGTTGCTTGTTCGAACGCAACTGGATTCCCGCAGGGTCCGGCATAGGTTAACTTTCCGCCGCACTCCGCAGGACGCAAGAAGCTCCCGCCGCACGAAGTGCGCAGCGGGAGCTTCTTGCATGTCCGAGGACGCGGCGGAAAGTTAACCTATGCCGGACCCGGGAGTTATATCAATTGTCTTGGACTAGAACATGCCCAAGAAACCGTGCACAAACAGCGCGGCCAGAGCGGCACCGACAAACGGAGCGATGCCAGGAACAAGCAGGCCGTACTTCCAGTTGTTGTCAGCCTTGTTCTTAATCGGCAGCACCTGATAGGCCATGCGAGGACCAAGGTCACGGGCCTGGTTCATGGCGAAGCCAGTGATACCTCCCATGCCCATGCCAACGGCCCAAACGATCAGGCCGACGCAGATAGCGAGCATCAGAACGTTCTCACCAGCGCGGCTAGCGGCAGCAAGGATGGCGCTGATGAACACAAAGGTGCAGATAGCCTCGCAGAAGAAGTTACGGGCATAGTTCGTGCCCTCGGTAGTAGGGTTGGTCGAGAAGATGTTGCGCTGGGCAATAGGATCGACGACGCCCTCGGAAGCCTTGAACTCATCGGCATACATCAACCACGCGATCACGGCGCCCGCAAAGCCGCCGAGCATATCGGCAATCATGAAGGGAATGCAGCTGCTCCACGGCACCAGGCCTACGATGCACTGGGCAAGCACCATGGCGGGGTTCATGCACACGGCGCCGCCAAAGACAAACAGGCAGACCGAGATGCCAAAAGACCAGGTGGTGATGGCAAACATGTGGCCGGAGCCCTGATACTTGGTGCCCTTAAGCACGGTATCGCAGTGTACGCCCACGCCAAAGATGATCATGAGGGCCGTTGCGCCGAATTCGCAGAGGAGTTTGGTAAGCATAAAACCTTATCTTTCTTGTCGGTTATAAACGATTCGTTTGAGCCGCGCACTAGTGCTGAGCGACAACAACGCCCAGGCCATCGGGAATGACGGCCACCTTGGCATCGGCACCCTTCATCTCAAAGGCGAGCTTAAGCGCCTCATCGAGGGTGTTGACCGGCGTCATGTGCATATCCTTGATCATCTGGTGATCGCACAGGTCGGTGACCATGATCACGGGGTGATGCGCCAGGATGCGGGCAAAAATCTGGCTCGTCCACTGGTCGGGCAGGGTCTCGTCCTTAGGACGGTCGATGCAGGCGCGCTCAAACTCTGCCGGATCGTTGTCGGCGATGTTGTGATAGAAGCCCTCGCCACCGTGACCGTCGGCGCAACCGGCGACATCGATGATCACACCGCCCTCGGGAAGCGTGGCCTCGGCAGCGCACATGCCCTTCACGGCCTGGTAGATGTTCTGGTCGAGCGGGTAGCCGCCGTTGGTGGTGATGGCGATCTCGCATTCGACGGGCTCAACGCCGGCAAGGCTCTTCACGAACTCGCAGCCGGCCTCGTGCGCCTTGTGAATGTCGCCGGCAAAGGAGCCGATGACCTCGTGCTTGCCGTTGAGCACCACGTTAAGCACAAAGGCAAGGTGAGCCATCTCGGCAGCGGCGAACATGTCCTCGCTCACGTGGTTGTGGCACAGGTTGCCGGCACGCGAGTGGGAATCGTTCACAAACTGACCGTTGTGGTTGTACATGATGGTCTTGTAGCTGGCGATGCCAGGCAGGACGGACTTGCGGCTACCAGAGAAACCAGCAAAGAAGTGCGGCTCAATGAAGCCCTCGGCAAGCAGCAGATCGCAATCGGCGGCAATCTTGTTGATGATGCACTCGCCACCAGAAGGCAGGGTACCGATCTTTTTCATCATGCTGTCGTCAGTCGCGACGTGCATAACGATTTCCTCGTTGGCAACGATTTCCTCGCCGTACTTGTTGACGAGCTCCTCGTGCGTCGACGGACGGTGCATACCCGTAGCAACCAAAATACGCACGCGAGCCTCGGGCGCAGCGGAATGGATGTGATGCAGCAGAATAGGCATCGTCACACGCGAAGGAACGGGACGCGTATGATCGGAGCTGATGATGACGATATCCTTCTTGCCAGCACAAAGCTCCTCGAGCGAAGGCGAGCCATAAGAGTTGGCAAGCGACTCCTCTACCAGCTCTTCCTGCGATTTTGTAGTCTTAAACTCGTTTTGGTGACCTTCCATCACACCCGCGAAGTTCTTATCCTCGAGCTCCAAATGCAACGTCTTGTGGTCAAACGGCAGTTCACATTCAAACAATGATGAGCGCCCTCTTCCTTTCAACTGACACACTAGATAAACCGTTGGAAGGATACGCCGCTCACCGAAAAACACCACCGTCCACCGACTCATTAACACAACGTTCATATTTGACCCACAACAAAACGGCCGCGATCCCAAACGGGACCGCAGCCGCAACAGTCGTAAGGCGAGAAGCGCCAAATGCGCCACCGGGATAGACCCCATCCAAAACGCGCGAAGCGCACCATTATTCTCCTCAGCCCCAATCCCTGAAGACCGAGGACAAAGGGCTATCGATTACCCCGTGTTCTGCAGTCCTGCCGAGACGCCGGTCACAGTCGAAAGAATCAGGCTCATGTACTCGGCCTTCTTCTCCTCGGCCATCTCGTCCTGGTTCATACGCACCTCGCGAAGGGCGCGGACCTGGGCGATGGACAGGGCGTCGACGTAGGGGTTGCGCACGCGGACGGCGCAACCGAGCACGCGGCGGCGCTGCAGCGGCCACTCATCACCGACGATGGCAAGGACCCACTTACGGGTGAGCTGCATCTCGGTAAAGACCTTCTCGGACAGATCCTGGCGATCGCCCAGGTGCAGATACATCTTGGCGATGCGCTGATCGGTCTTAGCGATCGACATCTCGATGTTGTCGATGAACGTGCGGAAGAACGGCCACTCCTGGTAGGCAGCCTTGAGCTGGTCAAGATCGCCCAGCTGCTCGCAGGCGGTGCCCAGGCCGTACCAAGCGGCCAGGTTAATGCGCGCCTGGCTCCAGCTGAAGATCCACGGAATGGTACGCAGGTCATCGAGCGACTTGGCGCCCAGGCCGCGCTTAGCGGGACGCGAGCCGATCGGCAGCAGACCGACCTCGGTCAGCGGCGTCACGGTCGAGAACCATGGTGTAAAGTCCTCGGTGTTCAGCAGGTCCAGATAGCGCTCGTGGCTTGCGGCGTTGAGCTTCTCGGCCATATCCCAGAACTTCTGCGTGGTCTCGGTGTTGGTCTTCTCGACACTCGGGGCCGACTGCAAAAGCGTTGCGGCGGCAACGGACTCAACATGGCGCTGAGCCAGCGTGCGGTTGCCGTAACGGGCAAAGATGACCTCGCCCTGCTCGGTGAGCTTAAAGAAGCAGTTGACCGAACCCTTGGGCTGCGCCAGCACGGCCTTGTTGGCCGGGCCGCCGCCACGGCCCACGGCACCGCCGCGACCGTGCATGAGCACCAGGTCGATATCGTTCTTCTCTGCCCACTTGGCGATGCGCTCCTGCGCAGAATGCAGCGCGAGCATGGCCGTGGTAGGACCGGCGTCCTTGGAGGAGTCGGAATAGCCCAGCATAACCTCCATGCGGCGGTTGGTCTGAGCAAGGCGCTTTTGCACCACGGGCAGCGTAAGCATCTGATCGAGCACGTCGACGCAGCCCTCGAGGTCCTCGAGCTGCTCGAACAACGGGATCACGTCGAGCTCGGGGACATCCTCCTCGTGTGCAAAGGACAGGTGCGCCAGCTCAAAGACGTCGGCCACATGCTGAGCGCTCTTGGTAAACGAGATGATGTAGCGGTGCGCCATCTTCTTGCCGTAGCGCTTTTGGATGGAGCCGATAGCGCGGAAGGTATCGATGACCTCGCGCGTCATGGGCTGCAGGTCGCCATGGATACCGTTCTCGTGGATATCCTTAAGGGCGCGGGCATGCACCACGGAGTGCTGACGGAACTCCATCTCGACCATATGGAAGCCGAAGGACTCGACCTGCCAGATGATGGTTTGGACCGGGCCGTAGGCAGCACGGACGGCACCGCAGGCGGCCAGCGAACGCTGGACGACGCGCAGGTCATCCAGGAACTCGTCGGCGCTGTGGTACATGGTGTCGGTGATACGACGGACGGTGGCGTTCAGGCGGTCGGCCATGACGAGCATGACGGCGCGATGCGGCTCGTGCTCGGAGATCAGCTCGGCGCGGGCCGTGTAACGAGGGCTCATCTCGACCTGATGGTTCCACAGGTTAATGAGCTCGGCCGACGGCTTGCTGTAGGTAGCCTCGAGCGTGAGGTTGCGGCCGATGTGGCGGCACTTGTCCTCGAGCTTGAGCACCATGTGCGTAAAGTACTTGGCGGCGACCTCACGGCTCACCTTGGCGGTGACGTTGGGGTTACCGTCGCGGTCGGAACCGATCCAGCTGCCGGGATGGAAGAACGCCGGGCACAGCGGCGGCACAGTACCGGCCTTGTCGCCCAGCACCCAATCGTCAAAACGACGATAGATAACGGGGATAACGTCGAACAGCGTGTTATCGAAGATGTCGATGATGGTATCGGCTTCCTCGACCGGCGTGGGCTTCTTGAGCGCGATGGGACTCGTACGCACCAGGGCGTCGATCTCCTGCAGCATATGGCGCTCGTTCTCCACCAGGTCGGAGCCGCCCAAACGCGGACGCTCCTCCAGCAGGTTGGAGATACGGCGGATCTTGCCCTCGACGGCCTTACGACGGGCCTCGGTGGGATGTGCGGTAAAGACAGGGTGGAACTCGAGCTTGTCGAGCAGCTCGTTGGCACCCTCGACACCCAGCTCATTCACCAGCTGGTGATAGGCAACGGTAAGCTCGTTGGCAGGATCGACCTCGGTATCGGTCGACGCACCGGCCTCGCGCTCGCGCAGCTGCGCCACACGGTAGTTCTCCTCCGACAGGTTTGCCAGATGGAAAAAGCTCGTAAAGGCGCGAACGATGACCTGCTGCTTATCGAGCGGCAGGCTGTCGATCAAATCGACGACCTCACGAAATGCCACGGCAGTGGGCTCGTCGGCGGTGGGCACGCCCTGCTCGTCGACGGCTTCGTCGGCAGCGCAGGTACCGGGGTTGCCGGCATTGACCACAATCTCGGCTGTCAAAATCTTGTCGAACAGGTCCGCGATCTCGGGATCATACTCGCTAAGCACACGGCGCTCCAGGCGCAAGAACAGCGCCAGATTGTCGCGCAGCTCCTCGGGGATCTCGATCTCGGCGAGACGCTCCCTGGACTCGGCATTCGAGCCGATTCGGTTAACGAGGCGGTTGACCACGGCAGCGACGCGCGCCGCGGCTTCGGGTACAGACTGGTTGCTTAGGTTCTCAGCCACGTTTCCTCCCATTCCTCCTTCTATGCACGTAACATGCGGTATTCATTATAGGCGCTTGAGAAATACTTTCGACACTGATTGCGCTTTACCACACAAAAGTATTTTCTGCATTGCAAAGGTTTTTGCCCTAAATGGTCGTATTTCTCGGTGGGCGGCATACGTAAACGGGGGCATTCCGCATAAAAGCGAAACACCCCCGTAACAATCGCTCTCCATGAGCAGGGCACGTTAGCAGGCCCGAAGCTCAAAAAGATGCGCTACAGGCGCTCGCGAACCGCCTCGACGACGTTGTCCAGATCGGCGAGCACCTCGTCATGGCTCTGCATGTCGCGCACTTTGACCTTGCCGGCGGCAAGCTCGTCGCCACCCAGGACCAAGATGAGCTTGGCGCCTACCTTATCGGCTTGCTTAAACTGGGCCTTGAGCGAACGACCCTGATAGTCGGCCTCGGTCACGATACCTGCGGCGCGAAGCTCCTGCGTAATGGCAAAGACGTTCTGACGCAGCTCCTTGCCGGCGTTGGCGACATAGACGCACGGGGCCTCATCGGCACCCAAATCGCTGCCAAAGGCCTGCAGGGCCAGCAGGGCGCGCTCAAAACCGACAGCAAAGCCGACGCCCGCCGTGGGCTTGCCACCCTCGAGCTCGACCAGGCCATCGTAGCGGCCGCCGCCGCCGATGGAGCCGACGCCGGCGCCAGGGGCCTCGACCTCAAAGACAGTACGGGTGTAGTAGTCCAGGCCGCGCACCAAGGTGGGATCCTCGACATACTCGATACCGGCGGCATCCAGATAGCGCTTGACCTGCTCGTAGTGCTCGCGGCACTCATCGCACAGGTTGTCACCCATCAGCGGAGCCTCGGCCATGATCTCGCGGCAGTGGTCGTTCTTGCAGTCGAAGGCACGCAGCGGGTTGAGCTCGGCGCGCTCGCGGCACTCATCGCACATCTCGTCGGCGTGATCGAGGATGAACTGCTTAACCTGCTCGCGATAAGCCGGACGGCACTGGGCGTCACCCATCGAGTTGATGAGCAGACGAAGCTTGGAAAGATCGAAGCCCAGGCGCTTGTAAAACTCCATGAGCATGATGATGCACTCGGCGTCTGCCGCCGGATCGGGAGCGCCGAGCCACTCGATGCCCACCTGGTGGAACTGGCGCAGGCGGCCCTTCTGGGGACGCTCGCCGCGGAACATGGCCTCGGCGTAGTAAGCCTTAAACGGCGTGGAGCCCTGGGGCACCAGATTGTTCTCGACGACGGCGCGCACCACGCCGGCCGTGCCCTCGGGGCGAAGTGCCAGGCGCTGCTTGGGCTTGAGTTTGGTGTCGGTGCCCTCGGCAAAGACGCGCTCCAGGTTGGCACCGCTGAACACGCGGAACATTTCCTTGCGCACGACGTCGGTCGACTGGCCGATACCGTGGACAAACACGTCTACCTGCTCGATCGCGGGCGTCTCGATGGGTTTAAAACCAAACGGCTCGAACACGCCGGCCGCAATCTGCTGCATCTTTTGCCAGGCGCGCATCTCGGCGCCGATAAGGTCGCGGGTTCCCTCCGCCTTCTGTGCCTGCATGGGCAAACACCTTTCTTTTGTATCGCGTCATAGGTACTGGTCATTATACGGCACAAACACAAACCGCGGCGGCGCGTCTGACCGAACGAGGGTATGGGGGCTCGTTCGGCCAGATGCGCCGCCGCTGTTTGTAATCCCTATTCCTCCGTCCCCTTCGGATCACGTGATCCCTTGGGGACGGAGGAATAGGGATCATTTCGTAGGCCCGTGGCCGCCTTGGAAACCAAATGATGGTACGAGCATCCATTCGGCTTCCAGGGCGGCCACAAACAGAACGGGGCAAACAGAAAAGAGCGACGGACGTCTACTCCCCCGCCACGCTTGCACGCAGCTTGGCGGCGATGGGCTCAGACGCCAGCAGAAACACCAACATAGCCACCGAGCACACCAAGCAGACAATCCAGGTGCTCGCAAAAGAGCCCGTGGCA
Source organism: uncultured Collinsella sp. (assembly GCA_902494585.1). Taxonomy (GTDB): domain Bacteria; phylum Actinomycetota; class Coriobacteriia; order Coriobacteriales; family Coriobacteriaceae; genus Collinsella. The sequence continues at coordinate 25,171 of CABUUD010000012.1, read as the reverse complement.
TCGGACAGCACACCCGAAACGATGGCGCCCACGGTGCCGCCGACCATCTCAAGCGAGGTAATGGTGCCCGTGACCTTGCCGAGGTCGGCCATGCCAAACTGCTTGGACGCGGCTGGGCAGTGCCGCCACCATGCAGATAGCCGCGAGCACTAAGAAGGCGGAACGCCAGCCAACGCTCACGATAAGCGAGCTCACGATGGGAGACAGAATAGCGCCGCCAAAGCCCGTGCCCGAAAGTGCGATGGAAATGGCAAGGCCTCGCTTGGCCGTAAACCAGTTGGCGGTCACAAGGCTAATAAGTAGTCGGGTCGAGGCGACGGCAAAGCAGCCCGAGACGGCAAAGAGCACGTAGACCTGCCACAGCTCACCGACAAAGCTCATGCTGGCAAGAACGGCAGAGGTGGCGATTACAGTGAGGGAGCCCAAAACGCGACCGCTTACTTTATCGGCAACATGACCGATCACAAGTGAGCCGATAACGCTCACCACGGTGGAGATGGCGTTGGAGATGTTGTACTGCGCAAGCGTGATGCCCAGGTCGCTGACGACGAGCGGCTGAAACAGGCTCATGCAGTTAACGAAAATCGTGTAGCACGTGGCCATGATGACAAAGCCGGAAGCCACCACGAGCCAGCCGGGGAAGAACTTACGCTGCTGGGACATACTGCTCCTTTTTAAACAAACGAGTAGCAAGATTGGGTGCTACCGGTGGTCGGCGATATAGCCCAAAGCGACTGCCGCATAAGCCGCGGCGCCAAGTGGCAGCTCGGCATCGCTAAAGCGTGCCTTGGGATGGTGCTGGGCAAAATGCTCATCCGTATCGGTCACAGCGGCGCCGATCGTAAAGTACGCGCTCGGGATCTCGCTTGAGATAAGCGCAAAGTCCTCGCTCGCCATGGCGTGGAACAGCGGCAGGAAGGCGGCCTTGGGCAGCGTCGCGCCCACATAGCCAAGCGAAGCCTGGGTCATGTCGTCATCGAGCACGAGCGGGGGAACATCCGAGAGCGTCTCGATGGTGGCCGGCGTACGATAGGTCGTGGCAACACCTTTGACGACCTCCGCGATGCGGGTCTTGAGGTGCTCCATGAGCTCGACGTCAAAGCCGCGCAGCGTTCCCTCGAGCACACAAGTGTCGGGGATGACATTTGCGGCCTGACCGCCGGCGAACTTACCAACAGTCAGTGCGACCTCCTTGGCCGCCGGCACTTCGCGAGCGATGAGCTCCTGAAGCGCCAGGTGCACATGGACGCCGGCCGTGATGGGGTCGATGCAGATCTCGGGGCTCGAGCCATGGCCGCCCTTGCCCTGCAGCGTGATGCGGAAACCGTACACGCCCGAAAGCGCCGGGCTCCCGTAGAGCACCAATCCGAGCGGCGACTGGCTGTTAACGTGCATGGCAAAAGCCGCCTGGGGACGCGGGTTCTCGAGCAAGCCGTCGGCGATGGCAGCGCGAGCCCCCTCAAAGGTTTCCTCGCCCGGCTGGAACAGCAGCTTGACGGTGGCATTGGCGTCGACAAGCTCGGCCTCGCGGGCCTTGAGCAGGCGCGCCGCACCAAGCAGCGCCGTCGCGTGCATATCGTGACCGCAAGCATGCATGCAGCCGTTGGTGGATGCAAAGGGCTCGCCGGATTCCTCGGCAACGGGCAGGGCATCCATGTCGCCGCGGAGCATGATGACCGTACCGGCCTGCTTGTCCGTGCACGTACCGTTACCCCGAGCAGCAGCTGCCGCGCCGGCACCGATAAGGCCAACGACACAGGAGCCGTCAACAAGCACGGCATAGGGAATATCCATCTCGTCCAGACGCACCTGGATAAAGGCGGACGTCTGCGGAAGGTTGTTACCCAGCTCGGGCATCTGGTGTAGATCGTGTCGACACACAGCAAGCTCGTCTGCAAAAGTCTGAGCTTCTGCAACAAGACCGTCACCGATAGCGGCCTGCGCCGCTGCGGTAGCCTTGGGCGCTGGTTGCGGTTGAAAATCGGACAAAGCTGGTGCCATAGATGCCCTCCAGTAACGTTTTTGCAGCAAGCACTTTGATAGCATAAAGTGCAAGGTACAACTTTAAGGGCGACGCATAAAAAATGCCGCCCCGGGAGGGCGGCGCAACAAGTTGTTTACAATTGCGGGCGCGGCTTTTTGCGCAAAAAATCGAAGTGAGTCTCACTCAAGATAATCGACAGGAAGATAAGCACGAAGCCGGCGAGCAGGCGCGAGGTGAGCGCCTCCCCCATCAGCAGCACCGAAAACAACACGCCCGAAGGCGACTCCATCGAAAGGAGCAGTGAGCCCGTCGAAGCCGGGACATGCGCCAGGCCGACGTTTTGGATGAGCAGAGCCACGCATGTGCAGCCCACCGAGAGAAACGCCATCACACCGATAAAGTTCGGCGTCCACACGGACAGAGGCGCCTGGGTCTCGAATAACAGCGACGAAACCAGGCTCAGCACGCCGTTGCCCACAAACATCCAAAACGTGATAACGTTGATGTCCATTTTGCGACCGTACTTGGCGGTCACCGCCATCTGGATGGCGAAGAAGACCGCGCCTGCCAGCGTAATGACGTCACCGATGTTGAACTCGACGCTATCGAGCGCCACCAAGCCAATGCCCGCCAAGCACAGCAGTGCCGCGCCCAGGTTATAGCGGGTGAGTTTTTCTCCGCTCAGAAAATAGCTCGCGAACGGCACGAGGATGCAATACGTGCCCGTCAAAAAAGCATTCTTGCCCGCCGTAGTATATGCCAGACCGACCGTCTGCAACGCATAGGCCGCCCACATGAGCACGCCCATACTCAGGCCAACGATCAGATTGCGAGCGTTGAAATGTGCAGTGATGCGCTTGTGGAAGACGGCAAACATGACCAACGCTGCAGGCAGAAAGCGTACATAGAGCAGCTCGAACACCGGAATGGTGCCGAGTGCGTCCTTCATAGTGGTAAAGGAGTAGCCCCAGATGACCGCCACCGAAAGTAGCAAAACTTTCCAGAACAGCGGGGAGCGTGCGCCGGCGCCCCTGGGAATACCGCCCGCGCCCAAATCCTCACGGGCCACAGGGCTATCGGGCATGTTTTCGATTTCGTTGGCAGCGTATTGGGCCATGGAACATCCTCACACTCAATCTGGGCGTGGTGTCCGCACGCGTATGGCTGCGTGCCGCCTCATGGTCAAATAAAAACGGGGCGCACCGGACCCCCGGCACGCCCCGCTACTGTAGCAACAACCAGCGTTGCACCGCAATCCAGCCCACTAAAGCGTCGACAGAGTAAACCTCGATGTTTCGTCAATGTCAGCGAAAACGGCCCTAAGCGAGCAAGGTGACGTGAAATGAAAGGGCGCTGACCTTCTGGTCGCGCCCTTGAAATTGAACGTCAGATTGCCGCTTAGGGTCGTTTGCAGCGTCGAGCCGTTACGCGGTTTGGTAAAACCGCGTAACTTAATAATTTCACGTCACCTTGGCGCAAATGCGGCTCGCTCGCTGGCATTAGTGCTACATCAGCGTTAAAGTTGCCGCACTAAATAAGCTTTGTCGACTCCAGCTTTTCGATAATCCAGTCGTTGGCTTTGATGACCGGACGGCGGAAGACGACGCCCAAGGCCAGCGACGGAATCAGATAGCTCGCCAGAATGCCCAGCTCAACCCAGTACTCCATATGGTAGGCGCCAGCCATGGCAGCATGCATGGCGTTGATGCCGTGAGTAAACGGCAGGAACGGATAGATCGCCTGGAACACGGGGCCGGTCATCTCGATGGGGAACGTGCCGCCCGAACCGCCGACCTGCATGACCAACAGCACGACTGCGAGCGCCTTGCCGATATCGCCAAACGAAACCGTAAGCGTGTAGACGATATTGGAGAACACGAGACTCGCGACCCAGCCCGCTAGCACAAACTGCAGCGGGTTGTCGCACTGAATGCCAAAGAACAGGATGTCGCCCGCGCACACGAGCGTCGCCTGTAGCAGGGCCAGACCGCCAAAGAACAGGTAACGACCCAGATAGATCTCGTGCAGGCGTACGGGGATGAGCTCGTTGATAAGCTCATCGTCAACCGAGACCTTCATCATGGCCGCTAGTACGATCGAGCCGACCCAGAGCGACAGAATCGTGTAGAACGGCGCCATGGCCGAACCGTAGTTGCGGATTGGATAGACCGGCTTGCGGTCGAGTGCGACAGGGCCGGAAAGCGACACGGCCAGACCCTCGGGATCATTGCCGATCATCGTCTTGATCGTAGCGAGGTCATCCGACATCAAGGCGCCGTCGAGCTCGTCCTTAAACGCGCTGATCTTGTCCGACGCCTCACCCAGCTGATCGGAAGCCTTGTTGACCAGCTTTGCAGCCTTGGAGAGGCCCTTTGCCAGCGAACCGGATGCGTCGGTCAGGCCGGCAACAGCACTATCCAGGTCGCCCGAGATACCGTTGAGCGAATCCAAAACGCCCGAAATAGTCTTCTTGAGCTCCTTGGCCTTAACCGAGAACGTAGAGTCGTAGTCAATCTTGGCGCCCGAGATACCGGCCTTGGCATCCGCGATTGCCTGATCGACCTCGGCACGCGACTTGTTAACCTCTGTCATACTCTTCGTGAGCGACGTCGCGATATTCGTCAGCTCATTGGCATTGTTGCGGTACTCAACGGCGATTCTGCCCAGCGACGTCGCGGCGGACTTGAGGCCGTCCTTCAAATTCTCATCGCTCACCTGGTCGGCAAGGCTGCGGAGCTGATCGGCCATCGCATCGATATCCTTGGCGCGCGCATTGAGGGCCGCAGCGGCATCGTTGAGTTGGGACACCGTAAGGTCGACATGCTGGTTTGCGGTGTCGAACGCCTTCGCGAGCTCGGCAGACACATTGTCGAACGAACCCGCACTTCCATCGATTGCGGCATCGATGGCATCGTTTGCCGCCTTAAGCGCTTCTTTGGAATCATCGATGCCGCTTTTGGCATGTTCCATGAGCTGCTTTGTCGACTCATCGACGGCACCGGTCTGCTTGAGCATGCCGCTCGCCGACGTCAGCGAATCGGACGTGGAGCTCAAAATGCCCGCCAGCGACGAAGCATTTGCCTGAACGTCTCGCAGGTCCTCAATCGAATCGCCAAGCGTCGAGGACAGGTTGGCGATAAAGTTGCTGACCTGGTCGGTGCTCATGAAATCGAGCAGGCTGGACACCGTCTTAAGACCGATGCTCGTAATGGTCTCGGTAAAAGTTTCGTTAACCTGGCTCTGAACGGCACTCGAACCCTTCTCGGTCACGATCTGCGCAATGGCGTTGGCCTTCTGGTTCTCGTAAAACTCGATATCGGCGTGTTTCACGTCGGTCGAGAAAAGCGTCATCATGTCAGCGCTAAACGTTTTGGGGATAACGACGGCAGCATAGTACGCGCCCGACTTAACGCCCTCGATAGCCTTTTCGCGATTGTTGAGCACAACCCAATCGAAGCTCTCGTTGCCGCGTAGGGTGGCGGTCACGTTTTCGCCCACGTTAACCTCGACGGGGATCAAATCGCTCTCGTAACCCTCATCGGTGTTGACCACGGCGATCTTAAGATTGCCGGTGTTGCCGTACGGATCCCAGCTGCCGGCGATGTTAAACCACGCGTACAGACACGGTACGATAATGAGGCCCATCACGACAACCAAGCCGATCACGGAGCGAGACACGTTTTGGACATCGCGCTTAAACAGATGCAGGATGTTCTTCATTTATGCCTCACCTCCTTTGGAGTGCTTGCCAAGCGCGGTGGTATCTCCATCATTTGTGGCTGTGCTGTCGCTGCCCTGAGATTTATGGTGCGAGCCGATATGCGGCAAGCGGCTCGTGGACTGATCGCCGCCCTTGGCACCACGCTCGCTGGCGTTGAGGCCAAACATGTGGCGGGCGGCAGGAATGGCGGCCGTGTGTTCGCGCATCTCGCGACGCAGGTCCTCATCCGAAAGCGCCGAGATGCGCATCTGGGTATTGAGGCTCGCTCGGATATATTCGATATTGATCAGCCAGCCGCAGATGGCAATAACCGAGATGATCCAAATGACAAGCAGGATGATCTTGCCGTTATTGTCGATATCGAGAACCGTCGACAGGACAAAGAGCAGGACCTGAACGCCCACCACGGCGGCAAAACCGCCCTTGATGTAGTACGGGTAGCGATGTTCAAAGGCGACCGCATGATCGAGCAGTTCGCGACGGTACGAATCGGAATCGAGCATGACGCGCATGGCCGTGCGCAGCGAGTAGCGCTGGCGCGGCAGGTCGTTGGACTCGCAAATCATCATACCGGTCGTGGAGAGCTGTTTATCAAAGAGCAGGTTAAGGTTGAGCAGCAGCGGACGCAGCTGCAGGCCGATAAAGAGCGCCACGATCAAGAACACGCCCAGAATGCACAGGTTAAACAGGTAGTTAAACGAGTACATGCCGCCGACCGTCTCGCGCAGCAGATTGATGCCGTAGGTAAAGGGCAGCAGTGGGTGCAGCCACTGGAAGAAGCCAGGCATCATCTCGATGGGGTACATGCCCGATGAACCCGGAATCTGCACGATAACCAGAATGACGCCGATTGCCTTGCCGATGTGCTTAAACGTAGTGGACAGCGCGTAAATGATGTTGACGTACGTAAACGAGATGGCGATGCCGCCCAGCACGAACAGCAGCGGGTTGACGCACTGTACGCCAATGACCAGATCACCCACCGTAACGATGATGGCCTGCAACGCGCCCAGGATCACCATGAGCAACCAGCGGCCAAAGTAGCCTTGGCGCGCCGTAAAGCTGCCAACACCTTCACGGTCGACCTCGAGCTTGTAGATGGCGATGAGCACATAGCCGCCCACCCAAAGCGCCAGGTTGGTATAGAACGGGGCAATGCCCGAGCCGAAGCTCTTAACCGGATAGATCGACTTGGACGCGAGCTCAACCGGAGATGCCATGAAGTCTGCGACGTCATTGACGTCGACGCCCATCAGATCGGCCAGCTCGCCCATGGACTCGGAGGTCTGTAGCGCCGCGATGTCGTTGGCGGCGGTTGCGAGCTTGTCCTGGACCTTGGCAAGCGAGGAATCGGTCTGGGACAGCGTGGTCTTGGCCTGGCCGAGCGTAGCGTTAAGCTGCGAAAGCGTACCGCGCGCGCTTGCAATCGTGGGCGTGAGGCCAGATACGATACCCGTCAAATCACCCGAGACGGCGGCAAAGGAATCAAGCGCGCTCGAGGCCTTCGGCAGCGCGTTTTGACCCAGGTCCGTCTGGGCCTGGCCAAGGTTGGTCGCACCGGTCTGAATTGCGTTATTGATAGCGTCGCTGGCACCCGAGACAGCCGCGGCGTCATTCGCCATGGCGCTCGACTGCGCGGACAGACCGTCCTTGATGCTCTGCAACTTCTCGTTCTGCTCACGGAGCGTATTGATGGTCGATACAATGCGCGCGTCAATTTCCTCGGAACCTGTCGACGTGTCATTGGCGAGAATCTCCAAGTGCCCGATAACGGCCTTATTGTGGTCGATCGTCGCTTGGAGAGACTCGAGCGAGTTGTCGATACGGGTGGTCGTAGATGTGACCGTGCCCGTCAGCTTGCCGATGGCAGCGTTCGCGGAGGCCGACGTCTTGGTGAGCGCAAGGCTGCCTTCCGAGAGCGCCTTGGAGAGCGAGGCGATAGAGTTGCCCGCCGTGGTGCGAGCTTCACCCAGCAGGTCGTTGCCCTGAGAGATCGCTTGCGTCAGTGACGGCGCCTGACCCTGCATGCCGGCAAGTGCCGCATCAGCCGAGGCGATAGCGCCACTCGTCTTATCGATGGCGGCATTCATGTCGCCAATCGAATCGCGCACCTCGCCCAAGGTATCGGATGCCTCGGAGACAGAACTTGCCAACGAATCCTGAGTCTGGGTTGCCTTGTCCTTTAAATCGACTCCGGCATCCTTGGCAATGCTGGCAACGGTCTCGCCCACCGTGGAGACAAATTCCGAGTTGATCTGCTCCTCGATGGTGCTTGCACCGGTGTCGGTAACCTTGGGCGCAATAGCGCTCTTCTTCTCATTGACGTAGTACGTAAGCTTGGGCTGATGGTAGTTACCGTCGAGCATCGAAACCAGGTTATCCGAGAAGTTCTTGGGGATTACGATGGCCGCATAGTACTCACCGCTCTCGACGCCCTCCTTGGCATCGAACGCCGAATCGACGAAGGTCCAGCCCAGCTGATCGTTCTCCTTGAGCTGATCGACAACCTGGTCGCCCGCGTTGAGCTCGCCCACCAAGTCGTTTTGGGTGCCCCGATCGTTGTTGGCGATGGCAATCTTGATACCCTGGGTGTTTCCGTACGGATCCCAGTTGGCCACGATGTTGTACCAGGCATACAGCGAGGGAATAACGCACACGCCAAGGGTAACCACCAAGGCGACGGGGTTCACAAGCAGTCGCTTAATGTCGCGCTTAAATATCGCAAAGGAGACCTTTGCATTGGATAGTTTGCTGCCGAGACTCACGCTTGGACCATCCATCCTGTCGTTAAATCGAATCGTACTATCGACAACCATTGTACGTAGGCGCTTTAGCGTCTCAGAGCACAATGGTATTGAGTTTTGCGGGTAGCAATATACTACGAAGACGAATTAACGTACAGTTGTACAGTATCTTTAATTTCAGCAGGTCACAAAACCACAACCCGCACAAATTAGCAATTCAAATAGTCATTTAAGAACGTCCCCAACGACTACTCCGTACAAAAGGAAACGAGAGTGGAAAATCTCCCACTTCAAGCCCGCATTCGAGCCAAAAGCGGGAGATTATCCACTCTCGTTCTAATCTAGTTACGGTGCCGTATCCCCGAACTACATCAAGTTGCAAACAGCCGCCGCGAAGGCAACGGGGTCCTCGGGGAGGATGCCCTCGACCAGCAGGGCCTGATCGTAGAGCAAGCCGGAGTACTGCTTGATCTTGTCGGCGTCGCCTGCCTTCTGGGCAGCGACAAGCTTGTCGAAGACCGGGTGCTTGGCGTTGAGCTCGAGCACGCGCTGGCTCTTGGGCATACCGTCGGGCGCGCCCTCGGGACCCTTCTGGAGCACCTTCTCCATCTCGAGCGAAAGCGGGCCCTCGGTAGTGATGCAAGCGGGGGCATCGGTCAGGCGCGCGGAGACGGCAACTTTCTCGACCTTGTCACCGAGCGCCTCCTTCATAGCGCTGAAGAGGTCCTCGTTTTCCTTGGTGGCGTCCTCGGCCTCCTTCTTCTCGTCCTCGGTCGCCAGATCAAGATCGCCAGTCGCAACGTTCTTGAGCTCTAGATGACGATCCTCGACCTCGGGCTCGGCACCGTCGGCCACAGCCTTCTCGGCAGCCTCGCGGGCAGCATCGTCCTCGTAGATCTTGGGCATATCGGCGGCAACGTACTCACGCATAGCCTGGAACGTGAACTCATCCACATCCTGCGTCAGCAGCAGCACGTCATAGCCGCGGTCGAGCACGCCCTTTACCACGGGCATCTTGGCCAAGCGCTCGCGCGAGTCGCCGGCGGCGTAGTAGATGGCCTTCTGATCCTCGGGCATGCCCTTGGCATACTCGGCCAGGGTAATCATCTTCTGTTCCTTGGCAGACCAGAACAGCAACAGGTCGGCGAGCTCATCGGCCTTCATGCCATAGCTCGAGTAGATGCCGTACTTAAGACCGCGGCCAAAGTTCTCAAAGAACTTCTCGTAGGCCTCGCGGTCGTTGTCACGCATATCCTCAAGGTCGGCGGTAATCTTCTTTTCCACACGCTTGGCGATGGCCTTGAGCTGACGGTTCTGCTGCAGCGTCTCGCGCGAGATGTTGAGCGACACGTCGGCGGAATCCACGACGCCGCGGACAAAGTTGTAGTAGTCGGGCAGCAGGTCGTCGCACTTCTCCATGATCAGGACGTTGGAGCTGTAGAGCGCCAGACCCTTCTCGTAGTCCTTGCTGTACAGATCGAACGGCGCGCGTCCTGGCACAAACAGCAGGGCGTCATACTCGAGCGTGCCCTCGGCGTGGAAGCTGATGGTGCGCGCGGGATCGTCAAAGTCGTGGAACGTGGACTTGTAGAACTCGTCGTAGTCCTTCTGCTCGACATCGGAGCTGCGCTTCTTCCAGATCGGTGTCATGGAATTGACGGTCTCGAGCTCCTGGTAGTCCTCGTACTCGGGCTTGTAATCGTCGCCGGCGTCCTCGGGCTTGGGTTTCTGGCGGCTCTTGGACACCATCATCTGAATCGGGTAACGCACATAGTTGCTGTACTGCTGAATCAAGCTCTTGAGGCCCCACTCGGTCAGGAAGCGATCGTAGGTCTCGGCCTCGCCGTCGGCATCGAGCTTCTCGTTCTCGCGCAGCGTCAGGATGACATCGGTGCCGTGCTCGGCGCGCTCGCCGTCTTCGATGGTGTAACCCTCAAGACCGTCGGATTCCCACACATGGGCGACATCCTCGCCATAGGCGCGGCTGACGACCTTCACATGGCTGGCGACCATAAAAGCCGAGTAGAAGCCCACGCCAAACTGACCGATGATGTCGACATCCGAACCCTGCTGCTCGGCGTTCTCGGTCTTAAACTCCTCGGAGCCGGAATGGGCGATGGTGCCCAGATTGCGCTCGAGCTCCTCGGCGGTCATGCCAATGCCGTTATCCGAGATGGTAATGGTGCGGGCGTCTTTATCAAAGGAAACGCGAATAGCCAGGTCGCCCTGGTCGATCTTGACGCTCGGATCCTGCAGGCTCTTAAAGTTGAGCTTGTCGACGGCGTCGCTCGCGTTAGAGATAAGCTCGCGCAGGAAGATTTCCTTATTGGTGTAGATGGAGTTGATCATGAGGTCGAGCAGTTTTTTGCTCTCGGTCTTAAATTGACGCATGTGCAGTCCTTTCGCGCTACCCCCGTCCGCAAAAACGGCCCGGTCGCCCGAGCCGAATCGCAGACCTGCTATGTTCAGACTTAGATTTTATAACCCATTAACGCGCATATATACATACGGAATCGAAAAACTGTATGTCCGAGCGCTCCAATGCGTCAATTGCCAAGGAGTGTCCCCAGCTGCCGGCAGAAAAGGAACGTCCCTATCTGCCATCTACGCGCTTGGCCATCCAGACATGGGGCTGGCCCTCGTCTTCGTAATCTACCGGGGCAATTTGCGTGTAGCCCGCCTTTATAGAGCGGCAGCACGTATTCCTGCGCATGCAGCTTAATAAGCTTGGCGCCGGCATCACGCGCGGCGGCATCACTGGCCTCGACAATCTTGCTCGCCAAACCGCGACGGCGCATGCTCGGCAGCACAGCCACGCGCCCCATAATGTAGGTCTCCCCCGCCGCAACGCCTTCGTCCATGTCGCATGCCGGCAACACCGGGGCCTCTGCGTCAGCCACGCGCTCAAGCTCTTCGGGAAACACGCGCGAGCAACCGGCAAGCTCGCCGTCTACATAGAGCGTCACATGAATGCAGTTCGGATCCTCGTCGATAGCGTCGAACTCATTCTCGTAGCCCTGCTCGTCCATAAAAACGACGCGGCGCACCAACGCCGCGTCATCAAAGCATCCCGTCTTAAGTTGAATATCCATGGCTGCCCCTTCATTCAATGCGAACGTTAGGGACAGATTTTAGCGAAAATGCGCTCCGCGTACGCTAAACTTCGCGCGAGCCTTCGCCAGGCAGTCGTAATGACCCACGTTATGGGCATCGCTCGCGATGAAGCTGTACAGGTTCTGATCGAACAGGCGCTGTGCCGGCTTTTTCTCGCGACCAAAGCGACCGCCGGCAATAAAGTCCGCCGAAGCCTGCAGTTTGCAGCCCATATCGACCAGGCGCTCCGCCACGCTTACATCCTTTTGAACCGCACGATAGCGCTCAGGATGAGCGATGATCACCTGGTAGCCACGGCACTGCAAATCGTAAATCGTGTTCTCGTACTCTCTAAACGCATACGCATCGGCATGTGTCGAAAGCTCGAGCAGAAACTCGTTGGTTCCATCGAAATGCAAGTGCTCCGCGGCATCGATACCAAGTTCAACGAGCTTTCGATGGTTGACCTCGAAGCCCATCTGGAGCGGAAAACCGTCAGCGTTATCACGCAGCAGCTCAAAGGCATCCCACATCTTGTCGTAATCAAAATAGGGATCACGGCAGTGAGGAGTGCAAACGATTCTGGTTACACCGGCCCGCTTGGCAGCCTCGAGCATCGCCAAGCTCTCATCGAGATCGGCGGCGCCGTCGTCTACACCCGGCAAGATATGGCAATGAATGTCACGCATAGGTCAGCCTTAATCAACTAAACGTTTGCTCGGTTGGTGAAGATGCCCTTTTTGGAAGTCCCCTGATCGTCGGAGCCCTTCTTCACCTTCTTACCGTCCTTGGTGTAGTAGGAGTAGTAGTACTCGCTGGTCTCGGTCTCGCAGTAGTTCATGACGGTACCGATGAGCTTGACCTTCTCGGACTTCTTAAGCTGGCCGATAGCGTTGAGTGCCTCCTCGCGCTTGGTGAAGTCCTCGCGCACCACGAACAGCGTACCGTCGGTCAGGCTGGCAATCTCGGCAGCATCGATGAAGGTGCCGACCGGGGGAGCATCAAAGATGACGTACTGGAACTTAGCAGACAGTGCCTTTACCAGCTTGGCAAAGCGGTGAGAGACGATGATGTCGGCAGGATTGGGAATATGCGGCTCGGCATCAAGGAAGTAGAAGTTCTTCTGACCCGTCTCGACAATTGCCTGGTCAATGGAGATCTGCTCGGAAAGGACCGCATAGAGTCCGCCGCGCGAACGAACGCCGAGCATATCGGAAAGGCACCTGCGGCGCATATCGGCCTCGACCAGGAGCACGGACTTGCCGCTCGTGGCGATTGCCTGGGCAAGGTTAATGGAAACCGTAGACTTGCCCTCGTTGGGAATCGAGGAGGTAACGGTGATGGTGCGAATGGGGTCGTCCACGCTCGCAAAGCGGATGTTGGCCAGAAGGGTCTTGGCGGCATTCTGTACAACGAGCTTATCGGTGTTCTTTGCCTTAGCCATGCCTATTTACCACCTTTCATAGCCGGAATTCGGCCAACAACGGGAATGCCCAGGAGCTCTTCCGCCTCTTCGGCACCGCGGATGCGGGTATTGAGCATGTCTGCCAAAACGACATAGGCGACTGCGATAAAGATACCGGCGAGGAACGCGACAGCAACGTACAGCATACGCTTGGGACCGCTGGGGGCTTCGGGGGTCTTAGCCTCGTCGATAACGTTGATGCTCTGGGCAGCGCCGACGTTCTGAGCGACCGTACTCACCGAGCTAGCTATGGCCTTTGCGACCTCAGCCGTCTCCTTGGCATCGGTGCCGGTAACCGAAAGCGTAATGACACGCGTGGTGGTCTCGGAGGAAACAGACACCTTGTAGTCATCCAGATCGGTGAGGCCCAGTTCCTTGGCGGCGCCGCTCTTAACGCTATCGCTATCCAGCAGCGTGGCGATATCGTTGGAAAGCATCTGGCTCGCCGAGAGATCGTTGTAGCTCATCTGGCCGCTATCGTCGGTCTTGGCGAGAATGTACATGCTCGTCGTCGCGGTGTAGGTGTTGTCCATCGCAACGAAGGACACGATGCCCATGGCGATCGCGCAGACCACCGGAAGGGCGATGACCAGCTGAAGGTGCTTTTTGAGCAGCTGGAACAGTTCGAGAAGGGTCATGCAGCTTGCCTTTCATTTCCCTAGTTCATATCGACAAAACTGCTCGTATCATATCGCATCTTTCTGCCAAGTCCGAACTCTATACATAAGATACAGCACATACGGCAATGTTGCGCAATAATAACGCCGCATCGGCAACCCCGGTGCGGCGTCAAAACAACACGTTTGCTGCATTGCTACGCAAATGATTCGTCCTGCTGTACGGGAAACGTCACCGTGATGGTAGTCCCCACACCCAGCTCGCTCGATAGGTCGAGCGAAGCATGGTGATACACGGCGGCATGCTTAACGATGGCCAGACCCAAGCCTGTTCCGCCACGTGCCTTGGAGCGGCTCTTGTCCACGCGATAGAAGCGCTCGAACACCTTGCCCTGCTCCTCGGGCGCGATGCCGATACCTGTATCGGCAACCGTCAGGTACGGATGACCCTCATCATTGGTCCCACATCGAAGCGTAACCGTGCCACCGGGCTGGTTATAGCGAATAGCGTTACTGGCCAGGTTATAAATCAGCTCGTCGATCAGGCGTGGCACACCTTCGACCACAACGGGCTTCGTCTTGCGCACGATGGTCACGTCCGACTGTCGGGCGACCTGCTCAAGGCGCTGCTCCACCGTCGTAATAGCGCGCGAGAGCTCAATGGGTTCCGTGGAACCAATAGGCACTGCCTCGCCCTCGGTCGCGCGCTCGGCCTCGTCCAGGTTAGACAACGTCAAGATGTCGTTTACCAGCGCTGCTAGACGGCCCGCCTCGCGATAGATTCGACCGCCAAAGTTGCGCAGGTCATCCTCGCCCTCAACCATGCCGTTTGCAATAAGCTCGGCGTAGCCCGAAATCGCGGTAAGCGGGGTCTTGAGCTCATGAGTGATATTGGCCGTGAACTCACGACGCATGCGGTCGTTATCGGCCAGCACCGCCATCTGGCGTTTAAGCTCCTGGCGCTGCGACTCAATGCGCTCGAGCATGGGAACCATCTCGGTGTAGGCATGTTCATAGCTACGGCGCGGGTGGTCCAAATCGACCTCCTGCAGCGGCGCAATGATGGCACGGGATTCGCGGCGCGCAAGGAAAAACGAGAGCACCGCGCACGCCACCGCGATAAGCAGCATCGGCGCCACCAACGAGAGCAAAATCGCCGCAACGCCAGGCTGAGCCTGTGCCAAACGAACGACCTGACCGTTATCGAGGGCGACGGCGCGATATAGCATAATCTCGTCGAGCGTGGCGCTCGAGCGCTCCGCGGAGCCCGAACCGCTCTCAAGGGCCTCAACGACCTCGGGGCGATCGCCATGGTTGGGCAACGTGGAAGGAGACGCCTCGTTGTCGTAGGCGACCGATCCATCCTTATTGATCAGCGTGATACGAAGGTCCTCGCGATCGAGACTTCGCAAGAATGCGATGGGTTCCTTCTGCTCGTTTAAGGCGGCGGCAATAAGCTCGGTTTCTTGCGAAAGGTTGGCACTCGTGGCATCTGCCAAGGTGTTTTGCACGAAGAACGCGCCCAGCACCGTAAACGCCAAAATGACGGACATAGCGCAGACAAATATCGTCGCAAACACGCGATGCGAGAGCGTGTGTTTTCCCTGAGGGGCAAAGACCACGGACTACTCCTCCGATGCTGCTGCCGCAGCGACGGCATCTTCAGTATCGCTACCGGCGGAAGGCTCCGCCAGGCGATAGCCCACGCCGCGCACCGTCTCGATAGCGCCGGCACGCTCGCCGAGCTTTTGGCGAAGCGTCTGCACGTGCACGTCGACGGTACGCGAGCCGCCATCGAAGTCCCAGCCCCACACGCTCTGCAGCAGCGACTCGCGGGTAAAGACCACGCCGGGCTTGCGCATAAGATATTCGAGCAAATCGAACTCGCGCAAGGTGAGTTTGAGCGGCTCGCCGGCAACGGTCACTTCGCGATGGCTGGGCGAAAGCACGATATCGCCCACGCTGAGCACATCGCTCGCCTGTTTGACCATACCGCCGCGGCGCAGCAGCGCACGGCAACGGCTGGCAAGCTCCATGAGCGAAAACGGCTTGGTCAGATAATCGTCGGCACCGCCATCGAGCGCCATCACCTTGTCGAGCTCGGTGTCCTTGGCGGTAAGCATCATGATGGGCACCGTCGCCGTCAGGCGGTCGGCGCGCAGGCGACGCATAATTGCCAAACCGTCGGTATCGGGCAGCATGATGTCAAGCAGGACAGCATCGGGCACCCGTCGAGCCACGGCGGCCTTAAACTCGCCGTCGCACGAAAAGCCCTCGGCCTCGATCCCCTGCTTGCGCAGCGCATAGACCGTCAGATCCCTAATGTTGTCATCGTCCTCGACGTAATAGATCATGTTGAACCCCTTTGCGGCCGGCATGACCGCATCTTAACCCTAAAGGTACCTTTACTAGATGGTATCAGCCAAAACGTCCCGTCAAATAATCCGCCGTGCGAGGATCGGCGGGATTTTTGAAAAGCTGAGCGGTGGGCGCGTGCTCCACCAACTCACCCAGCAAGAAAAACGCGACCGAGTCGGAGATACGCGCCGCCTGCTGCATATTGTGCGTAACGACCACGAGCGTGCAGGTCTCTTTGAGCTCGCAGGCCAGCTGCTCAACCACCAACGTCGACACGGGATCGAGAGCGCTCGTGGGCTCGTCCATCAGCAGAATATCGGGTTGCACGGCAAGCGCGCGGGCGATGCACAGACGCTGCTGCTGCCCGCCCGAAAGGCCCAGCCCCGACTCCTTGAGCTTGTCCTTGACCTCATCCCATAGCGCAGCGCGACGAAGAGAGTCCTCGACCAGCTCATCCAGAACGACACGATCGCGCACGCCCATGCCGCGCGGACCATACGCGACGTTGTCGTAGATTCTCATGGGAAACGGGTTAGGGCGCTGGAACACCATGCCCACGCGCTGGCGCAGGCGGCAGATGTCGTAGTCGCCCAGAACATCCTGGCCATCGAGCGCGATCTTGCCCTCGATGCGGCAGTCCTTGATGCCGTCGTTCATGCGGTTAAAGCAACGCAGCAGCGTTGACTTACCGCAGCCCGAAGGACCGATAAACGAGGTAATCTGCTTGTCGCGAATCTTGATGGATACGTTCTTGAGCGCATGGTGGTCGCCATAGAACAGGTCGAGGCCCTTGACGTCGATGCGCGTCGGCGAGGCGGCAAGATCCTGCGCCGTGGGACGAGTCGCGTCCCCGACTTCGCGCTCGTGCGCAGCCTGGGCTTGCGCCTCCATTAGCTCCTCGAGCTCCGTGGGCTCCATGGCCGCAGCAGCCGTCATACCGCATACCTCCACATCGATATCAATTCAGCAGTATCGATAGTAGAAATCGCGGCTCATATGCACGTGAACGCATTGTCAGGTGTTTGTAAAGGCGCCTACGCTACGCGGCGGGCAGCTCGATGGTAAAGACGGTATGCTCGGGCGTCGATTCGCACGCGATGGCACCGCCATGCGCGCATACAATCTCCTTGGCGATGGCAAGCCCCAGCCCAGCACCGCCGCGATTGGTCGCACGCGCTGCATCCAGGCGATAGAACTTCTCAAAGATCACCTTAAGCTTTGGCTCAGGGATCGGATCGCCCTGGTTCACAAATCGTACGCGTACGCCACCGTCGCCCAAACGCCTGGCCTCGATCGTGATCGTCGAGCCTTCATAGCTATAGGCAACGGCGTTTTTCATGATGTTGTTGAATACGCGAGCCATCTTGTCGCCGTCCACGAGCACCGTCAGGTCCTCGCAGATATCAACCTGGGCTTCCTTGTGCTGTTCGTTGAGAATGGGATAGAACTCGTCGGCCACCTGCGCCAGCAATAGCCCCAAATCGACGTAGGCGCGGGTAAGCACGATATCGTGGAAATCAAAACGCGTGATGTCGAAGAACTCCTCGATGAGCGCGTCGAGCCGATGGGCCTTGTCGAGCGCTACTCCCGTAAAGCGTGCACGCTGCTCAAGTGGCAAATCGGGAGCCTCCTGCAGGAGCGAAAGATAGCCCACCACACTGGCGAGCGGCGTACGCAGGTCGTGCGCCAGGTACGTAACCAGATCATCTTTGCGATGCGATTCGTCGCGCAGGGCCTGTTGAACCTTGCGCTCACAATCGCGCGCCCGATTGAGCGCACCCTCGACCTCGAGAAAGTCGCCGTCGATGGTATCCCACGTGTCAGGGCTATCGATCAGACGGTCCTGAATACGGGCGGCGATCACGCGGTCGGCATGCTGCTCGCCTTGCTCATAACCCTGGTAATACAGGGCGCGCCCGCAAAAGAACAGGACACAGACGGCGAGCGCCAGCACAAAGCCGAGCATGTTGAACACAAAGGCGGCATCAAAGAACACGGGCTCGCCAATACCGCCAAGCGCCATGGCCCCGATTGCCAGCGTAATCGTCCACGCGGCACCGCCGATTACCACGCAGCGGCGAACGATTTCGAATCGATCGATCAGCAAGAAGCCAATGAGCAGAACTGCCAGGATGCCAACAATATTGTCAATGCCGATGAGTAGCAGACTCAGCAAAAAGAGCAGCACCGTCGCAAGCGCGCGGTTGTCGACGACCGCCCTTATGTATTCAAAGAGTCGATCGGGCACCTCGAATACCCGTCTATCGTCTTTTGTCATATCCACTTCCCCACCACCAAAGGCGTTATTCGATTATGTAGCCGACGCCCCAGACGTTTTTGATAAAGCGCGGCTTTTGGGCATCGTCGCCGATCTTTTCGCGCAGATGGCGGATGTGCACCATCACCGTATTGTTGGAGCCGGGCATAAAATCCTCGTTCCACACCGCGCGGAACAGGTCCCCCACGGCCACCACGCTGCCACGATGCTCGACCAGATACAGCAAGATGGAATACTCGATGGGCGTGAGGCGCACCGGCGCACCGTCCACCGTCACGGAGCGAGCGTCACGGTTGATCTCGAGGCCGTCGAGCTGGAGGGTCGGCGACTCGATCGCCTGCGCGCGGCTACCGTAGCTGGTGTAGCGGCGCAGCTGAGCATGAACGCGCGCGATGAGCTCCAGCGGGCGGAACGGCTTGACCACGTAATCGTCCGCGCCAAGCGAAAGGCCTTCGATCTTATCCTGCTGGGCATCGCGTGCCGTCAACATAATTACGGGATAGGTATGGCTGGCACGGATGGTACGCAGCAGCTCAAAGCCGTCGATATCGGGCAGCATGACATCGAGCAGTGCCAAGTCAAACTCTTGCCCCAAGATTGCCTTGGCCGCATCGGCCCCGCTGTAGGCGATCTGGACGTCAAAGCCCTCCTTTGTAAGGTAGATACCAACCAGGTCGGCGATGGCCTTCTCGTCATCAACTACCAGTATGCGCTCGTTCATGCGTGCTCCTCTCGCGCTCCATTATGCCCGAGGCGGCGCCCGCCACACACAACAAGCGCGGGCGATTAAGTCGACCTTAAGCACCCTTGTGCCCGTTCGAGCACGAATGCGGGCCATGCGCGCACGCAAC
This sequence comes from uncultured Collinsella sp., assembly GCA_902494585.1. GTDB lineage: Bacteria > Actinomycetota > Coriobacteriia > Coriobacteriales > Coriobacteriaceae > Collinsella. The sequence goes on along the minus strand of CABUUD010000012.1, from coordinate 6,060 downwards.
GATCGTCGTCGCCGGCAAACGATATACTCTAGTGCCAGAAGAGACCATCCCGTCGAAAGCGAAACCTGTGAAGTCCCTCACCTCTTTTGCAAAGCGCTCCGCCCAGCTTGTCGCCGGCTTTGCCTGCGCCATCGCCCTTGTTGCCGGCGTGCCTGCTGTTGCCGGCGCCCAAGTGCTCATGACCGACAACGTTTGCGGCAAGACCGCCGATGCTCGTGGCATCACGGCCGAAAATCTGCCCGATATCGAGGCAACGAATGCCCTTGTTATGGGCAAGGACGGCGCCGTCTACTATGGACGCGGTGCCGATGAACAGGTCAAGATCGCCTCGATCACCAAGGTCATGACCGCAATCCTGACCGTCGAAAACTGCAAGATGGACGAGAAGGTCACGGTGAGCAACGCTGCCGCCACCGTAGGCAACTCGACTGCCGGACTGCTCGAAGGCGACGAGCTCACCGTGGAGCAGGCACTACGCGGCCTGATGATCCCCTCGGGCAACGACGCCGCCACCGTGCTTGCCGAGTACGTAGGCAAAAAGATCGACCCCAAGACCAAAGACGCCGAGGCAACCTTTGTGAAGGCCATGAACGAGCGCGCCAAAAAGCTCGGCTGCACCGGCACGGTCTTTGAGAACCCACACGGCCTGGACTTTGATGAGTGGGCCGGCGACATGCACTCAACCGCACATGACGTGGCACTGATGATGCGGGAGGCCATGAAAAACGATACGATTCGCGAAGTCGTCGCGAGCGAAGATTCTTGGATTGAGGTCACGGGCGCCGATGGCTCAGACCATTCGCATTCCATGGACACGCACAACGTTTTGCTCGGTCAGGACGGAAACATTGGCGGCAAGACCGGCACCACCGACGACGCGGGCTATTGCTTTACGAGCGCCTACAACCGCGACGGCGACGAGGTCTACGCCGTTATTTTGAACTCCACAACCAACGATCAGCGCTTTACCGATACGGCGACCCTTGCCAACTGGTACTACGGTCACAAGGTGACGGTCGCAATTGCCAATACACAGGAGAAGACCGCCAACGGCAACCCGCTTGTGGCGCGCATTGGCCAAACCGACTGGACGGATAAGACGATCGATGCCACGCTCGCCGACCCCGCCGCACAGGCAACAGTGTTCTCACTCGCCGGCGAAGTGACCGAAAAGGTTAGCTACGATGACCTTTCGGGCACGGTGCATGTTGGCGATAAGGTAGGCAGCGTTACGCTTAAGCAGGACGGCACCAAGATTGCCGTCATGGACCTGGTTGCCGACGAGGAAGGAACGGGGCCCAATCCCATCGAGTGGCTGCTCGTGAAGCTCGACCGCCTGGGCCGCCGCATCGACAACCGCTCGCTCACAGCCGAGAGCGAAACTGTAGCCAAGGCTCCCGAGGTGTAGGGCCAAAGCGATATCACATCGAACCAAAATGAGGCGTCCGACGGGGCGCCTCATTTTTTGAGGGTTCGAATCCCCAGCTAACGTTCTCCATACCAAAAAGGGCCCCTTACGGAGCCCTTCTTCAAATTCGTACTGGCGGAGAGCTGGGGATTCGAACCCCAGATGCCCTTTTGGGGCATACTCGCTTAGCAGGCGAGCACCTTCGGCCTCTCGGTCAGCTCTCCGTAACAGCCGTTCTATAGTAACCAAACAGTCGAGGATGGGCAAGAGGGAATTTGGAGCGATTCCATTTTTACCTTTCCCGCACCGCCTCCAACAAATAGTCGCGCATATACGGAATTGCAAACGAAACACAGCCATAGCCCGCAGGCTCAATCAACCCCGCATCGATGAGACGTTTACGATACGAGCCGACCTTGTTCGCCGGCAACCCCATCTTCTTGGCGATATCACCGTTGGCAATCTCATCGCCCTCGCATTGAGCCATTGCCGCGAGATACTGAAACTGTCGCTCTGAAACCCTGCGCAGCGCCGGGGCAATCACCATAGCATTAAAGCTATCAAGAGCCGCTTGGATACCTTTACGCGCGGACCCTTCGTTCACGCTCTCCGACCCGCTGCGCGCAGCAACCTGCCAAGCGTAATATCCGACCAACTGGACCATAAAGGGATAGCCTGCCGAAGCCTTTGTCAAAAGCTCAGCAACGCCTTCGTCGAGTTCCTTGCCCGCACGCCTCATCGTATCCTCAAACGATCCGCCGACTTCAAAATCTGAAAGCCGCGTGAGTTCGATATGCTTCGCCCTCTGAAGGAACGTCAACGTATCATCCACCACCACGCCATCCACCGAGGTTGGCAAACCAGCGAATGCAAAGGCGACATTCGCCCCTTGGCGAATCAAGAGCTGCATTTCATTACCCAGCTCGCGCATTTCCTCAGTTGAGGCGTCCTGAATCTCATCGAGTGTGATGAGCAAACCACCTCGCTTCGCGGCACCGTACATCGCCTCGCCCAGATGAGAGGCTGACTTCGACAGCTCCACGGAGCCAAGGCTGACTCCTAAAATCGATGGGGAAATCGACATTGATGCAAGACGAACATTTCGCTGCAGAGCCTCGAGAATTCTGTCGCAAAAACCGGCATTTGAGGCGACGTCGACAACCTCGAATCCTTTTTTGCGCGCAAGATCGCCCAATGCGTTGAGGAGCACCGTTTTACCCGTGCCTCGGACACCCGAGATGCGCATGAGTCGATCGGGGGCACCAGGGCCATTCTCAAGAGCCTCGGCAAAGTCATCCAAAACAGCGTCGCGTCCGATAAGCTCAGGTGGATTCATGCCCGCTGTTGGCTTAAAGGGATTAATAGCTTTTGACATTCGACCTCCTCTGCCAGTTTTAACAACTTTAACAAAGTTTAGCAACTTTAGCAGAGTTTAACAGTTTTAGCAGGCTCGGCGGCTTTATGCCTTACCGATTCTGTCGGGTCCTCCCGCCCGCGCCGATACAAATAGCGCGGTGCGGCCCCTCTATACCGCCCCTACCCCAGCGAGCGGTTGAGGGAGCCGAGCTCATCGTTGCCCATGGTGCGCCACATTTGATAGATGCAGCCGCGCGCCAAGAAAAAGAAGCCGTTATCGACGAGTTGCACGGCGGCATCCGCGAGTTGATTGGTCACGGCGGGCACCGGCGGCAGCTCAAGACCTGCCTTGCGGATGGTCTCGACAGCCTCCTCAAACGTGGGCGGTTTGATGACGCCCATCTCGTTCATAAGGCCCTGCATTTCCTCCTGCGCACTGCCGCCCGACTCCTCGCCGCGCGGCACCAGGCGATAACATGCCAGCGCCAGCTCGAGCTGGTCGCAGTTCCAGTAGGCGAATGCCAGGCGATAGAACAGGTAACCGATCGAGGGCCGGTCGCTGGCAATGCGCAGACCGTGGCGCGCTACCTCGATAATCTCGTCATAGCGCTCCAGGCGTGCTAGCACGTTGATCAGGGCAAAGTGAGACTGCACGGACGAGCGCGCCAAATCGTAGAGACGACGAACCTCGGGCAGCGCACGCTCAAAATCCTCTTGTTCGGCGTAAAAGCTGCAGATCTCGTGCTGGGCAAAATACAGCGCATCCGGAGCGCGAAGGATACGCACGGAACGGTCCTCCTCCATCACCGGCAGCACCATGCGCACCAGCTGGTTGTCGCAGAACTGGGTCTGTACCGGGCCCGTCGCCAAAAGCTCGGCAACCGTACACTTGGCTTCCAGCTCCTCGACAAGGCGAGAAAAGCCCTCGAAAGCACCGGCTCGGTCAACTTTGGATTGCTCGCGCAGCTCGACGACACGGGCGACATACGGATCGTTGTCCTCCTCCATGACCTCAAGCTCGTCAGCCGTGTCAGCGAGCAGTAAATCGCGAAGTGCAGGCGGCAATGGACGATGGTCATCGCGTGGTCGGGCGTGAACCTCTGCAGGCTCAATCATGTCCGGAGCATCTGCCTCATACGCCTCGAGCAAATGCTTGCAGGGCATGTCGTCCATATCCATGCTCTCAAGATCCTTGGCGACAGAAACGCAATCGGCCAGATAGGCCGCACGGCCAAAGGAATACGTTTCGACAACGCGCTCGCCCTGCTCGCCGTCGGGAACCGCAATCTGCACGTAGCAGCGCGTGATGCGAGTGCCCGAAGCAAAGCAAGCCGCCGCGAGTGTAAGCGCAATACGCGCATCGTGCTCAGTGGCCCATGCCGCGCGCTTAGGCTCATCCACCTCGCGCCAGGCGTCATCTTGAGCATCGTATTCGCGCTGCGGCATAGCATCGACAACCGTGCGGCCAAATCGCACCAGCATGATGCCTTCGGCGACGTTCGCTCGATAGGTGTAGTCGAGACGCGTGACCACGTTGAGCGCTTCTACGATACGTGCAAAGCGGGTGCGAACGTCCCACTCGCCACCCGGCTGGCACGCAACCGTCCCCGGCTTGGCCCACGGGTTGTCATTCGACAGCGTTTCGAGCAAGCGAGGAACGTCGTTTGTCGTCCTGCTGATATGCCATAGGTCAAAGAGCGAGCAGCCCTCAAAGCTTGGCGACGAGGCAACGGGGCCCAACCCTGCCCCAATACGCTCAAGGGTGCCCGATAGGCGGTTCAGGCGGCACTCGACGGCAAGCAGGGTATCGATCTCGTCCTGGTCCAGCAGGCTACGGTCAAAATTGAGATAGAAGAGCTTCGAGCGATCGATGCGCGCCAGGCTCATTTCGGTTTTGGCCGCGATGGTGCGCAGGCGAGACAGATTAACTTCGCCCATCAACGCGGCGGCATAGCGCTCAATGCCACTTGGATTATCTGTATGGTCAATGCGGTAGAGCAACGTTTCGATTGCATCGGGCAGCGGTGTGGAATCAAAACCCAGCAGCACCTCAACCGGCTCGGGGAGTTTTACAAGCTTGATCTTGTCGACGGCATTTTTCATGCCCTCGTCGAGGCCGTCACCGTCTGCCTTGGTTGCGACGGCGTTTTCGGAATCGGCAAATATTACGTAACGCAAGAACATCGAGGCCATGAACTCGCCGTAGCGAAGGCTGCGCGTCGAATTCCACGTCTCGCGATTGGATTGTTCGCGCATGGTGCCTTCGGGAGAGCCGATGACTCGCGCCCGGGAGTGCATCGTCCCATCGGTACCCCTGACCGCAATCTCACCGATGGTGGAATCGGACTCGTCAAGAATCAGTTGCATGTCGGGATCGTCGGGCAGCGATACCTCGTTAATGGGACGGTCCACCTTATAGACCTCACCCGAAACGCTCACGTAGCCCAAAAGCGACACATGGCTTTTGCCGACGAATTCGACGACATAGCATGATTCATGCGGGTCCTCGCCAAAGAGCTTCCAAACCACGCCATACGAGCGTCCTGCAGGCTGCTCGGGCATGGCCGGAAAGCGCTTTTTGGGATCGAGAAACCTGAGCTTGTATGTCGGACGCTCTGCCACGAAATATCACCCTGATCGGTCGCTTGAAGAAGGAGTGGTCGCGAATAAGTCGCGACATCTACTCGGAATCTTACACGAGTCGATGAGAAATAGTCCCCTTTGACCGAGGTTCGAATCCATGCGGTGTTTACGTAAAAGAAAAGCCCCCGTTGCCGGGAGCTTTAATCTCAAATGGTGCGGCGTATAGGATTCGAACCTATGACGTTCTGATTCGTAGTCAGACCCTCTATCCAGCTGAGGTAACGCCGCGACTTGTTGATTATTATGCACAGGAACTGAATAATGGTCAAGCATTTTTTCGAAAAAAGTTATTGAATTTGATTTTTACTCATTTGAGGCACTTGGCGCGATCTTCGACGCATCGCGATATAAGAAAAGCCCCCGTTTCCGGAGGCTTAAAACTCAATTGGTGCGGCGTATAGGATTCCGCGCATCCGCTGCGCGGATCCGCACCGGCTTCGCCCGCCTGCCAGCGGACTCGCCCGCTCGCTAAAAACGCTCCGCGTTTTCTTGACGCTCGCGCCTCGACCGAGGTTCGAATCTCCGCAATGCCCCCGTAAAGGAAAAGCCCCCGTTTCCGGAGGCTTTAAGTTCAATTGGTGCGGCGTATAGGATTCGAACCTATGACGTTCTGATTCGTAGTCAGACCCTCTATCCAGCTGAGGTAACGCCGC
>CABUUD010000011.1 GCA_902494585.1 uncultured Collinsella sp. | reverse complement strand
TTGGACGGCATCGACGATGCGGCCGATGTCTATGTTGTCTTTGGCGGCATCAACGACTTTAGCCGCAACGTGCCGCTTGGAGAGCTGGGCAGCACGGACGTGCATGAGTTCTATGGTGCACTCGACTATCTGGTCCGCACCATCACGGCACGCTCGCCTCGGGCAAAGCTCGTGTTTATGACGCCGTGCAAGACGAGCGGTAAGCACGAGAAGGATATCCCGGCAAGCGACGAGCTCAACCACCTGGGCCTGACGCAGGTCGCCTACGTGCGAGCGATGCTCGAGGTCTGTGACCGCTACTCCGTTCCGGTGATTGACCTGTATGCGCAAAGCGGTATCAGCCCGTTTTTGCCGGAGCACCGCGAGCTCTATATGCCGGACGGTCTGCACTACAGCCCGGCTGGCTATGAGCGCCTGGCGCATCGCATCGCCGCGGGTCTCACCGCCGTTTGCCGCTAAAAGTCTGCCGTTCGCGAGGAATATAGGGTTAACGTTCACCCTATATTCCTCGTTCGCGTTACACTAGGGGTAACGTTCACCTATCGTTTATGTCAGAGGGGACAGCAATGGGTTGCAATCAAATCCTGGACCGTTATATCGAGCAGTTGATCGAAACCTCTACGCCGCAGGCGCCGGCTTGGAATATCGAAAAGATTCGCGCCGGCAAGGAGAACACCTGGAACTATATCGACGGCTGCATGATCAAGGCGCTCATCGAACTGTACGAGATCACGGGTGAGCAGCGCTACCTGACTTTTGCCGACGACTATATCGATTTCTTTGTCCAGGACGACGGCACCATCAAGCATTACAACCCGCAGGAGTACAACCTCGATAACGTCAATGCGGGCAAGACCCTCTACAAGCTCTATGACCTGGTGGGCAAGCCCAAGTATCGCGCCGCCATGGATACCATCTATCGTCAGCTCGAAACCCAGCCGCGTACCAAAGAGGGCGTGTTTTGGCACAAGGCCGTCTACCCCAACCAGATCTGGCTCGACGGCATGTATATGGCGCAGCCGTTTTACATGCAGTATGAGCTGAGCTTCCACAACCGTCGTGCCTGCTCGGACAGCTTCCATATGTTCCAGGTCGTGCATGACCTGATGCGCAACCCCCTCAACGGTCTGTACTATCACGCTTACGACGCGAGCCGCAAACAGTTCTGGTGCGACCCGGTCACCGGCCTTTCGGCTAACTTCTGGCTGCGCGCCGAGGGCTGGTTTGCCATGGCGCTCATCGACACCTGGGAGCTTATGCCGCCTTCGATGTCGGCCGAGAAGGACGAGATCCGCAAGATGTTCCACGATCTGATCGACGCCATGCTGCCGTATCAGGACGAGAAGACCGGCATGTGGCACCAGGTCATCAACCTGCCCAATATCGCCCCCAACTACCTGGAGGAGTCGGGCAGCGCCATCTTTGCCAACGCCATCATGAAGGGCGTGCGTCTGGGCGTGCTGGGCGAGCGTTACTACCAGTACGGCCGTCGCGCCTTCGACGGCATCTGCGAGACCTGCCTGTCCGAGTATGACGGGCAGCTGGCGCTCGACAACATCTGCCTGGTTGCGGGCCTGGGCAACACCGCGCACCGCGAGGGCACGTTTGATTACTACATGAGCGAGCCCGTGGTCAAAAATGATGCAAAGGGTGTGGCGCCGCTGGTGCTTGCCTATATCGAGACCATGCATCACGACAAGCTGGCCGGTAAGCGCGATCCGCTCGCCCCCTCGGGCGTGTGCTCCATCGAGGACCCGTTTGGCGGATACACCCCGGGCATCAACGCTCATAAGGGATGTGAATAACGTGGGGGCTATTACTCCGGGCGTACGTTTGCACGACCTTCCGCAGGGAACCGTCGAGGAACGCATTCGCATGGCGGGAGAGCTGGGCTTTTCGTGCATTCAGCTGCCGAGCAAGGTGCTCTACGCATCGATGGGGATCGATCGAGGCGGCCTGACCCGCGAGCTTGCCGACCATTTGCGTGCGGTGCTCGACGAGGCGGGCGTTTCGGTCGCCGTGCTCGGCTGCTATAAGAATCTGGCGACGCCCGATCGCCAACAGCTCATGGATAACTTTGCCGAGTACGAGGCGTGCTTGAACTTTGCCCAGATGCTCGGCGGATGCCCGGTGGGTACCGAGACCGGTCGCCCCAATGCGCAGAACCGCGTTGCTGACGACCGCACGACTGATGAGGCACTCGAGGCTTTTATGGACGGACTCGCACACGTCTGCGATCGGGCCGAGGCCGTGGGCGGGCAAATACTGATCGAGCCCGGTTGGAACGAGACGGTTAATACGCCGGATCGCTGCCGTGAGGTGCTGGAGCGCGTCTCGAGCCCGTCGCTCGGCGTAATCTACGACCCAGTGTCGCTGCTGCACCCCAGCGTTGTTGACGAAGCGCAGGAAATCACAGCGCGCATGCTCTACTTATGCGGCAGTAAGATCCGCGTGCTGCACGCCAAGGATTTTGAGGTCGTCGACAACGAGGACAAAGCCGGTTGGTGCGACGGTACGGGCTCACGCCTGGTGTGCCACGGCGTGGGCGAGACGGGTCGCTATGACTTTGAGCCCGTGGTGGCCTGGGCTGCCGCCGCCTGCCCTGGGATTCCCTGCGTGGTCGAGAACAGCGTGCCGGCGACGGCGGCTGACTGCCTGGCGACACTCGAGCACATGTCCGCTCGCTGCGGGGCTTCGCATCGCGAGTTATAGCATTGGCTTTTGCCGTGTCGGCAGATTGAGATTACCTGTATGGGGCGGCGGTGAAGGGTCTTTATCGTCGCCCCATTGGATTGCATTAAAAAGGGGAGTTGCGTGGCTATCCACATTGTCGAAGAGGCGAATCGTTGCCTAGGTTGTAAAAGGGCGTTCTGTCAGATTAAGGGCTGCCCGGTTCAGACGCCTATTCCGCGGGTCATCGACCTGTTCAAACAGCGTCGTCTAGAAGAGGCGGGCGAGCTGCTGTTCCAGAACAATCCCATGAGCGCGGTCTGCTCCATGGTGTGCAACCATTCGGGCCAGTGCGAGGGTGCTTGCATCCAGGGCCGCAAGGGCACACCCGTACATTTCTCGAGCATCGAGAACTATATCTCGACAGCGTATTTGGATCGTAAGGAGTGGACGCCCGCGCCGTCGTGCGGCAAACAGGTTGCTGTGGTCGGTTCCGGTCCTGCCGGTATTACCGTGGCCATTAAGATGGCCCAGCTGGGCTGTGCCGTCACGGTATTTGAGCAGCGCCCCGAGATCGGCGGTGTGCTGGAGTACGGTATCCCCGAGTTCCGCCTGCCCCGTGCGCTCGTGCAAAAGTATCGTCACGTGATGTGCTCGCTCGGCGTGCGCGTTCGTCCGTCGACTACCATCGGCGGTGCGCTCCACATCGACGACCTGCTGCGCGACGGCTACGATGCGGTCTTTGTTGGCACCGGTACCTGGCGAGCTCGCAAACTGGGTATTCCCGGCGAGTCGCGCGGCAACGTGCTGTTTGGTATCGATTACCTGGTCGATCCTTCGAGCGTGGCGATCGGACAGAATGTGGCGGTCATCGGTGCCGGTAACGTGGCCATGGATGTGGCCCGCACGGCGCTGCGCTCGGGTGCTCGTAAGGTCACCGTGTATGCTCGATCGCGCCATATCTCGGCCATCGATGACGAGGTGGAGCTGACCGAGCTTGACGGTGCCGAGATTGTGTGCGGCAAGGCGATCTGCGCCATCGACGATAACGGTCCGGTGTTCGAGACGGCTATCTTTGACGAGGACAACAACGTGGTGGGCTACGAGGAAGAGCTCGACCATGCGTCTGCCGACACAGTTGTGATTGCGGCTTCGCAGGTGCCCAAGGACAAGCTTGTGCTTACGACGGGCGGTCTGGAGACCGACCATCGCGGCCTTCTTTCGGTCGACGAGCGCGGCATGACCACCGTGCCTGGCGTCTTTGCCGCCGGCGACGTGGTCAACGGCCCGCTGACGGTTGTTCACGCCGTAGCCGGCGCCAAGCTCGCCGTCGAAGGCATGACTACCTATCTGGGCCTCTAACTCCATCCCACCCATCAGTTGCGGTGAAATACGGACTGTTTTGGCTGTCAAAAGCCTCGATTGCTCCGTATTTCACCGCAACTTTTTGGGGTTGAGCAGAGGCTGGAGGAACGCGCACGGTCGGGTGCTGCGCGGTTGCTGGTACGATAGGTACGTCAGCAACTGCCGCCGAGCGGCTCAAATGAAAGGAACCCTGTATGGAGTCCTCCGCCTACCCGATGCTCTTTAGTCCGATCAAGGTCGGTACGACCGAGGTCAAGAACCGCGTCTTTATGCCGCCGGTGTCCACCAACCTGGCCGATCATGGCTATGTGACCGACGACTTGGTCGATCATTACCGTGCCCGCGCCAAGGGCGGCGTGGGCCTCATCATTACCGAGGTCGTGACGGTCGAGCCCACCTATACCTATCTGCCGGGTGACATGTGCTGCTACGACGACACGTTTATCCCTGGCTGGGAAAAGCTCGCCGCCGCCGTGCATGAGTATGGCTGCAAGATCATGCCGCAGCTCTTTCACCCCGCCTACATGGCCTTTAACATTCCGGGCACGCCGCGCCTGATCGCTCCGTCCTTCGTGGGACCGTCCTATGCCCGTGAGGCACCGCGTCCCATCACGGTCGACGAGATTCACGAGCTCACGCATCAGTTTGGCGACGCTGCCGTGCGTATGCAGAAGGCCGGTGTCGATGGCGTCGAGGTCCATGCGGCGCACGCCCACGGCATGCTCGGCGGTTTCTTGACCCCGCTCTATAACAAGCGTACCGATGAGTACGGCGGCTCGCTCGACGCCCGCATGCGCTTTTTGCTCGAGGTCATCGCCGAGATTCGCGAGCGCTGCGGCAAGGACTTTATCATCGACGTCCGCATCTCGGGCGATGAGTACACCGATGGCGGTCTGACCCTCAACGACATGATCTACGTCTCGCGTCGCCTGGAGAAGGCCGGCGTCGACATGATTCATGTGTCGGGCGGCACCACCATCAAGCGCGGCTCCGCAATTCCCGCCGCCGGTACCCAGCAGGCCTCGCATGCCGCCTGCTCGCGCGAGATCAAAAAGCACGTCAACATTCCCGTCGCCACCGTCGGACGTATCAACGAGGCCTGGATCGCCGAGGAGCTGATCGAGGACGGCGCTGCCGACATATGCATGATGGGCCGCGCCAACCTGTGCGATGCCGAGTTCTGTAACAAGGCCGCATCTGGTAATGCCGACGATATTCGCCCCTGCATTGGCTGCCTGCGCTGCCTGAACGGCATTATGTTCGGCAAGCGCATCTCCTGCACCGTCAACCCTGATGTCGAGCGCGACGAGGCCGGCTACGAGCCTGCCGCCGAGGCAAAGAACGTGCTGGTTGTGGGCGCTGGTCCTGCGGGCATGGAGGCGGCCTACATTGCCGCTAAACGCGGCCACAACGTGGTACTCGTGGATAAGCAGGACGAGCCGGGTGGCGAGATGCGCATCGCTGCCGTTCCGCCAGCAAAGCAGGAGCTTACGCGCGTGATCAAGTACCAGTATCGCCGTCTTGCTGAGGCGGGCGTGAAGTGCGTATTTGGCACCGAGCTTACTGCCGAGGACATTCAGCGTGACTACGCCGGCTACGAGGTCGTCCTAGCTTATGGCGCCGAGCCCATCGCTCCGGCCTTTATGCAGGGCTTTAAGCAGGTTATGACTGCTGACGACCTGCTGGGCGGCCACGCCTTCCCGGGCAAGAAGATCGTCATCGTGGGCGGCGGCACCGTCGGCTGCGAGACGGCCGACTACCTGGCTCCGCTGGTCAACGACCTGTCGCCGGCCAATCGCGATGTCACCGTCATCGAGATGACCAAGACGCTCGCCGCCAACGAGGGCGGTGCCGGTCGCGCGGTGCTCATCACGCGCATGCTCTCCAAGGGCGTCCACGTGCTGACCGAGGCCAAGGTGACCGAGATCACCGAGGATGCCATCAGCTACGAGAAGGACGGTGAGGTCCACACCATCACCGGTGCCGATACGCTGGTGCTGGCGATGGGTTACCGTCCCAACACCAAGCTGGCCGACGACCTGGCTGCAGCCGGTGTTGCCACCCACGTGCTGGGCGATGCCAACAAGTGCGGCAACATCCGCGACGCCATTGGCGATGGCTATAAGGTTGCCTGCGAGTTCTAGTCAGCCCTTTGGTGCATGGGGCTGTCCCCGCGGCACCAGTCGCTAGATAGCAAAAAGCGGCGGTCGTCCCGTACGTGGGACGACCGCCGCTTGTGCTGGCAGCAATGAGCCGTGCGATTAGAGCCCCAGAATCTCCTTGACCTTGGCGATGATGGCCTCGTCGGTTGCGTTGGCAAAGAAGTACTCCTGGAAGTGCTCGCCGGCAAGTGCGCCCTTCACCAGGTCCTGATCGATTTCGCCCAGGACGTCGACGAGCGGACGCATGGTCACAGCGCGCACGCCATCGAGAATCTTCTTGTTGCGCTGCTCGGGCTCGACGCGCTCGGCGGGGTAACCGTTGCCCGAACCAAAGCCAAAGAGCTTCTCGAAGGTGTACTCGAGGTTGAGCTCCTGGCCCCAGCCGTTCTTGAGCGCGAAGGGCATGGCGACGGCGTTGCCATCGTTGACCTGGGCAAAGGTGTAGGCATCGAGCGGGTCGGCAACATGGCCGCACAGCACGCCGGGGAAGGAGTTACAGGCGAGCATAGCGCCCTCGCCGGTGCCGCAGCCGGTCACGACGTAGTCGGCAGCGCCGGAGTTCAGCAGCACGGCGGCCAGGATGCCGTTTTGCACGTAGGTGAGCGGCTTAGAGTCGGCGTCGGCATACATACCGTAGTTAAAGACGGTGTGACCCATGGGCTCGACAACCTTCTTAAGGGCAGCCTCGATCATGGGGTTCTTGGAGTTCTGAGAGTTCTCATTGATCAGAGCGATTTTCATGATAGATAACCTTCCACTATTTTCTAAATTAATTGTTAGTTATGTTGCGTGGCATCTCCAACAGAGAGGCCGCTCTGCGGGCGGTGGACGATAAGATCTGTCGCGAGTTCCGCACGAGCCGAAGAGCACTTAATGTGCTCTTCGTGCGAGTCAGGACTGTTCGAGCAGCAGACCTTATCGTCCACCGCCTCGCCCAGACGTCTTACTGCGGTTGCTTGCCGATGTAGGCCAAGATTCCGCCGTCGACGTAGAGGATGTGGCCGTTGACGAAGTTCGATGCATCGGAAGCCAAGAACACGGCGGGGCCCTTCAGATCCTCGGGCGTGCCCCAACGGGCGGCCGGCGTCTTGGCAATGATGAACTGGTCAAACGGGTGGCGGCTGCCGTCGGGCTGCGTCTCGCGCAGGGGTGCGGTTTGCGGCGTGGCGATGTAGCCGGGTCCAATGCCGTTGCACTGGATATTGGCCTCGCCAAACTCCGAGCAGATGTTCTTGGTGAGCATCTTGAGTCCGCCCTTGGCGGCGGCATAGCCGGCGATGGTCTCGCGACCTAGCTCGCTCATCATCGAGCAGATGTTGATGATCTTGCCGTGGCCCTTGGCGATCATGCCGGGCAGGCAGGCCTTGGACACGATAAACGGTGCGTTGAGGTCAATATCGACGACGCGGCGGAAGTCCTCGGCGCTCATGTCGAGCATCGGGGTGCGCTGAATGACGCCGGCATTGTTGACCAGGATGTCGGGCGTGGTGCCAAAGTCGGCCTCGATTTTGGCGATGAGCTCGGCAACGGCGGCCTCGTCGGTGACGTCTGCCACGTAACCATGAGCCTCAAAGCCCAGCTCGCGGTAGTGCTTCTCGGCCTCGGCGACCTTGTCGGCGTGACGTGCGTTAAAGGCGATCTTGGCGCCGGCCTCTCCGAGCGCCTCGGCAATGGCCATACCGATGCCATAGGTGGCGCCGGTCACGAGCGCGACCTTGCCATCCAGGCGGAAGCTGTCCATAAGATCAGACATAGCGATCCTTTCAAAAGAAACGTTCATCTATATAAGTCTTGCTTTTCATACAAGGTCAGTATAGGAGAAGAGGGGGAATTAAAAGACAGATTCTCCTAAAAACAGGTGAACGTTCACTTTTAAAAGGTAAACGGTGGTCTCGCCCTTGCCGTGCGGACGTCTATTTGCTCTGTTCCTGCGCTCCCTCTGCGATCATGTTGCGGTTGTACACCAGATGCAGGTACATCGCGTCGTGCGCGGCGGTGGGATTGCGCGAGGCGATGGCGTCGGCCACATCGCGGTGCGTGCGGATAGTTTCCTCGACGAGCTTTTTGCCAGTCACGTCGATAAAGAGGGGGACGGATGCCTTGAGCACGCCCATCAGGCGGGGAACGACGAGGTTTCCGGAGCTCTCGGCAATGGCATTGTGGAACGCGGTGTCGGCGGCGGAGTAATCCTTACCGGCCTCGGCCAGGCGCTCGGATTCATCGCAGAGCTCTTCGATACAGACGACCTGATCGTTGGTTGCGTGCTCGGCCGCCATGCGTGCCATCTGCGGCTCGATCATAAAGCGCACCTCGAGTAGGTCGCGCGCCAGACGCTGCTTGTCGTCGATAAAGGTAAAGCCCAGCGGGTCGTCGGCAACGCCGGGGTTTGACGCCACATAGGTGCCCGAACCCTGCTTAATGCGCACGATATTGCGCGACTGCAGCAACTTCATGGCCTCGCGCACGGTGCTCCTGCCGGCGCCCAAGCGCTCGACCAGCACGGTTTCCTTAGGTAGGCGATCGCCTTGCTCAAGGTGTTCATCCAGAATCAATTGAATGATTTTCTCCGATATTTGCTCGGGGAGTCCCGATTCGGCGCGGGCCATAGCTATACCTTTCATTACAAAATTCATCTGAGCTATTTTAGCGCACCACGGATGCGATATTGGCCGCTGGATTTGAGTCGGGCGGCTTAGATATACCGTTCGCAGCGCAAATACGACCGTTTACCAAATACATCAGATGTATTTCGAACAAATTTCAAAATGAAACATCAGACCTTTCCAAAACACGCTATAGTCATCAGACGAATTCAAAAGGTCTGATGAATTGGAGGAAAGATGTCAGACCCAACGTTTATGGCTGATCCCACCAGGCTGGTCATCGCCGCCATCGTGGGCATCGCGCTGCTGCTTGCGCTCATCATCAAGTTCAAGCTGCACCCCGTGCTTTCGATGATGGTCTCGGCGCTCGCGATCGGCATCGGCGCCGGTATGCCGCTCGACCTGGTGGCGGACACTGTCACCAAGGGCGTGGGCACCACGCTGCAAAACATCGCCCTGCTCATTGGTTTGGGTTCGATGTTTGGCCAGATTCTTGAAGAGAGCGGCGGCGCCAAAAAGATTGCCCAAACCTTCATCGACACCTTTGGGCAGGGTCATTCCAGCTGGGCGCTGGGCATTACCGGTCTGGTCATCGGTACTACGGTGTTCTTTGAGGCCGGCGTGGTCGTTTTGATTCCGCTTGCGTTTAGCGTGGCATCGCAGACCAAAAAGTCGACGCTCTACTACGGCATCGCGTTGCTCGCGGGACTTGCCGCTGGCTATGCGTTTGTGCCGCCATCGGCCGGGTCGGTTCTGGTCGCCGGCACGCTCGGTGTCGACCTGGGCACCATGATTCTTGTCGGTATCCCCACCGCCTTCATCGCCATGGCAATCGCTGGCGTCATCTGGGGCCGCAACGTCGGCGGTCGCATCTTTACCGATGTTCCGGAGCACTTTACCTCTGCCGAGGGCGCGAGCGACGAAAAGGAGCTTCCCTCCTTTGGCATGGTGCTTGCCATCGTGCTCACGCCGCTTTGCCTAATTCTGCTTGGTACGCTGTCTTCTTACATCTCCATGCCCGAGCAGGTCGCCTCGATCCTTGCCTTCCTGGGCAAGCCGTTCGTCGCTTTGACGCTCGCCACGCTCGTTGCGATGTATCTGCTGGGTGCGCGCCGCGGTTATTCCGGCGCCGAGCTCAAGGCTCTGCTCGACCGTTCGCTTAAGCCCGTCGGCATGATCTTGCTGGTTATCGCCTGTGGCGGCGTCATTCGCTGGATGCTGCAAGACTGCGGCTTGGGCCAGGTTATCGGCCCTATGCTCGAGGCCTCACCGCTGCCTTTGGTGGTCGTTGCCTTTTTGATTGCCGTCATGGTGCGTGCTTCTGTCGGCAGCTCCATCGTCGCTATGACCATGGCATCGGGCATTATGGCCGCTATGCCTGCGGTCGCCGGCGCTTCGGTGCTCATGCGTGCCGCCATCTGTCTTGCCATCTGCGGCGGTGCCACGGCCCTCTCGCACGTCAACGATGCCGGTTTTTGGATGTGCTCCTCGTTCCTGGAGATTGACGAGAAGACCACCCTCAAGTCCTGGACCGTTATGGAGACGCTCATCGGCCTTTCGGGTCTTGCCTGCGCCCTGGTGATTTCGTTCTTCGCCTAGTTCGCGTAGCTAAGCATCTTTTGCCGAGTGCATCGCTCGGTACCCATTTACACCTGTTCCATTAACCAACGATTGGTACAACCGTTTAAACCAAAAGAGGAGAACATCATGGACGAGAAGACCAAGGCACAGATTCAGCAGGAGGCAGCCGACCTGGTTGCCAAGCTGCAGCCGCGTTCCGGTAAGTTCCGCACCATCAGCCCCGAGATGGACCCGCTGCGTCTGGGGTCTGGCTGGACCATCGAGGATCTGGACAAGCCGCAGGTCATCATCGAGTCGACCTTTGGCGATTCGCACCCGGGTTCTGCCGGCCTGTTCGAGCTGGTCGAGGAGGTGCGCGCTGGCGTTGCCGAGGCTGGTGGCCACGGCGCCCGTTACTTCTGCACCGACATTTGCGACGGTGAGGCCCAGGGCCACGACGGCATCAACTACTCGCTGCCCAGCCGCGATATGATCGCCAACATGATCGAGATCCACGCCAAGGCCACTCCGTTCGACGCCGGCGTCTTCGTTGCCAGCTGCGATAAGGGCCTGCCTGCGAACCTCATGGCCATGGGCCGCATCAACATCCCCTCCATCGTTGTCACCGGCGGTGTCATGGATGCCGGCCCCGATCTGTTGACCCTGGAGCAGCTCGGCGCGATTTCTGCTCGCTACGAGCGCGGCGAGATCTCCCGCGAGGAGCTCGAGTTCGCCAAGCACAACGCATGCCCCAGCTGCGGCGCCTGCTCCTTTATGGGCACCGCCTCGACCATGCAGGTTACCGCCGAGGCCCTGGGCCTCATGCTCCCCGGTACCGCCCTGCTGCCCGCTACCAGCTCCGACCTGCGCGAGTTTGCCCGCGAGGCCGGCCGCCAGTCCGTGTGGCTCTCCGAGCACAACCTGTGCCCGCGTGACATCGTGACCAAGGAGTCCTTCGAGAACCTCATCATGGTCCACGGCGCCATCTCCGGTTCCACCAATTCGCTGCTGCACATCCCCGCGATTGCCCGCGAGTTTGGCATCGAGATGTCCGCCGACGACTTCGATCGCCTGCATCGTGGCGCTCACTACCTGCTCAACGTCCGTCCCGCAGGCGAGTGGCCGGCGCAGTTCTTCTACTATGCGGGCGGCGTGCCGCGCATCATGGAGGAGATCAAGTCGATGCTTCACCTCGATGTCATGACCGTCACCGGCAAGACTCTCGGCGAAAACCTCGAGGACCTTAAGAACAACGGCTACTACGAGAAGTGCGGCCGCTACTTGGAGAAGTGGAACCTCAAGCGCGAAGACATCATTCGCCCGTTTGACCAGGCTTTTGGTACCGACGGCTCTATCGCCATCCTCCACGGCAACCTTGCCCCCGAGGGTGCCGTCGTCAAGCACACGGTTGTCCCGCGCGAGATGTTCCAGGCCACGCTTAAGGCTCGCCCGTTCGATTGTGAGGAGGACGCTATTCACGCCGTCCTGACGCACGAGATCAAGCCCGGCGATGCCGTTATCATTCGCTATGAGGGCCCCAAGGGTTCCGGTATGCCCGAGATGTTCTACACCACCGAGGCTATCGCCAGCGACCCCGAGCTGGGCGCGAGCATTGCCCTGATCACTGACGGCCGCTTCTCCGGCGCCTCCAAGGGCCCGGCTATCGGTCATGTCTCGCCCGAGGCTGCCGTGGGTGGCCCGATTGCCCTGATCGAGGAGGGCGACCTTATCCAGATCAACATCCCCGAGCGTTCGCTGTCTATCGTGGGCATCGCCGGCAAGGAGATGGAGCCGGCCGAGGTCGACGCCGTCCTGGCCGAGCGCCGAGCCGCTTGGAAGCCCAAGGCTAATCGCTATACCTCCGGCACGCTCAAGTTCTTTACCGAGCATGCAGTTTCCGCCATTCAGGGCGGCTACATGGAGTAGCGCCCGTGCGCATCGATTCCCTCTCATAGATGTGCGGCACAAAGAGCCCCGAGTCACCGGGGCGCGTTGTTCAGCGCCGCCGGGGCGCTCCACTCAAACGACAAGAGACGTCTTACGCAAGCGCCCGCGTCCGTGGATAAAACCACGGGCGTGGGCGCTTCACTTTATTCCCAGCCGCTTTATTCCCAGCCCTTCCACACGTCAGGCTCGTAGCCAACGGTTGCCTGGCGGCCGTTGCGAACGATGGGCTCACGAAGAATCTGCTGGTTATCGAGCACCTTTTCGAACTTCTGGTCGGCAGCAAGATACTGTACGAGCGCAACCGTGTCGGCATCTTTCGCCTTTGGATCGATCACAGCGTCGATCCCGCCGACGGCGCGCGCCACGCTTTCGAGCTCGCCTTTGCTCATCCCCTTTTCCTTCAAGTCGATGAACTGGAACTTCACACGACGTTCCTTGAAATAGCGCTGCGCCTTCTTAGTATCGAAGCTTTTCTTCGTGCCGAATATCTGGATGTTCATACGTACCGCCTTCGCTCAATTCTCGTCCGTCCATGATACGACAAGGGAGCCGAGCAAAAACAGAGCAGGCGGAGATGGAGGAGGACGGCGACCGACCGTCGGCAAGAGTCGGCCGGATCGGACTGGCGCCCAGCGCGCGCCGGCGACACGCTCGCAGCTGCACACATAGCCGATGTACAAGCTCGCCGCGGCGTTCCCTCGCCCCGCGGTGTGGCGATAGAGAAGCACGCCACCCGTCAACGATGGCGCCTCGGTGAAGAAAATCAACGTCTGGGTTACATCCCTTGAAAGGGGCGAAGACGGCTGCTAGAATACCTCCCCGCTATGAAGGATTTGACCAAAGCATACATCGCAATTCGGCGGCCCCTGGTATACGGGGCCTCTCCTGTTGTTCCCCAAGTGCGCTCTGAGCAGCCGCTTTCTTCCTGTCGTATCTGATGCACGCATAGCACGTGCATGTTATTTCGCCCGTGGGCCGGCGCGCCTTCGGCGAAGAATCGAATAGATACGAAGGAAGCTTATGTCTGATAATTGTACGGTCGCGCCCGCCAATGGGCGCATTACCGGTACCCAGATCCGCATCGTCGCGGTCGTCGTCCTGGGTGCCTTCTTGGCGCTACTGAACCAAACGGTGATGTCGCCTGCGCTGCCGGTCATCATGTCCGATTTCGCCATCGATGCCTCGACTGCCCAGTGGATCATGTCCATATACCCGCTGGTGAGCGGCATCATGGTCCCCGTTTCGGCGTTCCTTATCGACAAGTTCAGCACCCGCGCGCTATTCTTCGGGGCGACGCTGGTGTTCGCGCTGGGCACGCTGCTGTGCGCCGCAGCCCCTGATTTTCTGTTCCTCATCATCGGTCGCGTGTTGCAAGCGGCGGGCTCAGGCGTGCTCATGCCGCTTGTCTCGGTGGTTCCCATGCTGGTGTTCCCCGTCGAGAAACGAGGAACGGCTATGGGCATGGCGGGCATCGTCATGTCGGCGGGTCCCGCGGTCGGCCCCGTCGTAGGCGGTGCGGTGATCGACACGTACGGCTGGCGCACCATGATCGGCGCCATCGTCCCCCTCGCAATTCTCGTGCTGGTGCTGGGCGTGTTCATGCTGAAAAACGTGGGCGAGCTGAAGAACCCCAAGCTCGACCTGCCCTCGGTCGTCCTCTCCACCATCGCCTTCGGCGGACTTCTCTACGGGTTCTCGAGCGCCTCGTCGATGGGTTGGGGCAACCCCGTGGTGCTCGGCTCGATCGTCGCGGGTGTCGTGTGCTTGGTGCTGTTCGTCGTACGCCAGGGCAAAATCGAGGACCCGCTGCTTCAACTGGGCACGCTCAAGACGCGCGAGTTCCGCGTGGCCGCCATCATCGTCACGCTCATCAACGCCGCATGCCTGGTCACCAACACGCTGTTGCCGTTGCTGCTGCAAACCTCGCTTGGCGCTTCGGCCTTCGAAACCGGCATGGCCATGCTTCCCGCCGCGGCGGTGGGCATCATCATCAGCCCTATCTCCGGCGTGGTGTTCGACAAATTCGGTCCGCGTGCCATCTCGATCGTCGGCCTGGCCCTCATGACCGGCGCCCTATTCCTGCTCTCGCTTTCGACGGTAAACACGCCCATCTTGGTGGTTGCGCTGTTCTGCATGCTGCAGTCCGCCGGCCAGTCGCTCGCGAACATGCCGGTGAACACATGGGGTGTCAATGCCTTGAAAAATGACATGATCGCCCACGGCAACGCCATCGCGAACACCGGCCGCCAGGTCGCCGGCGGTTTGTGCACGGCGCTCATCATCACGATCATGACAAGCGTCACCGCGTCGGCCGGCGTCGATGCGAGCATCCAAGTAGCCACCGCCGTGGGCGCGGGCGTCGCTTACAAGGTGTGCGCGGCAATCGGCCTCGTTTCCCTTATCTGCGCCATATTCAGCGTGCGCACCAAGAAAACCGCACCGAAAACGAAGGAGGCATAAGCGATGTCCGAGATTCTGTCCGAGCGCATCCCGCTCGAGCTCGAGGGGACGCCCGTTTCGAGCATCATGATTGAAGAGCCGTTCACCTGCACGCAGGATTGCACGATTTCCGACGTGGTGCGCATGCTCGCCGAAAACGAGGTGAGCAGCATGCCCGTAATCGATGAGCGCAACCAGGTGGTCGGGTTCATCTCCGACGGCGATGTCATGGGAGCCATCGCGCAGCATCGCGCTCACACCATCTTCACGGGCGGCGACGCGTCCATGCTGTACTTCGACGATCAGAGCCTTGAGCAGCGCATCGAAGACCTGAAGGATCGCTGCGTCATGGATTTCGCGACGCGCCAGGTAGTGTGTGCCCGTCCCGAGCAGAGCATCGCCCGCGTCGCCGCGCTGCTGGCGAAGAAGAAGTTCAAGAAGCTTCCTGTGGTTGATGACGAGGGCAAACTCGTGGGGGTCATCCGCCGCTCCGCCATCACCAAATACATCTTCGGCATCCTTTTCCAATAGGGGCAGGTCGCACTTGAGGCGAACATCTCGAGGCATCGAGCCAGCAACTGGACCAGACAACCTTGACACGCACGCGCTTTCCCTCGATGCTTCGGTAAGGGGAGCTGCGAAAATCGCAGCACGGGTGATCGGCGCCGCGCCCCCGAAGGCAAAAGCGAACACGGGAGCGATACGATGGGAAAAGTCCTGGACGAAGATTTGGTTTATGAGATTCTCTCCGTCGTGGCAGAGATTCCGGCGGGATGCGTCGCCTCGTACGGTCAGATAGCGCGCCTCATCGGCAGGGAGAAAAACTCTCGCCTGGTCGGAGCGGTGCTGAGCGAGGCGGATCGCTACGGCGATTATCCCTGCCACCGCGTCGTCAACCACGCGGGACGCCTCGCGCCAAACTTCCCCGACCAGCGAGCACTACTGACGGAGGAAGGAGTCGCCTTCCGAGACAACGGCTGCGTCGACATGAAAAAGCACCAGTGGAACGAGTAGCCAGGCAGCGTAGCGTCGAAAGGAGCGACGCCACGGGGAACGACCTGCGCCCCGCCGCCGGACAACCTATGGCAAAGTGACACGTCCCACAAAGAGCGGCGCACCAGTACGAGACACGACCGCGACGTAAAAAGACCCTATGATACTCGTAAGCATCTATCTGATTGCCCGCCTCGAGGTACCCAAAGAACGAGAGATGCCGAAACCCCTAGACAAAGAAAAAGGTCGGGAGCTTTTATGCTTCCGACCTGAAGTTTCATGGTCGCGGGGGGCGGATTTGAACCACCGACCTTCGGGTTATGAGGTCGCTACGACGTTGTTTCATTCAGACATTTCGACCCAAATTGAAGTCAATATAACTCCAGGTCATTTGATGTTTTCATAGATTTACGAAAGAAAAGTACGCGGAATAATTCGACCCAAATTCGACCCACAACGAGCTTGAAAGCGGTCAGGCGGAGCATTACCCTTGGGGTGTGACCCCACGCAGGGCCCACCACCAAGGGTAATGCCCACCCGCCCCAGCCCTTTGCGCCATTCCGCGCAACCGAGCGCGATTCTCAGGCACTTCAGGCAAGGAACACGATGAACGACCGACCTCTCGTCATAGGCAAAGGAACGAAGCAGCGCCGCGACAAATACACGTGGCGCTACCGTCACAGCCTCGGCAAGGATCCGGTCACGGGCAAATACCGCTATTCGCCGTGGCAGACCATACATACCACCAAAAGCCGAGAGGTCGACGCCGCACTCGAAGCCTACAAGGCAGAACTCAACAGCGGCACCTACGTCCAAAAATCGAGGGACACCGTCGGCTCGTACGCAAAAAAGTTCCACGACAACCGCGAAGGAACCATCACGCCGCTCGCCTACTCGACATCCTACTCAATCGAGAACCGGACGCGCACATCACATGCGTGATGCTCATGCTCGACACCGACATGAGAAGGGCAGAAGCCCTCGGGATGACGTGGTCCGATGTCTCCGTCGAGAACAGAAGCATCCTCATTGAGCAGCAGTTCGCGGCCGATCGAAGCGTTCGCTCGCCCAAAAGCAAGAAAAGCGTGCGGAGGATCTCGATAAGCGAGACGCTGACGTCGTATCTCGAATTCTGGAAAAAGGAGCAGGCCCGCGAAATGGAAGCCTTCGGCCTGGAACAAGTCAAAGGCACTCCGCTCGTCCACTCATTCGAACGAACGAAAGACAGGCATCCCCAAGTCAACTTCATGGACCTGAATGGGTTTTCGCGCTGGTTCAGAAACTTCAGCGTCGAGAACGGGTTCGGCAAGTTCGAAGGCGTTCGAACATACCATTATGTGAAGGAAACTGTCGACGGGGAAACGATTTCGAAGCGTTATGAGCATAAAGAGTGGCTCGAATTGAGGGATTACCTCAGGAAGCATCCCAAGGTTCGCGAGGCGAGGCATATCAGCACATATGAGAGCGAGCACCTTCCTTACGGATATTCGGGCCTATCGAGCCACACCGCTACTGCCGCTACTGCCCGCTACTGCCCGCCAGCTTCCGAACCAGCGGGCGGTAGCAGCACCCCGAACATCTCGCCGACAGCGCAGAGAGTCGTCGACCTGGCGGCCAAGGCCGACATCGAGGACGTGATGCTGTGCGACCTGCCCGGCGTCCTGTCCTTCCTAGGGCTGCCACCTGAGACGGAGATGCCGCCGGGCAACAAGGGGAAGACGAAGCTCAAGAAGCTCTACAGGAAGGTGGCGCCGAACAAGGCATACCACTCCGGCGAGCGCGCCAAGGATTTGATCTCGCACCTCGACATGGCAGAGATCAGGGCATCGGCGCCCGTCCAAGAATTGGGATGCAGTTCAATACGAGCTCGGGGCTCTTTTCGTCTAGATTGGGGACGCATGGCCGGACGAAAACAATTTGCGTCTGGTAATAAGCGTACGAAAGCGCAATTTACGTCTTAATTCCGTGCGCAAATCAAGACGAAAATCGTTTACGTCTGCTTTAATCCGTACGAAAACGGTTTTCGTCTTGCAGGGCAGTTGCCGTTTCTACAGTTCAACTTCCAGTTCGGCTTTGTGCTCGTAGAGGTAGTCGCGCATGTAGGGGATGGCAAATGAGACCTTGCCGTACGAGGGAGCCTCGATAATCGATTCTCTTAACAGGCGGCTGCGGACGGAACTCACCTGTTGAGGCGTTTTGTTTAGGGCATCGGCAACCATGCTGGTCGAGCTCGTCTGCCCCAAAGATGCCATGCTCAGCAGATAAGCGATGCACGTGGGCGGAATGCGCTGTAGCGCGGGTTCAATCACCATGGCACAGAAGCGTTCGCGTGCCGTTGCAATGCCGCGCTCGGCTTCTTCTTCTCCAATAATCGGTGTATGTGCGCGTCTTGCCAACTGCCATGCGTAGTATCCAACGAGTTGGATCATGAAAGGATAACCTTGCGTTGCCTCGGCAAGTTGGCCGGCAATACCTGGCTGCAACTCCATGCCAGACGCTTCAATGGTTTCCTCGAGGGAGTACGACACTTCGGTTACTGCCACAGCCTTCAGGTCAAAGGGGAGGGCACGGCGCAAAAACGTAAGTGTCTTTCCGTTGATGATGCTTTCAATCATCGAAGGCAGCCCAGCAAAAACAAAGGCGATATCAAGGTCTTCGCCGATAACCTGCTGAATCGCAATGGAGAGCGTTCGGACCTCATCGAGCTCTGCGTCTTGAACCTCGTCGAGAGTGATGAGCAGGCCATTTTCATTCTTGGATATTGTCTGTCTCATGGCGTCGCGTAGCGATGGGCCGATTCGCTCAATGTCTATGCTGCCGATGGATATGCCAGCTACGGTGGGCTCAAATCTGGCGTGCTTGGCCTGGAATTTGGGCTGCAGCTGTTCGAGAATGCGCTGGCAAAGTCCCTCGGTTGCGACCTCTTTTATGACCGTCCAGCCACGGCTTTGCGCCAAACGTGAGCACTCGTCAAGGAGGACCGTCTTGCCCGTTCCACGGACGCCGGCTATGCGCATTAGGCGCCCAGGGGCACCAGGCCCGTTGGTGAGGCCTTCACTGAATTCTTCAAGTACATCTTCGCGGCCGATAATCGTGGGAGGTGTTTTACCTGCTGTGGGCTTAAAAGGGTTTGTTTGCATGTGAGCCACCTTTGCTCAAGATATAGCAAGATATAGCAAAGTATAGCAAGATATAGCAAAGTATGGTGAGATATAGCAACGTATAGCGCTGTTCGCGGGTTCTTACGGTGGTGCTATTTTCCGAATGCCGCGCGGATAAAGCGCTGGGCGAACAGCTTGTTGGCGACGTTGATGACATGGCCCAGGAACAGTGCCGAGATGGCGGTCGTGACGCCAAAGCCGCCCAGGTTGTACATAAAGATCAGCGACAACGCGAGCGAGGCGGCGACATGTGAGCAATCAAACACGACTTTTACGTCACCAAAG
Organism: uncultured Collinsella sp.; assembly: GCA_902494585.1. Classification (GTDB taxonomy): domain Bacteria; phylum Actinomycetota; class Coriobacteriia; order Coriobacteriales; family Coriobacteriaceae; genus Collinsella. The sequence continues at coordinate 15,451 of CABUUD010000011.1, read as the reverse complement.
CGGCGTTTAAGCTTTTCGGCAATGACTTGCACCAAGCCGTCGGGCGCGTTGGGGACAACGCCCATGTTGATGACGAGACTTACGCCAAATGCGGTGACAGCGAGGGAGAGCAGCATGGTCGCAATCTGTGTGGGGAGTGCCGTGGGATGCAGTGGGTTGACCGCCATGAAGAGGTCGGTCAAGCCGCCAATCAGCGTTGAGAAGAACAACTCGAGCAGGATGCGCGGCTGGAACTCGCTTCGCAAGATGGCTAATTGCGCCACGATGTAGGCGACGTAGGTTGCGGTGATCCAAAAGCCGAGCGTCTTGCCAGTGAGCATGGATAGGGTTGTGGCAAAGCACGTGAGCGCGGCGACGCCCAGGCCGGATGCCGTCTGGAGACTCATACCGAGTGCCAGTACTGCAACGCCCACCAGATACATCAGCATTCTGATGACGGTATGGCACCAGTCGATGTTCTCGCCATGCATGATGATGAGCGGTCGCATGTTGCTACCCGTCCTTTCGGTTGTGTGAAAAAGCTGACCCGGGCCGGCAAAAGAGGGTTATCGGAGGCACTGCTGCAAAAGCAGAAAAGCCGGCCCCACGGTCAGTCGTCTAGGAAGTGTCTCGCTGTGCCGGAATGGGACTAAAGGTCCAACGAGACGGGAAGAAAGCAAATGGCATTGCGTGGGCGATAAGATGCCAAGATGGTAGGGTGTGTCTTAGCATCCTATTGCCCACGCTCAACGAAATCGGTTTCGTTTGAGCCTAAGTATACGCATGGGATTTTATTTGCGAAGAGAAAAACAATAAAAAGGTGAACGTTCACCTAATCGCAACAACTCGTTGGCTGTAGTTGCGGTGGAATAGTTCCTGTTTTTGCTGCTGAAGGCCTTGAGCAGGAACTATTCCACCGCAACTTATGAGGGGGCGGGGGATGCGATAGTATTACGTGGTGATATTCGACAAACCGTGGCTTCATCCGAGGGCTTTATGGAACAGCACCAGCATTATCAGAGCCTGCAAGATCAGGCATACAACGCATTGCGCTCCAAGATCATCTATGCCGAGCTCAAGCCCGGCACGCGCCTTTCGGCGATTGGTCTGGAAAAGGAGACGGGAATCGGGCGCACGCCCATTCGCGAGTCCTTTGTGCGCCTGCGCGAGCAGGAGTTGGTGGAAACGCGTCCCAAAAGCGGCACCTACGTCTCTAAGATCAGCATGGAGCATGCCGAGAACGCTTGCTTTTTGCGCGAGAAACTCGAGAGAAGCGTACTCATTAAATGTTGTTCGGCTGCTACGCCCGAGCAAAAGCAGCGGCTCGAGCAGATTCTTACCGAGTCAGAGTCGCTCGACCATGGCGAAACGCGCCGCTTCTTTGACCTGGACAACCTGTTCCATGAGACGTGTTTTGAGATTGCCGGTCGCCACATGTTGTGGGATTGGATGAAGAGCGTCAACACGCATTTTGAGCGATACAACTGGTTGCGTATGGTGTCGCAGGATTTGGATTGGGAGCCGATTCGTCGGCAGCATCGCCGGATTCTCGAGGCCATTAAGAGGGGCGATACCGACACGGCGAGTTATCTGGCAGAGACGCACCTGCATCTGATGCCCGAGGAGCAGGGCCCGGTTATCGCCTTACATCCCGACTATTTTGAGCTGTCCAAAGACACGGCCATCTAACTCGTCCCTCCCCCTTAATTAGTTGCGGTGAAATAGGGATTGTTTTGCGGCTCTGATGGCGTAAACAGTCCCTATTTCACCGCAAGTGCGAGGCTCTACCGGGGCACGAAAAAACTGCGGCGTCGCTTGGAGGAAAAGACCGGAAGCAAGGGTCCATTCCTCCAGACGGCGCCGCAGCTGTTTTGATGGCTCGGCTTTTGTTGAAGTGGCTCAGTTGAGCGCGGTTGCCAACCGAGTAGGCAAAGCGGCCCGGGGGCGTGTCGCTTCCGTCACGTTCTATCAGCATACAAGACGTTTTCGGTTCTTGTCCGTGACGGAAACGGCGCGCTTCCGAGCCGCTTTAAAAGAAAGGGGGCGAGGTCTAGGGCACGCCCCCTTTCACGATAGAGAGCTAAACCTAGCCGCGGACCTTCTTGACGACGTCCATGGCCTCGCGGGCGATCTGCTCGACCTTGGAGAAGTCGCCGTCGGCAAACAGGGCCGGCTTGACCATCCAGGTGCCACCGCAGGCGATGATGGCAGAGGAGCTCAGGTACTCCTCGACGTTGGCGGTGCTCACGCCGCCGGTAGGCATAAAGCGGTGACCGACAAACGGAGCGGCGAGGGCCTTGATGGTGTTCAGGCCGCCATACTGGGACGCGGGGAAGAACTTGGTGACCTTGAGGCCCAGGTTCTCGGCTGCGGTGACCTCGGAGGGGGTCACGGTGCCGGGAAGGACAGGCAGGTCGATGTCGATGCAGTGCTTCACGACGTCCTCGTTGTAACCCGGGGAGACGATGAACTTGGCACCGGCTGCGCGGGCCTGCTCAACCTGCTCGACGGTCAGGACAGTGCCGGCGCCAACGCACATCTCGGGCTCGGCCTCGGCCATAGCGGCGATGCACTCGGCGGCGCAGGCGGTGCGGAAGGTGACCTCGGCGGACTTCATGCCAGCTGACATAAGGGCGTGGGCGAGCGGAGCAGCGTCCTCGACCTTGTCGAGCACGACGACCGGCACGATGCCCAGGGACTCAAGCGTGGTGTAGAACTGATCGAACATGATGTTCCTTTCGATGTGAGGCGCGCGGGTGCGCGTAATTGCCAAAGAAGGTTGGCCATGAGCCGGTTCCGGATTGGTTATCGGAGGCACTGCTTAGGTCACAAGCAATTTCGGAACCGGCTACGAGGCCAGTCGTGAAGGAATGCCAGACAAAACCGGAATGGGACTAAGTGGTTCTGCCTGGCCGGGGAAAGCGGGGAGCGAGCTGCAGGGGTATTGGTATGGGAAACTGCAGCTCGCGGAATGGGGAACGAATTAACGGGCGACGCGGGTGCCACCGTCGGCGGCGTTTGCCACGGCGGCAATCTCGTCAGCAGTCACCAGGTTGGAATCGCCCTTGATGGTGAGCTTGAGGATCGAGGCCGCAATGGCGTAGTTGACGGCAGCCTGCGGGTCAAAGTCGTTGATGAGGGCATGGACGAGTCCGGCGTTGAAAGCATCACCGGCAGCAACGCCCTCGAGCACGTGCACATCGTGAGCGGGGGAGAACCAGTGCTCGCCGCTCTCGGCGTCAAAGAGCATGCCCATCCAGATGGAGCGTTCGACGCAGGAGATGTTGCGAACGACCGAGGCGACCTTTTTGCAGCCGTACTCGGCGCAGATCTGACGGGCCATCTCGACATAGGTGTCGCGCTCCTCGATGCCGTGGGCAAGGGAACCAGAGACGCAGGTCATGCCGAGGCCGGCAGGCGCATCCTCGTCGTTGGCGATGCAGATGTCGACGAGCGGCAGAAGCTCCTTCATGGTGGCCTGCGACTTCTCGGGCGACCACATCTTGCCGCGATAGTTCACGTCGCACACGGTGGTGACGCCCTTGGCGCGGCAGACGGCGAGCGCCTCCTTGCAGGCGGCGGCCATCTCATCGGAGACGGCGGGGGTCACGCCGGAGAAATAGAAGACATCGATGCCCTTGAGGATCTTGTCCCAGTCAAAGACGTCGCGCTTGGCTATGTTGATGGCGGAATACTTGCGGTCGTAGACGCAGCCGTTGCCGCGCTGCGAGGCGCCGACCTCAAACACATAGGAGCCAAGACGGTCGCCCTGACGCACGACGCGCGTGGTGTCGACGCCGTAGGCCTTCAGCGAGCGCAGCGCGCACTCGCCCAGACGGTTGGCCGGGACAACGGAGACGTAAGCGGCCTTGTCGCCTTGGTAAGCCAGGGAAAGTGCGGTGTTTGCCTCGGCGCCGCCATAGCGAACGTCAAACTCGGTTGCCTGCTCAATGCGCAGATGGTCTTTGGGCGAGAGCCTCATCATGATCTCGCCGAAGGTAAGAACCGTTTTACCCATGGTCGTGCAGCTCCTTCTTGCTCGTGCGTACACCTTTGATATGGCGTTGGCACGGAGGTGCCAAGACGGTAGGGTACATCTTTGCACCACCGTGCCAACGCTTGCCGAAATCGGTTTACGAAATCGGTTTCGTTTCGAGTTGTAGTATACTCACCTACAGCGTTTTGCAACCGGCATTATTAAAAATTGCCTAAAATGGCTCAGACTGCTGACAATTGGGAAACGGGGTGCGCTATGGCGCAGATGAGGATTAAGGACATTGCCGCCGAGGCGGGCGTGAGTCCGGCCACGGTCTCGCGCTATCTCAACAACCGCCCCGGGCAGATGACCGAGGAAACCCGTGCTCGCATTGCGGCGGTTATCGAGCGCACCGGCTATCGCCCACGTGCCGCCGCGCGCAATCTGCGCAGCTCACGCACCAACCTCATCGGCGTGATCTTGGCCGACATCGCCAACCCGTTCTCCAGCGCTATGCTCGAGGGCCTTTCCGCTAGCGCCGCCGCGCGCGGCTGCTCGCTTATGACGGCCATTAGCGGCAACGATCCCGCTAAGGAAGCAGAGTCGCTCACCAGACTTATCGATGCCGGCGCGGACGGCCTGGTCGTCAACACCTGTGGAGGCAACGACGAGGCAATCGCCACGGCAGCGGGGCGCCTGCCCGTTGTGCTGCTCGACCGCGATGTTGCCGACGGCGGCATCGATTTGGTGACATCTAACAACCGTGAGCTGGTTGCTGGCTTGGTAGACGCCTTGGCTGCTGCGGGCAGCGAGCGCCTGTGCCTGCTCACCGAGGCGAGCGACGACAGCCCCGTGCGTCGCGAGCGCGCCGAGGCCTTTACCGACGAGCTGTCGCGACGCGGCCTTGCCGGCGAGGTTGTCACCTTGGCCGATGGCGGTGCCACTGGCGTTGGCCGCTTGGACGAGACCATCCGCGGCTATGCGGGCAAAAGACTCGGCCTCATCGCTGTCAACGGCCTGGTCTTCCTACGCCTGACCGAGGCGCTGGCGCAGCTTGGTCCCTCGCTGCCGGCGGGGCTCAAGATCGCGACGTTTGACGACTACCCCTGGAACCATGTGCTCTTTGGCGGCGTGACCACGGCCGCGCAGGATACCCTCACCATTGCCGAGCGCGTAGTCGAGCGTCTGTCCGAGCGTATCGACGTCGTTACCACTACGGTGGGCGATGCCGCAAAGCTCGCCCCCAAGCGCATCGAGATCCCCGGCCACATCGAACACCGCGCTTCGACCTCGCGCTAGCTGCTCGTTCACAACTGCCTGTTCGCACACGTTTTTTGAGCGCTTGATACGCTTTAACCCTGCGGAAACATTTTTCTGCGATAGTATCTGCGATATAGACCAGTCGAAACCCGCCTGAAAGAAAGGGGAGCGACATGAACCAGCAGAACATCGATTACGTACTCCGCTCCGTAGAGCAGCGTGACATCCGCTTTGTGCGTCTGTGGTTTGTCGACATTCTCGGCCGCCTCAAGAACTTTGCCATTAGCCCCGAGGACCTCGAGGTCGCTTTTGAGGAGGGTATTGGCTTTGACGGCTCGGCCATCGAGGGCTTTGCCACGCCCGAGGAAGCCGACATGCTCGCATTCCCCGATGCTTCAACCTTCCAGATTCTGCCGTGGCGCCCGAGCCATAACGGCGTCGCCCGCGTGTTCTGCGACGTGTGCACTCCCGATCGCAAGCCGTTTGCCGGCGACCCGCGCGATGCGTTGCGCCGCATGTTCTACAAGGCCGAGAAGGCCGGCTATCTGCTCAACGTGGGCGCCGAGCTGGAGTACTACTACTTCCCCGACGAGCACACCCCCGAGCCGCTCGACAACGTGGGCTACTTCGATCTTTCGGTGAGCGACGCCGCCCGCGACCTGCGTCGCAACACGGTCCTCACGCTCGAGAAGATGTCCGTGCCCGTGGAGTACACCTTCCACGCCGCCGGCCGCTCGCAACACGGCATGAGCCTGCGCCACGCCGAGGCCCTGAGCATGTCCGACGCCATCACCACGGCCAAACTCATCATTAAGCAGCAGGCCTACGAGAGCGGTTGCCATGCCTCCTTTATGCCCAAGCCGTTGGCGGGCGAGGACGGCAGCGCCATGTTTTTGCATCAGTCGCTGTTCGACCACGACGGCAACAACGTCTTTTGGGGCGAGGATGACGAGAAGTACCACCTCTCCGATATCGCCAAGCACTACATGGCCGGCATCCTGGCGCACGCGCGCGAGATTAGCGCCATCACCAACCCCACGGTCAACTCGTACAAGCGCATCACCACGGGCGGCGACTCCGTGCCACAGTACGCCACGTGGGGCCTGCGCAACCGCGCGAGCATGGTCCGCATCCCGGTCTACAAGCCTGGCAAGCAGCTGTCCACGCGCATCGAGCTGCGCAGTCCCGATCCCATGGCCAATCCGTACCTGGTCAACGCCGTCACGCTGGCGGCTGGTCTGGACGGCATCGAGCGCAAGCTGGAACTCCCGCCCGAGGCAACGGCCGAGACGCTCAAGCTTACCGACCGTCAGATGCTCGAGGCCGGCTACACGCCGCTGCCGCGCTCGCTCAAAGAGGCGCTCGACGTGTTTGAGGACTCGCAGTTTATGAAGGATGCCCTCGGCGAGCACATCCATAGCTTCTTCCTCAAAAAGAAGCGCGACGAGTGGCATAAGTTTGAGTCCACGATCACCGAGTGGGAGATCAAGCACTACCTGGCGAACTCCTAATCGCACTGGCTTGTTCCAGTACGATTGAGCTCATTTCTTTGGAGGCCGATATGTCCGAAAAGAGTGCCCTGTTCATGGCGCGCACGACGCGCTTCCACGAGTTTGCCCGCAGCTTGACGACCACCCTGGGTGTCGAGGTGAGCCTGGCAACTCCCGATTCGCCGACCGCGGCGCACGACTTTGACCTGCTGATCCTCGATTCCGATGGCATCCGCAGCGACCGCATCGATCAGATTGCCAAGTGGCTTGACGATCGCGGCGGCGTTCCCATGCTGGTGATCGTCGACGACGAGGCCCTTGGCACCCTGCGCCTGCCGAATCACGCGCATGCCGACTTTGTATGCCCCACGGCGACGCCCAACGAGCTTAAGGCTCGTGCGCAGCGCCTGATGGGCGAGGAGGAGACCGTCACCGCCGACGATGTGCTCAACATCGATAACCTCGAGATCAATCTGGCCACCTACCAGGTGACACTAGATAACGAGCCCATCGACCTGACGCTGATGGAGTACTCGCTGTTGAGCTTTTTGGCGACGCACCCCAACCGTGCCTATAGCCGCGAAGTGTTGCTGCACCGCGTGTGGGGCTTTGAGTACTGCGGCGGCACGCGCACCGTCGATGTGCACATCCGACGCATCCGCTCCAAGGTGGGCCCGCAGATCGCGGCGCACATCACCACCGTCCGCGGTGTGGGCTATCTGTTTAAGGACTAGATTTCCGCCACAAAGGGGACAGGCACCTTTGTGGTGGTTTTGATGCAGGTGCGGGTTTCTCTCGAATCTGCAACAGAACTTAAGCCTTCCTAAAAGATTGCGTTCTCATACACTTGCGCCCGCATATTGGGGTACAACTCAACGTGAACAATGATGGCCCGCCACACGTTTGGCGGGCCTTTGGTTATTTGACGAAAGGATCGCAGCTATGAGCGAGTACGATTCCCAGCGTCCCCAGGATGCGGGCAACGCCGGCGAGACCCAACAGCAGCCGCGTGTGCAGGTAGAGTCGACGCCTGCCGATGGCAACAACATTCCTTACGTGCAGGCCTACGACACGCAGACCGGAAAGCCGCTGGGCAGCCAGCAGGTTGTAAACAAGCACACAGTGGTCAAGACCAAGACCAAAAAGCTGCCGATCTTTATTACGGCACTCGCCGGCTGTGCATGCGGCGCCCTGCTGGTCATTGCGCTCATTATGAGTGGCACGCTCAACATTGGCGGCGGAAAGAATGCCGTGACGGCGGGTGCTTCGGGTTCATCGACGCAAAAGATCACGATCGACTCCGAGGACACCACGCTGGCCGAGGCCGTTTCTGCCAAGGCCCTGCCCTCCGTCGTTTCCATCACCGCTACTTCGAGCGGTAGCCAGAATGGCTCGCTTTCGCAGTCTGCCGACGAGTCGGATGGCTCGGGCAGCGTCGGCTCGGGCGTTGTACTCGATACCGAGGGCCACATCCTCACCAACAACCATGTGGTCGATGGCTATGACCAGTACGTGGTTACCATGGACGACGGCACCACCTACGAGGCCGAGTTCGTGGGCAACGACGCCTCGAGCGACCTGGCCGTCATCAAGCTCAAGGATGCCGACGCCTCCAAGCTCACGCCGATCGAGATCGGTGATTCCTCCAAGCTTAACGTGGGCGAGTGGGTCATGGCGATCGGCTCGCCGTTTGGCAACGAGCAGTCTGTCTCTACGGGCATCGTCTCGGCGCTCTATCGCTCCACGGCCATGAGCTCTACCAGCGGCAACACCATCTATGCAAACATGATCCAGACCGATGCCGCCATCAACCCGGGCAATTCCGGCGGCGCGCTCGTCAACGACAATGGTGAGCTCGTGGGCATTAATTCGCTCATCGAGAGCTACTCGGGCTCCAGCTCGGGCGTGGGCTTTGCTATTCCCGTTAACTACGCCAAGAACATTGCCGACCAGATCATCGACGGCAAGACGCCGGTGCATCCGTACATGGGCGCCACGCTTTCGAGCGTCAACGCGCTCAACGCCCGCACCAACAAGCTGAGCACCGATAGCGGCGCGTATGTGGCGAGCGTCGTCGAGGACGGTCCTGCTGCCAAGGCCGGAATTCAGGAGGGCGACGTCATCACCAAACTGGGCGACGACGAGATCACGAGCGCCGATGGCCTGATCATCGCACTGCGCAGCCACGAGGTGGGCGAGAAGGTCGAGATCACGCTCATGCGCGGCAAGGAAGAGAAGAAGGTCACCGTCGAGCTGGGCTCCGATGAGGAGCTGCAGAACCAGCAGCAGGACGACAGTTCGACCGACACCGGCAACGGCGGTATTACCGACGAGCAGCTGCGCCAGTACCTGGAGGAGCTGCTAGGCCAGCAGGGCCAGGGTCAGGGCTACGGTCAGGGTTTCTAACGAGCCGTATCGCACATACCGATGCCAGAGGGGCTGTCCCATCAACGCGGGACAGCCCCTCTTTTCTTATTGATCCGTTGGGGACGGAGGAAAACGGATCATTTAGAGTTGATAAGAGCATGGTTGGATCGCGCGATCCGCCCCGGTCTGGTGGCTGCCGATTCGGTGCGGTTCGAAAGGGCTATTCGGCCCCGTTGCGACCGGTGGTACTCTAGTATCCGTTTGAAATCGAGCGAAGGAGTGCCGCTATGGAGCAATCGAGCCTGTTTGGTGACGGCGTGGACATCGATACCGAAACGCCCGCGAGCGCGGATACCGCCGCACCGGCCGATGCCCGTGCCCAGGCGGCAGTGCGCGCGGCCGAGCTGCGCCACGAGCTCGATTACCACGCCTATCGCTACTACATGCTCGATGCGCCCGAGATCACGGACGCCGCCTTCGACAAAATGCTCGTTGAGCTGCAGGAAATCGAGGCGACCTACCCCGATTTGGTGACGCCCGACAGCTACACCCAACGCGTGGGCGGCTACGTGAGCGAGCAGTTTACGCCGGTCACGCACATGGCGCGCATGTATTCCATGGACGATGCCATGGATCTGGACGAACTTGACGCGTGGCTCCAGCGCGCCGAGGATGCGCTCGGTGCTGGTAGCGTCACCTATACCTGCGAGCTTAAGATTGACGGTCTGGGCGTGGCACTTACCTACCAAAACGGCACCTTCGTGCGCGCGGCCACGCGCGGCGATGGCACCACGGGCGAGGACGTGTCGCTCAACGTGCGCACCATCAAGGATGTGCCCATGCACCTGTCCGAGCCGGCGCTCGCCCACATGGGCGCCGACCGCGAGCGTACCATCGAGGTACGCGGCGAGGTCTACATGCCCAAGGGCAGCTTTGTACGCCTGAATGAAGAGGCCGATGCCGAGGGCCGCGACCCCTTTGCCAACCCGCGCAACGCCGCCGCCGGCAGCCTGCGCCAAAAGGATCCCAAGGTCACGGCGCGCCGCGACCTGGCCACCTTTATCTACGCCATTGCCGATACCGACCCGCTGCACGTCCACAGCCAGCGCGAGTTCCTCGACTGGCTGCGTAGCGCCGGCTTTAGCGTCAACCCCAACGTGGCCCGTTGCGCCACGCCGGCCGAAGTTCACGAGTTCTGCGCTCAGGCGCTCGAGCATCGCGGCGACCTGAACTACGACATCGACGGCGTGGTCGTAAAGGTCGACAGCTTTCAGCAGCAGCTTGACCTGGGCTTTACTGCCCGCGCACCGCGCTGGGCCATCGCCTTTAAGTTCCCGCCCGAGGAAAAGCAGACCGTCCTGCGCGAGATTCGCATTCAGGTGGGCCGCACCGGTGTGCTCACGCCGGTCGCCGAGTTCGACCCGGTGACGGTCGCCGGCTCCACCATCGCGCGCGCCACGCTGCACAACATCGACGAGATCCGCCGCAAAAACGTGCGCGAGGGCGACACCATCATCGTGCACAAGGCGGGTGACGTGATCCCCGAGGTCGTGGGCCCGGTGCTCGATAAGCGCCCGGCCGATTCGGTTGACTGGCACATGCCCGAGGCCTGCCCCGTGTGCGGCAGCCCCGTGGTTCACGAGGATGGCGAGGTTGCCTACCGCTGCGTCTCCATCGATTGCCCCGCACAGCTCAAGGAGCGCCTGCTCCACTGGGTGAGCCGCGGCTGCATGGACGTCGACGGCCTGGGCGATGAGATCGTCGACAAGATGATCGCCGCCGGCCTGATCCATGATGTCGCGGACTTCTACCAGCTTACGGTGGACGATATCGCCGGCCTGGACACGGGCCGCACCTATGCCAGCTCCAACAGCAAAAAGGGCGTCAAGAAGGGCGACCCCATTCCGGTAGGCCTCAAGACGGCCGAGAAAATCATCGCCGAGCTCAACAAGTCCAAGAGCCAGCCGCTCGGTCGCGTGCTGTTTGCCCTGGGCATCCGCCACGTGGGCAAGAGCGTGGGCGAGGTCATCGCCGAGCGATTCCTGTCGATTGACAAGCTCATCTTGGCGAGCGAAGAGGATATTGCCGAGTGCGAGGGCATCGGTCCCAAGATTGCGGCGAGCGTCAAGCAGTTCCTGGCCGTGCCCGAGAACCTTGCCGTGCTGGAGCGCCTGCGCCAGGCGGGCCTGCCGCTCGAGGTTGACCTAGGCGCCGCTCATGCGCAGGCCGCAGCCAACGCTGGCGTGGCGGGTGAGCTTGCTGACGCACAGCCGCTTGCGGGTCTGACCTTCGTGCTCACCGGCACGCTCGTCAACCGCACCCGCGACGAGGCGGGTGCGGCGCTCAAGGTGCTCGGCGCCAAGGTTTCGGGCAGCGTGTCAAAGAAGACAAGCTATCTGGTCGCCGGCCCCAAAGCGGGCTCCAAGCTCACCAAAGCCGAGCAGCTGGGTGTGCCCGTGCTGGACGAGGACGCACTCGAGCAGATCTTGGCTACCGGTGAGGTGCCCCAGGCTTAAGGCATCAATAGTCAAATTGAAGAACCGCCCGGAAAGCATGATTGAACTGCCTTCCGGGCGGATCTTATTTGGACGGGGCAACGGGCACTGTGATCTGCGTCACGTAGGTTGTGGGGTCGTCGCTGATGATGTCGTCGATGAGGGCGATCTCGCGTTGTCCCGCTACGCTACCAACTTGTCAAAAGCCCCGCGCCGGTTGAGTACGGTAAACGCGACAACGCAAATGACTGCCGACAAAATCGACCCGCACGGCGACGCGATGCCCATGGGAAAGAGCGTGTCGGAATAGGCGTTCGACAGCAGCCATGCACCGGGCACGCGAATGAGCGCCACGGCCAGCACGTTGTGCGCAAAGCCGATGTAGCTCTTGCCGTATGCAGCGAAAAAGCCGCTAAAGCAAATGTGGATGCCGGCAAAGATTGCATCGAAAATATAACTGTGCATATAGCCGGTACCGGCGGCGACCACCGCGGCGTCCTTGGCAAAAAAGCCGATAAACGCCGGCGCCACCAGCCACATCAGCGCCGTGATCAGGCAGCCGTACACCACCGAGATCGTCATGGCGTCCTTGAGCACCTGACGCGCGCGATCGCCCTTGCCCGCGCCGGCATTTTGCGCCGTGAGCGCGCTGACGGTGGCGCCCATGGAGCTCGGCACAATGAACAAAAAGCTGATCATCTTCTCGACCAGGCCCACGGCGGCGGCGTCGACGAGCCCTCGGTGGTTGGCGATGACGGTGATAAACATAAACGCCACCTGGATACAGCCGTCCTGCACGGCCACGGGCACGCCGATCTTAAGAATGCTGCCGAGCACCTCGGGCTGGGGGCGCAGGTCGCTGCGCTTAACGTGGATGTTCGTGCGGCGGCTCTTGAGCCACACGAGCGCGAGGACAACGCTGGCCGTCTGGGCGGTTACCGTGCCGAGCGCCGCACCCACGGGGCCGAGCCCCATGTGTCCGATAAACAGAAAGTCGAGCGCGATGTTGATGATGCATGCCACGCCAATCACGTACATGGGCGAGCGCGAATCGCCCAGCCCGCGAAAGATGGCCGAAAGAATGTTGTACGCGGCGATAAACGGAATGCCGACAAAGCAGATACGCAGGTAGGCGGCGGTTCCTTCGATCGCCTCGGCCGGCGTGCCAATGAGCGCCACAACCTGCGGGCACAGCGCAAGCAGGACAACGGCCAGCACCACCGAGACACCCATAAAGAGCGTGATGGTGTTGCCGATGGCGGTCTCGGCACGGTCGAAGCGACGCGAGCCCACGGCGTGGCCGACAATAACCGTCGTTCCCATGGCCAGGCCCACAAGCGTCACGGTAATGATATAGAGCGTCTGCGCGCCATTGCCCACGGCGGTGATGCCGGCGGCGCCGCTGAACTGCCCCATCATGTACAGATCGGCCATGCCGTAGAGCATCTGCAAAAAGTACGAGAGCATATAAGGCAGGGCAAAGACCGCGATGGTCTTGAGGACATTGCCGCGTGTGAGGTCGTGTTCCATGGGCGGGGCTTTCTGGCTGGGTTTGTTTACGTACCAGTGTAGTGAAAATCCTACAACGATTGTAGAGTCAAGGTTTATGTTGGGTGCCGGGCGAAAAAGTGAGCCTGTATTCATTTCCCATGGTTTAAAAGAGTTGGATTAACCCGTTCGAGCATGATGCTTTGACCTCTCCGTGCCCCTCGCCTCAAACCATCACAACATTCGATGTTTTTTGCCAAAATCGGGAAAAGCATCGAATGTTGTGATGGTTTTTCTACCACTCGATCGGGTGGAATCGCTTTCTTGCGCGCGAAGGTGTGCGGACCCGTGGGCAGGGGAATAAGGTTGGTTATCCGACTCCATTGGAGGGCTCATGGACCTGCCGATCGTCCTGTCCCATAAGACTGCCTGGCTGTACCACAACGTGGCGCGCCCGTCCGAGCCGCTCTCGCGAGCAAGCAGCCTATACGATGAGGACTCGCTTGCTAACGAGGCGGAGCCGACTGCGGACCTGCCCAAATTGGGGCTCGATACCAAGGGGCTGAGGGCTTCAACGGCAGTTGGGATCGTTACCGACTATCTGGTTTCGCTCGGTATTCCACGAGAAGAACTCGATCATATCGACACGCTCGTCAACTTTGATTTTGAGCGCTCGACGCCGGCTGGATTTAGGTGCCACGTGTTTGGGGCGCCGGTACCTCCAGGCCATCTTATCGAGGTGGCAGAGGGCCTTCTAGTGGTTGACGAGGCCATGTGCTTTGTTCAAGCGGGTTCGTGGATGAGCGAGCCCGAGCAGCTGGAATATGGCTACGAAATCTGCGCCCGATACCATTTGAATCATCTGTCGACAGGCGATTATATCGAGATGGGGCAGAGGTATACCGTTGCCGACTTGATTGCCTATTGCAATGAGAACCGATCTCGTCAGGGGGCTGTACGCGCGGCCGCCGTGCTCAAGCGCGTGCACGATGACGCGCGGTCGCCCATGGAGACGGCCACCGCAATCATGGTCGTAGCAAAGCGTTCTCAGGGCGGGCTGGGATACGCCAAGATCGAGCTCAACCATCGGGTCGATGTTCCCGGCGAGTTCAAGTATCTTGCAAAGGCCGGGTATTTCGAGATCGACGTATATGCACCTGCGAGCGGTACGGGGATTGAATACAACGGCTCGGACCATCTTGATAAACAGCGCAGCGCGTCGGATGCGGAGCGTATGGCCGTGCTGAGCGCGCTGGGCTTTAGGATGATCGTCCTCACCGGGACTCAGTTTGCCCATCAACTGCAATTGCATCGGGCAATGAATGCCATCGCGCTCGCTATGGGTCTTAAGTGCGACCGAAGCGAAGCGTTCCAGAAACGTCAGAACGACCTACGAGAATTCGTGATTCGGCACTGGGACGGCGGCCTTTAGGGGCGTTTTGGTCCTTCTGCGGGGTGCTGTGGGCAGGCAAACCATCACAACATTCGACGTTTTTTGCCAAAAACGGGAAAAGCATCGAATGTTGTGATGGTCTGTGTTGAGGATGGGCTTGGAAGGTCCGTTTTGTTCGAGGCGACCTGTCCTGTCGTACGGGTGTCGGCATGATTCTCTCGTGGGGTATTATGTTTTCCGAAGAATAAAACGCCGCGTGAGGGGAGGGCTGCGTGGACGGGCACGTGCAACATGACGGTTTTGGTCGCGATATCAACTACCTGCGCATTGCCGTTACCGACAAGTGCAATTTCCGCTGCATTTACTGCATGCCGGCCGACGGCGTGGCGCCCCGCGCGCACGACGAGCTACTCAGTGCCGAGGAAATCGCCCGCTTTGTGCGCTTGGTAGCGGGGGAGGGCATTCGCCGCGTACGCCTGACGGGCGGCGAGCCGCTGGTCAGCCGCCGTATCATCCCGCTCATTCGTGACATCCGCGCGATTCCGCAGATCGAGGACATCTCGCTTACCACCAACGGCGCCCTGCTGCCCAAGCTGGCGCCGCAGCTCAAAGGTGCGGGGCTTAACCGCGTCAACATTTCGCTCGACACACTCGATCCCTCGCTGTTTGGAAAGATCACGCGCCTGGGTCGGCTCGAGCAGACTATAGCTGGCATCGACGCGGCGCTGGCTTGGGGCTTTGAGCCCGTTAAGGTCAACTGCGTTGTTGTGCGCCGGCTCAACCAGGATGTGGCGGCCCTCGCACGGCTGACCGTCGACCGCCCTATTCATCTGCGATTTATCGAATATATGCCCATCGGCGACGAGCGCACGAGCTCGCATTGCGCTGTGGACCCGCATGCGCCCGCGCTCAATCCCGAGCTGTGGGACGCGAGCGATACCGTGCCGAGCGACGAGCTGCGGGCGCGCATCAATGCCGGGGTCGCCGCGGCGGGTCTGGGCGA
>CABUUD010000010.1 GCA_902494585.1 uncultured Collinsella sp. | reverse complement strand
TGTCGACTTGGGAGCCTCGTTGAGCTCAGCAGTGGCTTCCTGCTCGGATATGACTACGGGATCGGTCGTGGCAGCGATTTCGGTTTCGGCTTCTGTCGTTACCTCAATAGCGACTTCGATCTCTGTCTCGGGCTCGGGTTCCGGCACGACTTCAACCATGGCTTCGGGCTCGGCGCGCTTAACGTGCTTGGGGCGCACGGCCTTGAGGTCCTTCTCACCGCGCTTTTTCTTTTTGTAGGACTGCTTAGCGCCCTTGGCTGCCTTGGGCTTGTCCTCGCCCTTGGCAAGGGCGGCATCCCAGGCATCGTTGGCGATGACGGTGGCATACAGGCGACCGCCCTTAAAGACGGTCAGCTTAATGCAGTCGTCGAGCTCCTCGAGCAGTTCGCGCGTGGACTCAAAGCCCAGGTCATAAGCGGCCATGTCACCAGCGGCGAGTGCCTCCTCGACCTGCGTCATAAACGTTTGCTTGCCGCACCCAATCGCGTCACGCAGCAGGCGATACAGATAGATGTGGTTGCCCAGCGAAAGTGTGGGCCTAACTATTGTCTTGCTCATGGCAAATCTCCTCTTTACACATGTAAAGCATCTTACCATCGCATAGCGTTCGCCATGGCGGCGCCCAAGGCAAACGGGCGCGAACCGCTGTCGATTCGCGCCCGTTATACAGGTCGGTTATCTATGAGAGGCAAATGTGCTTAGTTGCCCGATGCCGTGCCTTGGCTCGAGTTGTCAGATGCCGTGCCGGACGCGGTTCCGCTCGAGCTGTTCGAGCTGTTGGTGTTGCTGCTGTCTGTTGTGCCCGTTCCCGACGTGGTGTCGCTCGTCTGGCCGCCCGTGCTCGGCTGCGAACCGTCAGTCGTTTGGCTTGAGTCGGTCGTGCCGGACGGCGTGCTGCTGTTGGCCGTAGAGGAATCGGTGCCCTGCGATTGGTTTTGGGCGTTCGAGGACGAATTGGCAGAGGTAGAACTGTCTTGCGTATCGTCCGTCTGCGCCTGCTGATCCTGCGACTGGGTGTTGCCATTTGCATCGCTCTCGGTCGTGCGCGACGACAGGATTGGCTCGGGACGCTCGCCCAGACCCTCACCGGCAGTGGTGATAAGGATGGCGCCGGCGCAGGCGATGACCGCGACGATGGCGATAGCGATCGAGAAGATGATGACCTTCTTTTGCGTCTGGCTGCGCTCTGCCGCCGCCTTGGCGCGCAGGCTGTTGGGGGCGATGCGCGCCGTGGTCGCGCGTCCCGCAACCTGGCGTATCTCCTGCGTGGTCGCGGCGCCACCTAGGTGCTCCTCGACATTGGGCTCAACGGGCTCATAGGCGCCGGCGGGGTAGTCGACGTCGGCATGCGTGCCCTTGATTGCTTCGGCGCTGGCGGAGATAAAGTGGCGATAGACCTGCGAGGACACAACAGTGATGACTGAGCTCACGGCGGCACCAATCACCGAGCCGGCAATGCCGATCTTTGAAGCAAGCGCCACGCTCGTGGCGGCAGCTGCGGCGCCGGCGATGATCTGGGGAATGGAAATGTCGTCAAACAGGCCCTTTTTGGGCGCGATGGCCATGGTCTGGCCGATGGAATGGTTTTCGTGAACGCCGTTGTTGAGCGATGCCGGCGTCATGACACGTGTGCGCGGCGCGTCGGTGTACTTGGTTGTCATACGGGGTCCTCCCGGTGTAAATCTGCTTCGTTTCGTGTAGCCATCAGGGTACCCACCAGATGTGAATCGTACGCGACATTTAACAGATACCATCAACTCATCAAGGGAGCTTGCTGTCTTTGGTGCAATAGCTTGATGCTAAACTGGATTAACGATTGCGAGGTGGTTTACGTGATGTACCCGTATATGACATTCGAAGACGGTACCGAGGTCGTTCATTCTGACCTGATAACAGATGGGGATATCGAAAAGGTTATCGTGCATTTTGAACGACCGACGGTAGAGGGCTTCGACTCCGCTCGCTGTGAGTTGCCTTCCTGTTCGTGGACTGACTGGGAAGGGCATTTTACTCAGAGTGAAAAACGAGCTTTCGAAGAGTGTTTGAGCAAATAATTTAGATTAGTTCGAGTTTAGTTCGAATAAAGAAGCCGAATACGATGACCTAAAGCGTATGCATTTTTAGTATTAGATGCGTATGAAATGGAGGATGTGAATGGATGAGCTAATAGACTTTAAAAAACGATTTCTCAAGAATGGCGAGCTGGTTTCAATTCCAAAAAAGGAAAGCTATAAAAGAATCATGCTGCTATGGGCCGTCTCTTTCTTTGAATTAAATACAAGTTATACGGAGCTTCAGGTTAATCGTGTGCTGTCACAGCTCTATCCTGAT
This sequence comes from uncultured Collinsella sp., assembly GCA_902494585.1. Lineage (GTDB taxonomy): Bacteria > Actinomycetota > Coriobacteriia > Coriobacteriales > Coriobacteriaceae > Collinsella. The sequence goes on along the minus strand of CABUUD010000010.1, from coordinate 32,368 downwards.
TATGCCGTGTTGAGGCGGTACTTGGTTGATTATGGATTCCTATTAAGGGATGAGCGAGGCCTGAAATACGAGGTTAATCCTGATGTTCACGGTATTGAGAGCTAGCCGTCCGGTTCGGGTCCTATATATTGCTAGAGGGATAAGCGAAATAGGCAATTGGTGTGCGAATATTGCTTTGCCAATGCTGATTTACGAGGTAACTCACGATGTTTCTGCAACTGCTTTGATGGTCTGCTGCAGATTTGCCCCCGCTCTGTTTTCAGTTGCGCTCGCGCAGCTGCCTCAGAAGATGGGTATCGGGACACTGCAGGCCATGAGATTGGCAGACTTAATTCGCGCGGGATTATTCGTTTGCTATATTTTTGTTGATAGTAAATGGAGTATGTTTGCTATTACGTGCGCGGTATCGCTTTGCCGAACGGTTGAAATGCCCTGCTTTTACTCGTTGTTAAGAGCCAATACGAATAGTATCAATCGCGACGTAATTAATAATTCGTTTGGGTTTCTGCAGAATTTGATGATGGTTCTGGGGCCAGTTGCCGGCGGTTTTGTTGTCGCTCAATTTGGGGCGGAGGCTGTTCTTGCATTAGACGCGCTTTCTTTTGCCGCGTCGTTCTGGTTGCTGCGAGATGTTCCGTCGGTTATCGAGGTTAATGATAAAGAGGGGATAAGCAAAAATGAAAAAAACTGGACTGCATTTAGTGATCTTAACGCGAAGCACTTGGCAATTGGTTTCCTATTAATCGATATTTCTAGTGGCGTGGCATTCGGCTCTCTGAATTCTCTTTTGCCAGCTATAGCGCAATTGCAATTTGACTCGTCATCGATACAATACGGATTCCTTCAGAGTAGTCTTACAATCGGACTGTTGTTCGGAAATACAATATACGGTCGTTTAATCAGTGGTTCCGATTGCGTTAAATCATATTGTTTTGTGACGTATCTTGCGCTCGGTGCGTATCTGGCGTTTGGCTATCGCTATGCGTCTGGGATATCGTTTATTTTCCTTTTTATCGTCGGTGCCGGAAACGCCATTCAAGATGTGCTTCTCATAACATCGCTGCAGGATTTGGCGAGAGACGGATCTGAATCGATGAGCCTGTTTTCAATTAGGGAGTCTTTGCAATCGGTTGCTGTTGTTATTTCAACACTCCTTGTTTCGCTGTTCACGAGCATCGCGATGTTCTCAATTCTCGTTACAGGACTTGGTGTATTTTCAATTATGATGGTAGTTGTGTTTCAATTGAATTATTTGCGAAAGATGTGACGTTGATATGCCTAAAACGCTTTTAGTATTTCCCCCAGGATGGAGTCCAGTGGGGCCGTATCTTGCCTTGCCTGTTTTGAAGTCATATCTTCAAGAGGTTGAACAATACAAAGTTGACATTGTTGACTTAAACGTGGAATTTTACGATGACCTCCTATCTTTTAGACATGTCGAAGAGTGCTGTAAAAGGTATCGGGAATCAAAGGATTCGTTTAGTTCGAATGTTCAATTAACAATCGAGTTGATACAAAAGTCAGCACTTAATGTTGACGAGGCAAAAGATATTTTCAGATCGAAGAGATACTTTAATCTAAAAGAAAGACAATATGCTGAAAACATTTTTAGAAATGCACTCTATATCATAAATCACGTCTCATATGGAGTTAAATACACGTTCAACTCCATAGATCTGCCCTATGATTATTATTCGACACCAGAAATAATGAAATCGCTTGCGGATACCTTGCATAATCCGTTTATTTCCTTCTATGAAACTGCCTTTCTTAAGCGTATTCAGAGGGAAAAAATCGAGTTTATTGGGATTTCGGTGAGCGGCTGTTTCCAATTGATTTCTGCAGTTACGTTAGCGAAACTGATTAAAGAAGAATGTCCATCTGTTAAACACGTCTCATTGGGCGGCAATTACATTACTCGTTTAGCAGATGACTGCATGAAAGAATGGCATCCCTTTTTTGAATACATTGATTCGATAATGATGTATGACGGCGAAGAGCCGCTTGCACGTCTTCTTGAGGCTCTTGACTCTGGTGATGACAATCTCGACTGTGTTCCAAACCTTTGCCATGCTAAAGGTGGAAAGATATATAAAAACCATCGGATTGAGCAAACATTTATCAACGATACAGTTCCCGATTTCGATGGCTTCGCCCTTTCTAAATACTTCATGCCTGAGTTAATATTGCCGGTTTATTCCTCTAGGCAGTGTTTTAATCATTGCGCCTTCTGCACCATTCCCGGTGCTACCGGTGGTTGTTACCGAAAGATGCCTATATCGAGAGTATTTGAAATAATGTGTCGGTTAAATGAAAAATACGGCACGAGAGTTTTCTCTTTTGTGGATGAAACATTCGAAGGCAAAAGAATGGAGCAACTCGCGGATGAAATAAACGCATCGGGAAAAACGTTTTTCTGGCATGGAGAAACGAGGTTCTCTCCAACCCTAAGTACAGACGTTTTCAACAAGATATACCAAAGTGGATGTAGGCAGATTCAGTTTGGCCTCGAGTCATACAACCAAAGAGTTCTTGATCTAATGAAGAAGAACACGAGAGTTGATTGGATTGATCGCAATATCCATGATTGTCTCAATGCGGGTATTCCTGTTCATCTATTCTTTATGATTGGCTTTCCGACCGAAACTAAAGAAGAGGCTCTGAACACCTTAGCTTATACAGAGAATGTTTTGAATTATTCAAAACAGGTATGTGGTGTTCCATATTCCACGAGAGGATTTACGAATTTTGGTCTCGTTATGGGGTCGGATGTTTGGAATCATCCCGATAAGTATGGTGTCTCTGTAATGCCGAAGTCCCAATATGAGGATTTGCGCCTCGAAGTGGATTATGTTTCAGGCACTGGTTTAACTTTAAATGAAGCAAAATCCTTATCTGATGAGCATCATATTGATTTTTATATGCAAGAGGTCATAAACGGTAGCGACACAATTGACTTGCCCCAGCGGCTTCATATTTCAGAGGTGACCTGGATCCTAGATTCTATTCACGCTGTCAGGTATAAGGGACATTTGACCAAAGTAAAGCGACGGCTAACTAGTCTAAATCCAGCTGATCGAATCTGGCTGGATTCCAAGACCTCTGTCGTGCTCGTTGAGCCATTTGCCTACTTCTATAATTCTGAATACCATCATGTCTATGCTGTTTCCCAGTTGGTATACCTTAAGTTGGCCCGTTTATTGGAGGCCGATTGTAGCATTTCTCTTATCCTTGATCAGGGCGACCTCGAGCTGACAAGGGCGATAGAAGAACTGTTGCATTATGGATTGCTGAATACAAATATCGATGCCGATTATGTAATGCACGATAATGGTTTTCAATTGGTTAAAAGTTCGTTTGTGAAAGAAGTCGGACGCTCAAAAGAGGGGTTAAGAGTACTGCTGAGTTGTGCCACCCATAGAATGTGTGCGGTTAATGATTTTTCGTTCGCTTTGCTTTCGTTGTTTGAAAAGCCGATTACTAAGAACGAGGTGCGCGACATTTTGAAAAAAGAGGGACTATCGGCAAACGAGGAGCAACTAAACAAGTTGGTTGATAATTGCATGAAAGCAGATATACTACAATTGATTAGATAGAGGAGGTTTCTGCATGGACGTTATTAACAAAGATCTCTTGGAGCAACTGAAAGAGTTTCAGGAAGAGGGCGTCGTGGTAGAAGTGTTCGACTTTGAGGACTACATGGATAAATTCTGCCATTAGTTTCGAAATTTACTCGCCTCGCTTAAAGGAGAAGTCGATTATCGATTTCTCCTTTTTAATTAAAGATATTATTGAAATACATGCTCTTAGCACAGGTTGGCCTCTCAGTAAACTGGGAGGTTGCTTTGGCTAGTTAGAGATATGTGAACGTCCGTTAGACTGAATCTCAGGGTAGAAGGGGCCTCCAGTGTCCAGATCAACAAGGCAATGCTGCGTTTCGGCTAATAAGAACGATGGCTTTTTGCGTGTGGCGGCGGCGTCGCCGCAGATTCGCGTTGCCGATGTCGAGGACAATGTCGAGGTTGCATTGGCGGCTGTTCGCGAGGCTGCCGAGCGCGGCGTTCGCGCGCTGGTGCTGCCCGAGCTCAACTTGTGCGGCTATACCGCGGCCGACCTGTTCCATAATCGCACGCTGCTGCATGCCTGCGAGGCTGCTTTGGTGCATATCCTCGATGAGACTCGTGAGCTGCCGATTGTCTTTACCATCGGTCTTCCCGTTGCAGTTGCCGAGAATATCTACAACTGCGCCGCCGTGTGCTGCGCGGGCGAGCTTTTGGGTCTTACGGCCAAAAAGTATCTGCCCAACTATGGCGAGTTCTACGAGCGCCGCTGGTTTGCTCCGGCGCCTGCGGATCCCGTGTGGGTTGAATTTGCCGGTCAGGGTCCGGTTCCGCTGGGTTCGGGGCTTGTCTACCGCTGCTGTGATGAGGGCGCCGAGGACCTGGTGCTGGGCGTTGAGGTCTGTGAGGACCTGTGGGTGCCGGCGCCGCCTTCGACCGAGATGGCGCTTGCCGGTGCGACGGTGATTCTCAACCCGTCGGCCTCGGATGAGATTATCGGTAAGGCAGACTATCGCCGCAGTCTCATCTCCAATCAGAGTGCGCGCCTGTACTGCGCCTATGCCTATGCGGATGCGAGCGAGGGCGAGTCCACGACCGATATGGTCTTTGCAGGCGAGAACCTTATCTACGAAAACGGCTCCAAGCTCGCCGCCACCAAACTGCTTACCTGCGATATGGCCGTCGCCGATGTCGATCTTGACCGTCTGGTTGCCGAGCGCCGCCGCTCGACGACGTGGGCGCGCACGGACGATACACCGGAGGCCACGACCGTTGAATTTTCGTTTGAGGGCGTGCTGACAGACGAACCTGTCCTGCGCGATGCGTTCGACATCGACCGTGTCTTCCCCCGCGCTCCCTTTGTGCCGGCCGACCATGGCGACCTGGCCGAGCGCTGTGAGACCATCCTCGACCTGCAGACCGCCGGCCTCAAGACCCGCCTTGCCCATACGGGTACCAAGGCTGCAGCCATCGGTCTTTCGGGCGGCCTTGATTCCACACTCGCGCTGCTCGTGACAGTTCGCGCCTTCGATGCACTGGGGCTGCCGCGCACCGGTATCACGGCCGTGTCCATGCCCGGCTTTGGCACGACGCATCGCACCAAGTCGAACGCCGAGTCGCTCGCTCGCGACCTGGGTGTGAGCTTCCGCGAGGTTTCGATCCATGCGGCTGTGGAGCAGCACTTCAAGGACATTGAGCATGATCCGGCCGTGCAGGACGTGACCTACGAGAACAGCCAGGCGCGCGAGCGTACGCAGATTCTGATGGATCTGGCCAACCAGGCTGGCGGTTTTGTCATCGGCACGGGCGACCTGTCGGAGTTGGCGCTCGGTTGGGCTACCTATAACGGTGACCACATGAGCATGTACGCCGTCAACGCGAGCGTGCCCAAGACGCTCGTGCGTCACTTGGTGCGTTATGCCGCCGATGTCTTTGGCGGGCGCATTGCCGAGACACTGCTCGACATCCTCGATACGCCGGTGTCCCCCGAGCTTCTGCCGCCCACGGGCGACGGCGAGATTGCACAGAAGACTGAGGATTTGGTGGGCCCGTACGAGCTGCACGACTACTTCCTCTACTACCTGCTGCGTTTTGGCTTTGAGCCCGGCAAGATCTACCGCATGGCGCTCAAGAGCTTCGAGGGCGTCTACGACGCCAAGACCGTCCACACGTGGTTGCGTACGTTCTACCGTCGCTTCTTTGCTCAGCAGTTTAAGCGCAGCTGCCTGCCCGATGGTCCCAAGGTGGGCTCGGTGACGCTCAGCCCGCGCGGCGATTGGCGTATGCCGAGTGACGCCAGCTCGCGTCTGTGGCTTGCGCAGATCGATGCGCTCAATGCAATTGACTAAGGTTGGCTAAATTGAACCAATACGGGGGTTGCAAGCGTTACACTTTTGCAATCTGATGGCCCGTATCGCGCGGCGCTCTTGTCGGAGCGCCGCGTTTTTCATATCGAAAGGTGGCACCATGCAGGCATCGCAGCGTCTCGACCGCTTTGGCGCGGAGGTCTTCGCCTCGCTCAACAACAAACTGCTCGCGCTGAAGGCTCAGGGCAAGACCATTTACAACATGAGCGTGGGCACGCCCGACTTTAAGCCGTACGACCACGTGGTCGAGGCGCTCACGCAAGCAGCCAAAGATCCCGAGATGTGGAAGTATGCCCTGCGTGACCTGCCCGAACTCAAGCAGGCCGTGTGCGATTACTATGAGCGTCGCTTTGGTGTCTCCGGCATTACGCCGTCCATGGTGCAGTCGTGCAACGGCACGCAGGAGGGCGTGGGCCATTTGGGCCTGGCCCTGCTCGATCCGGGCGACACTATTTTGGTTCCCGATCCGTGCTACCCGGTCTTTGAGGCGGGTGCCAAGATCGCCGATGCCAAGCTCGAGTACTATCCGCTGGTTGCCGAGCACAATTACCTGCCCTATGTGGCGGGCATCGATCCCGAAGTGGCCGACCGCGCCAAGTATATGATCGTGTCGCTGCCCGCCAACCCGGTGGGCTCGGTGGGCACGCCCGAGATCTACGAGGAGATCATCGCTTTTGCCCGCGAGCACGACCTGCTCATCGTCCATGACAACGCGTACTCCGACATCGTGTTCGACGGCGAGCCGGGCGGCAGCTTCTTGCAGTATCCCGGTGCGCTCGAGGTGGGCGTTGAGTTCTTCTCGCTCTCCAAGTCCTTTAACGTCACCGGTGCTCGCATCGGCTTTTTGGTCGGCCGCGAGGACGTGGTCTCTGCCTTTGCCAAGCTACGCGGCCAGATCGACTTCGGTATGTTCTTCCCGATCCAGAAGGCTGCTATCGCCTGCCTGAACGGTCCGCGTGATGAGGTCGAGGCGCAGCGTCTGAAGTACCAGGAGCGTCGCGATGCCCTGTGCGACGGTCTTGAGGGCCTGGGCTGGGAGCGTCCCAACGCGCATGGCTCCATGTTTGTGTGGGCCAAGCTTCCCGGTGGTCGCACCGATTCCATGGCGTTTTGCGAGGAGCTCATGGAGAAGGCCGGTGTTGTGGTGACGCCGGGCGCGAGCTTTGGTCCTTCGGGCGAGGGGCACGTGCGTATGGCGCTGGTTTTGCCGCCCGACCAGATCGCTTTGGCTGTCGAGGCCATCCGCGAAGCGGGCCTGTATTAGAAAGCTATTTCGGCTCGTCAATAGCTCGAAACCGATTTCGTGCAGTTATTTTACGAATTCTGCAAATAATTTCGGCAAACGGTCGATATTTGGCTGCGAATAGGAGCATAATCAAAGTCCCGATTGGATGTATTGGGATTACGGCAAGCCGCTCGGGTCGTTCCCGGGCGGCTTGTTTGTGGAGAGAGATGGGAGTTTCTAATGGTTAACGAGAAGAAGGTCGCTATTGTCGGCTGCGGTTTCGTCGGTTCGTCTTCGGCGTTCGCGTTGATGCAGAGCGGTCTGTTCTCCGAGATGGTCCTTATCGACGTGGACAAGAACCGCGCCGAGGGTGAGGCTCTGGATATCGCGCACGGCATGACGTTTGCCGAGCCGATGAAGATCTACGCCGGCGATTATTCCGATGTAGCCGACGCCGCCATGATCGTCGTCACCGCTGGCGCTGCCCAGAAGCCCGGTGAGACCCGCCTGGACCTGGTCAATAAGAACGTCAGCATCTTTAAGTCCATTATTCCCGAGATCAAGAAGTCTGGCTTCGACGGCATTCTGCTCATCGTCTCCAACCCGGTCGACGTTCTGACCTACGCCGCCATCAAGATGTCCGGTCTGCCCGAGGGTCATGTCATCGGCTCCGGCACCGTGCTCGACACCGGCCGTCTGCAGCAGATGCTCGGCGCTCACGTCGAGGTTGACCCGCGCGATGTCCAGGCCTACGTCATGGGCGAGCACGGTGACTCCGAGTTCGTCGCTTGGTCCAGCGCTCAGGTTGCCGGCGTGCCGCTGAACACCTTCTGTGAGCTTCACGGCCACCTGGAGCATGAGGCTGCCGAGAGGCGCATCGCCGAGGACGTCAAGAACTCCGCCTACACCATCATCGAGAAGAAGCACGCCACCTACTACGGTGTCGCTATGGCCGTCAAGCGCATCTGCACTGCCGTCATGCGCGATGAGCAGACCGTTCTGCCTGTCTCCTCGCTCATGGTGGGCGAGTACGGCCTGTCCGATCTGGCCATCTCCATGCCGACGGTCGTTGGCCGCGACGGCGTCGTCTGCCGCGTTCCCGTGCCGCTGAACGATGACGAGCAGCATGAGCTCACCGTCTCTGCAAAGGCCCTTAAGGACATCATCGACAGCGTCGACTTCTCCTGCTAAATCAAGCTTGCTAGAGCAAAAAGTTACAATGAAGGCGTCCGGGTCCACACGGCCCAGGCGCCTTTTTGGTGCAAGGTAACCTGACCCCAATGCACCATAGTTGATGGGAGGGCCATGTCGGATTCGCCTAATTTTTTGACCTATGCCCAGACGGCGTTTGATCCGTTTGAGGAGAGGCCGTTCTGCGCGGTGGATAGCCTCGTCTTTGCGTGGTTGTCCTATTTGCGTTTGCCGGGTGATATGGCGGAGCTGACGAACTGGCAGGGCCTAGACGTACGCGAGCTGCTGCGTGCCGAGTGCTACCGGGACATGATTGACGACTTGTGGAATCCAGAGGGAAGCCGTGCCTTGTTGGAGGCCGTGGCAGCAAACCCTCGCTACCGTGGCGTGCACGTTTGCGGCTATCGTGCCGTGAGCGATGTGGTGGCGACAGAGCAGTTTGCAGCCATGGCGTTCCGGTTTCCGGCGGGGTTTAGCTATCTTTCCTTCCGGGGGACCGACAGCACGATTGTGGGCTGGAAAGAGGACTTTAACATGGCGTTCCGGTGTCCTGTGCCGGCCCAGGAATCCGCGGCGCGTTATGTGGACGAGGCGGCGGATGCGATTGACGGGCCGCTTTTGTGCGGAGGTCATTCCAAGGGTGGAAACCTTGCGGTGTACGGTGCGGCGATGTGCTCCGATGTCACCCGCGCGCGAATCGAACGGGCGTATTCCCATGATGGTCCGGGTTTCGTCGAGGAGTTTCTGAACGGCAACGCCTTTGTCGATCTTTCCGGTCGAATCGATAAGACACTACCTCGGTCGTCGATCTTTGGCATGATGTTCGAGACACAGGAGGACTATGCCATCGTTGAGAGCACCGAGTTCAGCCTGCTGCAGCACAATCCCTTTAGCTGGGTGGTTGATGGTCGCGACTTCGTGTACTGTGAGCGCCTGTCCGCCGGTGCTCGATACGTTGATGGCTCCATTCGCGAGATGCTGCTTGCAGTGTCGCCTAGCGAACGCGAGCGTTTTGTAGATGCGTTGTTCTCCGTGTTTGAGGCTACGGGTGCTGAGCGGTTTGCGGATATCGCAGGAAATCTGCGCGAGAGCCTGCCCGTGATGCTCCAGGCTGCGCAAGGCTTTGACAAGGATACGCGACGCTTTGTCTCGCAGACCATCGTGGCAATTCTTAAGTGTGCGCTGCTGCCCAAACGTCCCGAGTTCAGCGTGCCTTCTAGCGGTAAGAGCCTGGCAGAACAGCTCGAGGTGTGGCAGTCCGAGTTCCTGCGCTAACCATTGGTGCAGAGCAACCTGTCCCCGATGCGCCAATCTTCGATACGCCTGGAGCGGGCTCGACCGCTATACTGGTTCGTGCCGAAATCGATCTAGAACGGAATGCCGTATATGAAAATCAATCACGCGATTCTGCATATCCTGGACTTTGACTCTGCCGTCAACGTTATGAGCCAGCGCGAGCTCGATATCGAAAGCCGTACCGTGCGCAACTTCGTGACCACGCATCTGCGCCGCGCACGAACCTCGGCCGACAATAAACGTGCCACGTTTGCCGAGAACTCTGCGTTTGGCGGCGAACTCAAGGGCTATTTCTTTGGCGAGCGTGAGTTCGTGGACCTGTCGCAGCAGATTGCGGAGTTTATCTCTTCTGAGCTCACCAAAGCCGAGAAAGCCGAGTCCACTGACGTGCTTGTGGCGGACTTTGACGATGATGAGGATGCCCGCTGGTTTGCCGTGATGCTGCTGGGCTCTAAGCAGGCATTCATGCACGAGGTGGGTCGCGAAGAGGGCGAGGTGCGTAACGACATCGCGCGCCACTACGCCATTCTGCCGAACCCTTCGCAAAAGGTGCCGAGCTATGCAATCGTGCGTGCAAGCACCATGGAGATCGGCTATGTGGATAAGAAGCGCAAGATTGCCGGCGAGGATCGCATGCTCATTCCCGACGGCCTGCTGCAATGTGACACGGGTGTTTCGGGTAAGGAGGTCATCGACACGGTGACGCGCGTGGTCGAGGAGGTCGCTGAAGAGCACGGCGCCAACACGGCCGTAGCGCTCGCCAAGGTCAAAGCCGCCGTTGCCGAGAAGGTCGAGGATGATGAGGAGCTGCCGCCTTGGGATATCGTCGATGAGGTCTTTGAGGACGAGCCGGTTATCAAGGAGAGCGTGCGTGCGGCGCTGACCGAGGAGAAGATGCCCGAGCGCGTGCCCGTGGAGCGCAAGCAGGTCGAGCGCGCGGCCGTGCGCAATCACAAGATCCGTACCGACACGGGTATCGAGATCAGCTTTCCGGCCGAGATGGGTTCGAACTCCGAGTACATCGAGTTTGTCAACGAGCCCAACGGCCTCATCTCTATCGAGCTCAAAAACATCGGGTCAATTGAGAATCGATAAACTGCGTTTGAACTGCAGACAAAGCAAAGGCCGAAGCCCCAATGGAGCTTCGGCCTTTTTGCTTGGGGCTGAATTACGTTCAGGTTGAGCATAAGTCAGCGAAAACGCCCCTAAGCGAGCAAGGTGACGTGAAAGAGGGGGGAAGCGTACTTCGGTACGCGACCGACGATTGAACGTCAGATTGCTCGCTTAGGGGCGTTTGCAGCGTCGACCGGTCCGTCGTTCGTTAGAACGACGGAACCAAAGGTGCAGCGTCGACTAGTTACGCGGTTTGGTAAAACCGCGTAACCCTAGAGCTGGCGCAGACCCTCTTCCAGGCCGGTCTTGCTGTCGGTCTTCTCGTCGCGCATCTTGATGACGCGGGCGGGGACACCGGCCACGACGGCACCGGCGGGGACGTCCTCGACGCACACGGCGCCGGCGGCAACGACAGCGCCCTTGCCTACGTGCACGCCCTCCAGGACCACGGCATTGGCGCCGATCATAACGTCGTCCTCGATGATGACGGGCGTGGCACTGGCGGGCTCCACGACGCCTGCCAGCACGGTGCCGGCGCCGATGTGGCAGTTCTTGCCCACGGTGGCGCGGCCGCCCAGCACAGCGCCCATGTCGATCATGGAGCCTTCGCCAATGACGGAGCCGATGTTGATGATGGCGCCCATCATGATGACGGCGCGATCGCCAATCTCGACACGGTCGCGGATGATCGCGCCCGGCTCGATGCGGGCGTTGATACCCTTGAGGTCGAGCATGGGCACGGCGGAGTTGCGGCAGTCGTTCTCTACGTCGTAGTAGTCGATGGAGTCGGCGTTGGCGTCGAGGATTGCCTTGAGCTCATCCCAGTCACCAAAGACGGTCTTGCCACGACGGCCGCCGTAGACGTGCGCATCACCCCACTGGACCTTCATGCCGGGCTTCTCGCGCACATACAGCTTGACGGGCGTCTTTTTAGGCGCGGTGGCGATGTAGTTGATAATCTCCTGTGCATCCATCTCGGCTGCGTTGCTCATTTGCTATCTCTCCTTTGGGTGGATTCGGTTGATACCTGGTTAGGCAAACATGACCTGGTCGAACGTATAGAAGCCGGGTTCGCGGGTGACGAGCTTCTGCGCGGCCGCCAAGGCGCCGTTGACAAAGATCTGACGGCTCGTGGCGCGGTGGGTGAGCGTGACCTCCTCGTCCTGGCCAAAGAAACTCACCTCGTGCACGCCGGCGACGGTGCCGCCGCGCAGCGAGTGCATACCGATCTCCTTGGGGTCACGCACGCCGCACATGCCCTCGCGGCCATAGACGGGGTGGTAGCCTGCCTCGGGCTCAGCTTCGACGACGGCATCGAGCAGCAACTTGGCTGTGCCGCTGGGGGCATCGACCTTTTGGTTGTGGTGCGTCTCGACGATCTCGCAGTCAAAGCCGGGCAGCTCGTGTGTGGCCTGCGCTACCAGATGACGCAGGGCTGCAATACCGATGGAGTAATTGCCCGAGTGCATAACGCGGGCATTCTGGCCCAGCTCGCGTAGGCGGTCCATCTGCTCGGGGGTGTAGCCCGTGGTGCCCGAGACCAACGCGGCACCCGTGCGCTCGACATAGGCGACGACGGCATCGAAGGTAACGACGTTCGAGAAGTCGATGATTACATCGGCGGCCGGTGCGTTCTCGAGCTCGCTCAAATCGAAGCCAATCTGGGCGACGATATCAAAAACGGGCTGACCGGCGGCGTCGACAACGCCCTCGGCGGTGGTTCGGATGAGCGAGCCCATGCGGCCCGTTCCCATAATGACGGTCTTAATCAAGCAGACCAGCTCCCTTCAGAGCATCGGTAAGTGCAGCGCGCGTGTCGTCTGCCATGGGGCACAGCGGCATGCGGTAGTTTGCCTCGATCATACCCGTTTGGGCGAGCGCTTCCTTAACGGGGATGGGGTTGACCTCACTAAAGAGGGCGTTGATGAGCGGCTGACCGGCAATCTGGATATCGCGGGCACGTGCCACGTCACCGTCCAGATAGGCGCGGCACATGTCGTGCACGAGCTGCGGCTGAACGTCGGCCCACACGCTGATGGTGCCCGAAGCGCCCAGGCTCATGAGCGGCACGGTGAGGGCGTCCTCGCCCGAGTACATGCGGAAGTCGTCGGACAGCAGGTGGGCGATCTTGGCCGCGTAGGCGACGTTGCCCGAGGCTTCCTTAATACCCATGATGTTGGGATGTGCGGCCAGGCGCTCTACGTTGCGCTCGCTGATGCCGCAGCCGCAACGGCCGGGGATGTTGTACAGGATGCAGGGGATGTCCACGGCATCGGCGACGGTCTTAAAGTGCTGGTAGATGCCCTCTTCGTTGGACTTGTTGTAGTAGGGGGTAATGAGCAGCAGACCGTCGGCGCCCAGGCCCTGGTAGGTGAGCGACTTGGTGAGCATGGTCTGCGTGGAGTTGGAGCCCGAGCCGGCGATGACGGGGATGCGTCCTGCAACTTGCTTGACCACTGCGGCGACAACGGAGTTGTCCTCGTCGTCGGTCATCGTGGCGCTCTCGCCGGTGGTGCCCAGGGTGAGGATGGCGTCGGTGCCGTTTTGCAGGTGGAAATCGATAAGGCGCTCGAGTGCGTCAAAGTCGACGCTGCCGTCCTTTTTAAACGGCGTAACAAGGGCGACGATTGAGCCCTCGAGATTGCGGATGTCCATGTTCTTCTCCTTCGCGTCCGCGATCTGGATGCGTTTGTTCCATTGAGCTGCGACTGCCAGGCGCTCGTCTTGGGCGCGACGGCGGGCACTTTCGGCGCGCGACTTGGCCAGCAGCTCTCGGCCGCTCGGCAGCACGTCGAGCGTGGCAAAATAATCGCCCGGGCGCTCGGCGCGGCGGATGAGGTCGGCTGAGCCATCGGGACGCAGCAGGACCTCGGCGGAGCGCAGCCGTCCGTTGTAGTTGTAGCCCATGGAGTAGCCATGCGCGCCGGTATCGTGGATCACGAGCACATCGCCCATGTCGATCTGCGGTAGCTCGCGGTCGATGGCGAACTTGTCGTTGTTCTCGCACAAGTTGCCCGTGATGTCATACGTGTTCGTGACCGGTGTTGCGGTCTTGTTAGGGCCACCCGGCTGACCCATTACCGTAATGTGGTGGTAGGCACCATACATAGCGGGACGAATGAGGTCGACGGCGCTTGCGTCCACGCCGATATAGTCCTTGTAGATCTGCTTTTCGTGGATGGCCTTGGTGACCAGGCATCCGTAGGGGCCCATCATAAAGCGACCCATCTCGGTGCAGATCGCCACATCGTCCATGCCGGCGGGAACCAAGATCTCGTCGTAGGCCGCGTGCACTCCCTCGCCGATGGCGTGAATGTCGTTGGCCTGCTGCTCGGGCAGATAGGGGATGCCGACGCCGCCGGACAGATTGATGAAGGCGACATGTGCACCGGTCTCGCACTCCAGGCGCACGGCAAGCTCAAAGAGGATGCGCGCGAGCTTGGGGTAGTAGTCGTTGGTGACGGTGTTGCTGGCAAGGAAGGCATGGATGCCAAAATTCTCGGCGCCCTTGGCCTTGAGCATGTGGAAAGCCTCAAAGAGCTGCTCGGTGGTCATGCCGTATTTGGAGTCGCCGGGGTTATCCATGATGCCGTTGGAGAGCTGGAACAGGCCGCCCGGATTAAAGCGGCAGCTGACCGTCTTGGGGATGGGGCCCGCGACGCGCTCAAAGAACTCGATGTGGCTGATGTCGTCAAAGTTGACGATGGCGCCCAATTTGTCGGCGAGCTCAAAGTCCGCTGCCGGCGTGTCGTTGGACGAGAACATGATGTCGTGTCCCGTGATGCCCAGCGAGCGGGCGATCATGAGCTCGGTATAGCTCGAGCAATCGCAGCCGCAGCCGTATTCGTTGAGAATGGAGATGAGCGCCGGGTTGGGATTTGCCTTGACGGCAAAGTATTCCTTAAAGCCTGGGTTCCATGCAAAGGCATCGCGCACCTCTTGCATGTTGCGGCGGATGCCCGCCTCGTCATATAGATGAAACGGCGTGGGGAACTGCTCGACGATATGCTCGAGCGTCTCCTTGTCCACAAACGGCTGCTTGGCCGCATATGCCTCGTTGGGGGTCAATGCCATGTCCCGTAAACCTCGCTATCCAGACGGCGCCATCTGCGCATCGAATCCGCATAGCGTGGACCCAATGTCCGGATAGCGCTCCCGCATTGCTGCAGACAGTCCTGCGGGTGTTTCCCGTAGGCCCACCAGGTTGTTCGTGCCCGAAAAGCCCAGTTCGGCGGGTTTCGCCTCCCCACGGGGTCAAAGCCTGCCGGCTCGCCCGCGGTTCTTCGTGCCCGCGCCTCTATCAAGTGGTAACGACCCTACCACGTTGCACTTTACCAAACAAGAGTATTCGTATATAACGTTTAAAAAATGCAGGGATATGCTAGAAACAAGGGCGTCACAATTTTGCATCACAATATTGTGTGAATGGAAATGCCCCATGAAAGGATCCTTTATGACCGAGCTCCAAGAACTTCGTCGCTATCGTCGCGACCTGCATCGCATTCCGGAGCTCGATTTCGATCTTCCTCAAACAATAGCCTATATCGAGGGCGTGTTGGCACCACTCACCTGCGAAGTGACCCATCCGTGCCCCAGCTGCGTCTGCGCTTTCTTCGACGCTGGCGTTAGTGCCACGCATGCCACGGCGATTCGCGCCGACATGGACGCCCTGCCCATCGCGGAGGCGACGGGTGCGGTCTTTGCCTCGACGCATCCCGGAAAGATGCACGCTTGCGGACACGATGGACATATGGCCATGGCACTTGCCGCCGCGACGTATGTCGACCGTACGATTCGCGAGCAGCCGGGTGCCATCAAGCGCAACGTGCTCTTTGTGTTCCAGCCGGCCGAGGAAACGACCGGTGGCGCCAAGACGGTGTGCGAGAGCGGCGTGTTCGAGCGCTACGGGGTCGACCGAATTTTTGGCTTCCATGTGTGGCCCGATCTGCCTGCCGGCACGTTGGCGAGTTGTTCCGGTCCGCTGCTGGCGCGTTCGAGCGAGACGCATATCCATATCCACGGTACGAGCATCCATATTGCTAAGACCTATGGTGTGCCGGTTGAGGAGTCGCACGATGCGGCACTGGCGGCAGCAAAGTTTTTGGTTGCCGAGCGCGAGCTGATGGACGAGCTGGGCACCGACGAGCCCTGTATCGGCAAGTTTGGTCTGCTGCAGGCCGGTACGGTTTGCAATGCGGTGGCGGGGGAGGCCCATGTTGCCGGCAGTCTGCGTGTGTTTACGGACGACATGTTCGACCGTGCGCGTGAGTGCGTGCGCCGCGTGCTTGATGAGGCATGCGCTGCAACGGGCTGCACGTACGATCTTGACTTTGCCGAGGGCTATCCGCCGGTCGACAACGACCCCGAGTTGTTTGTCAATGTCGCGCCCGCCTTGCCCGAGCTACAGCTCGTAGATGAGCCTTTGCTGATTGCCGAGGACTTCGCCTTCTATCAGCGCCATCTGCCGGGCGTGTTCTTCCTGCTGGGCACGGGCGTGCCGGAGGCGCAAGAAAACCCGATCGACGCAGACGGCTGCCCAGCTTATGCGAAGAGTGCCCTTCACACTGATACCATGCTCTTTGACGAGGAAATCTTGCTTAAAGGCCTCGATGTCTACAAACGATTGCTTTTGCTTTGTTAGTCGACGGGGACGCATCTTCTCGAAAATACGAACAGATGTACGCTATAATAGAGATGTAGCTCTATAGAAACGTTTGACGTTATTAACGTAAGGCGATACTATGATTGCATCATATAAAGATGAAGACACTGAACGCTTTGCAATGGGTGTGCGGATTAGGAAGTTCATTCCTTTTGAGCGGGTCGCCTTGAGGAAGATTCGCCAACTGCAGATCTGCGCTTCGCTTGATGATCTTCGCGTTCCGCCAGGCAATCGTCTTGAAGCGTTGAAGGGCGATCGCGCCGGTCAATATAGTATCCGTGTCAATGAGCGCTATCGGGTCTGTTTTGAGTGGAGACAGGGGATGGCTTGGAATGTCGAAATCGTCGATTATCACAAGTGATGAGACTGCGTCTGATTTGCTGCCGCCGGTGACTCCTGGCGAGCTTCTCAAAGAGGAATTTCTTGCCCCTATGGGCATTTCTCAATATCGCCTTGCTAAGGAGACCGGGATTCCGGCTCAACGCATTGGGCAGATTATCTTGGGAAGGCGTCGCGTGACGGCCGACACCGACCTTCGCCTTTGCCGCTACTTTGGCCTGATGGATGGCTACTGGCTTCGAGCCCAGATGGCGTTTGATCTCGAGGCAGAGAAGAGGCGCATCGAACCGGAACTGGATAAGATCGTTCCCGTTCAGCAGGCCGTTGCGCTGTAGCGCTCAAAGATGTTGAGGTTGGAGTGACGATGGAACGACGCCGACAGACTGCCGTGTACAGTCCTGGTGGGTGCGGGTGCGGCTTGCTGCTGCTCCCGGTTATTGCTGTGAGCATTGGCGTGATGTTTGCGCTTGCTGGACTGGCCGCAGCGGCACTTGTGCTGTTGATTGTGGCCATTGGCGTGACGATTTGGCTTTGCCGCTCTCGCGAGCAACGTCGTGCCGATGGCAAGACCAATGTCGGATGGGTCTTCTTTCTGATCATTGCGTACCTGCTGAGTGTCAGCTACCTGGTGTTCTTTGTCCTGTTGATGATCAGTGCCTTTACCGGGGAATCCGTCACGGTGGGGTAGGCTTCGACGAGCCTCTTGAGGATGAAAAAATGGAGCCGGATGGGAAATACCCCCATCCGGCTCAATTGCTCAATATTGGCGTGCACTTCTACTCGGCTGCCTCGCGGCGAGCGACCTCGTCGATCAAGATGGCATCGCCGTGCTTGGCGGCGGCAATGCTCGCGGCCATAATCATGCCCATTGCCGTGATGTAGGCGAAGAGCATCGACGGCGCCACGTCCATAACGATGCCGGAGAGAATCGGCGTCGCCACCTGAGCCGCCATGCTCACGGTGTAGTAGTAACCGGAGTAGCGGCCCACGCTTTGGGAGCTGCAACACTCCAGAATCATCGTGTACACGCACAGGTCCACGCCGCCCAGCGCGACGCCCATCAACAAAAAGACCCCGTACAACACGGGCGAGAAGCCGGGTGCCAGCCAAAGAAGCGTGGGGCACAAAACCATGATGACGGCGGTGCCCAGGGCGACCTTTTTGCGGCCGATTTTGAGCGAAAGGTTTGCCAGGGGTACGTAGCTTAGCAGCGCGCCTGCAATCGTCACGATATTGATGATGGCATAGGAACCGCCCTCCATGCCATAGAACAAATCGGCATAACGGCTGATATTGGTGGTCATGGCGTTATAGCTCATGTAGTAGAAAAACGTTGCGGCGAGCAGCATGATGATGGAGCGACGCACGTCGGTGTCTGCAACGCGTTCCTTACCGCCGGCCTCGGGGGAGTCGTCTTTGTCAATCTGATCCTCGTCGATGCCCATTGACAGCGATTTCTCGCGCATCTTTTCGACGAGGGCGGGCTCACGGACAAAGATGCCGTAGACAACGGCTGACACGAGGATAAAGGCGGCCTGCAAGATAAAGAGCGGAAGATAATCAGGTTTGTCGGCCTTGGGAACCATGACCGAGATGGCGACGAGCATAAGACCCGTTCCCGCATAGCCGACGATCTTTTCGATTGAGTCCGCCTTGGTTCGAAGTGGGCGAGGCGTAATATCTGCCACGATGGCGACCGTCATGGTGCGGTAGGCGCATATTGCCAAAAGCGTGAGGATAATCGCGCCAATGAGCAGAGGTAGGCTGCCCATGTTGTTGGCGATCGCGATGAGCGGGACGGAGAGCATTGCCACCGCGGAGCCGCCCAAGATAAAGGGCGTTCGGCGCCCGAGTTTGCTTGCGCAGCGGTCCGAGAGGATGCCAAAGAGCGGAAGCAGGAACAGGCCAAAGACATTATCGATGGCCATGATCGCGCCGGTGAGCGAGTTGGATAGGCCAAAGGTCCCTGTGAGCATCTTGGGAACGATGCCGTCGTAGACCTGCCAAAAGCTGATCATGCCCATAAAGGGTAGGGAGGCGAGGGCGACGGCCTTGGTGTCGAGCCGGGCCGCCCGCTTAAGATTTGGTTGGGTCATGCTGGTTCTCCTGGTCGGTAAAAGCGGGGAGGGGTGCTATCGGCCCCCGTTCTACAGTTGTTCAAGGTTGGCGAGAAACGCCACATAGAATTCGATGCCGCGCTTGTAGACGTCGACGCCGATGCGTTCGTTGGCGGCATGGATGAGCTTGCGCGCCTCGCCCGAGTAGATAAAGCCGCAGAAGCGGTAGACGCGATCGCAGATCTCGTTGAACTCGCGCGAGTCGGTACAGGAGTTCTGCACGTAGGGAGCAAAGCCGGCCTCGGGATAGACACCCGACACGCAGCGATGGATGTAGTTGAAGGCGGCATCGTCTTCGTAAGGCGAGATGGGCGCGGGCTCGGTGTAGGGAATCGCCTCGTTGATTTCGACGGTGACATGGTCGGGGCTTACGCCCGAGGCGCGGCACTGCTGGGCGGCGAGCTTGCGGGCGCGCTCAACGGCATCGGCGATGGTCTCGAACGGAGCGATGCGCACGTTGAAGTTGGCGCGAGCAACTGGTGGCAGCACATTGTGCGCATTGGAGCCTTCGAGCTGCGTGAGCGCATAGGTTGTGCGCAGCATGGCCGAGGTCTCGGGGCTGGCGGCCATGATCTTGGTAACCGCGGGGCGCGTGAGCCACAGGTTGCCAAAGATTGCCTGATACGTCGCGCTGCTACGGGCACCCAACTCGGTCAGTGTGGCCTCGACGGCGGGCGTGAGCTGCGGCTTGCCGGGGTTGGCCGAGATAGTCTCGCATACACGGCAGAGAAGACGGCAGGCATCGTTTGCCGCAGGCGTAGAGGCATGGCCGCCGTCGGCGCGCGCCGTGACGGTAAGGTCGACGTGGCCCTTCTCGGACACGCCTACCATGGCAACGGGTTCGGTGACGCCGAGCGGGGCGTCGGTTGCCACGGCGCCACCCTCATCGAGCACCATGTAGGGATGGATGTTATGCTCGCGAAGCCACTGCACTGCATGGGTTGCAGTAGGTGCGGCGATTTCCTCGCCATCGCTCGAGAAGAACCAGACATCGCGCGGGGGAACGAAGCCCTGGGCAATCAAATGCTCGGCGGCCTCGAAGAAAGCCGAGACGATGCACTTGGTGTCGAGTGATCCGCGGGCCCAGATCTCGCCGTCGAAGATCTCGGCTCCAAAGGGATCGTGCTTCCAGTCTTGGCCCTCGACGGGCACGACGTCCTGATGCGCCATCATGACGATGGGGTCCAAGGCGGAATCGGCGCCAGGCCAACGCAGGAGCATGCCAAAGTTGTCGACGCGTGTGAGCTCGGCGACTTTAAAGAAATGCGGATAAAGTCGCTGAAGCGTGGGAATCCACTGGCTGAAGGGCTCATCGTCGCGCTCGGCGATGTTCTCACGCGAAACGGTGGGGATGCGCAGCAATTCGCAAAAGCGCTCGACGGCTGCCTCGTCTGCCTTGTAGGTGCCTGCATCAAGAGGCGCGCCCTGTGCGACCGATACCGATGCTCCCATGGTGGGACTCCTTTCGTGTTGCATATCGAATACGTCAAGATTATCGCCCGCACCGCGCGTGGGAAATGGCGAAACACGTTGTTCATCTGCGGGCGGCGGGTCGGATAGCCTTAGCCGACGATGACCGTGCCGTCTTCGGTCACGGTGATGGCGTCTCCCGTCGACACAGCATCGAGAAACTCATCGCCCAGGTTGTCAATGGTGGGCATGGGGGTGTCGGTCCATACGCCCGAGAGGATCGCGCCAGCGGCGGCAAGGCTGTCAATGGGTTTGGAAAACAGCAGGCATGCGGGTTGGCGCCCCATTTTGGTGGCGCAGAAGAGCACCATGCCGCCTGTGGTGGAGCCGATAGTCTGCGGAAGACACAAGGCACATCCCGCCAAAGGTTTGCCGTACAAGTCGGGATTGTTTTGGTCGGAACACGTGGCCTTTTTGTCGCCAAACATCAGTGCCTTCTGAAACGATGCGAGTGTGTTGAGCCCTCCGTGAGAGACAAGTGCCTTGGCGTGGGCAGTTCCGGGGACAACGACGCGGCCGTGAAAGATTTTTTCCATGAGGAGTCGCCTTCCTATTTGATTGGTTTTCCGGTGGTGACGTAGGCGAGCACCTCGTCGTCGGTGTAGTAGCGCGATGCCGAGTACGTACGCAACTTGTTGGAGTTGGTGATGATGGGCATGCTGCCGCACAGCGGGTTGTTGGTGTACATAAGCGGGCAGATGCTCGAGACGACGGCGCCGGTAGTCGAGAGGCGTCTGTATGCCGCAGTCTTGCGGAAGGCGTCTGCCACGGATGGGGCGGCGGTCAGTACGGTGGGTACTTGCACGCGGCACTTGCCGGAGGCGCTCAGCCCATCGCAGATGGCGTCTGCCCAATGGGCGAGTTGTGCAGACGAGAGGTGGGGGCAGCCGATGAAGGCAAGCTTGGGGCGCGCGCCCGGGTTCTTCCACATAACGGGGTAGCTCGAGCGGATGCGTTCCAGCTCGGCGTCGTCAATGCGATAGATTTGGGCGTCTGGTGCTATGAGGTGTTCGCCTTGTTCGACGGCCTCGGGCGTGATGCCGTCCACGTGGTAGAGCCCGACAGCGCCGTTCGATGCGCTGGCGGCGCCCATGTCCTTAAGGTAGTCCTGCGTGCCGGGTGTGAGTTCGCGGCCAAGCCAGCGGTCGAGGCCTTTAATGTAAGGGACGTCTTCCATCACCTTCATGCCAATGGCGCTGCCAAGCACTTGCGCTTCGGGCTTGCGCTTACAGTCGACTTCGATGATCCAGGTCGCCTTGCGGCCCTCATCGGTGAGCAGGCCGAATTCCGGGACAAAGCCGGCAATTGAGCCGAACATCTCGATGATGCCGGAGTTGCGATTGCAGCGAGCGCCCAGCACGGAGTTGGCAAAGACCACGGCGCTGCTTTCTGCCCAGCTTAGGATGTCGCCACGCCGAGGTCGATTGCCAACCTCGGGCTGGTAGCAGGTGCAGGTGAAAGCATCGTTGTCCAATAGACCCATGCTGCGCAGCTGTGCCTCATAATCGTCTTGTTTGGAATACATAATCTTGAACAGCAGCTTTTGCAGCGGGTTGGCCGGGACGGCGGGGTCAAGGGGCCTCGGGTCGACCGAGAATGACTGACCGGACAGGGCGCCGTCTTTCAGCAGCTCATCCATAAGGTCATAGACTGGACCGAGCATGGAGAGGCCAAAACTTGTGACAAGATGACCGTTTGCGCCGGTCACGGGAACCATACGCTCGGCGCCAAAGCATTCGCCGTACATAACGAGGGTCTTGACCACTTTGGCCATGGCGGGGCCCTTGGCGCCGTCGAGCAGGGCTTGTTGTTGGGAGGTCAGGTTCATCTGTGAGCCCATCCTTTCGTGTTAGATATTGGTGCCGAGTCGGTATGCCGCACGGACCGCTTCGAGCACACGGCCGGGCGCAAACCCATCGCCGATGTTATGCAGCTCGTCAGCGGCGTGCGTCTGCTGCAGTTTGTAGAACAGCGCGTCGTCGGGGTGTCCGCCGCAGGCAATGATTACCAAGTCGCAGGTTAGCTCGAGTGACTTCCAGTCGTTGCCGATTTTGGGTGCAAGCGGGTTTTCGACGTTCTCGGGCAAGACCGGTGACCACGAGACGTAGGGGTCGGGAACGTTTTTGTGGCAGTTGCGACTCAAGTGGAGACGCGCACACCTCGATGGGGCTCCAGACTCGCGTTTGCCGCCGACTTCCGCGCGCTCGACGCGTGTCATATTGAGGAGCCGCACATTGCGTCCCCTGAGCGTATGGAGTAGGTGGCCGCGATTTGCCGTGCAGGCGCCCTGCATCATGTGAGGCAGCATTTCAATTACGCTGACCTGTGGTATGCCGTGTTCGACGGTGAGCCATTGGGCAACCTCGCAGCCCACGGCCCCTCCGCCAATGATGGTGACGGTTTTGGCGTTGCCAAGCAGCGCAGGTTGGCGCAGTAGCTGCGTTGCCAGCACGGCATGGCCCGATGCTGCAAGCTCCGTAAGACCGGGGATGGGCGGTATTGCATTGGAAGTGCCTGTCGCGCACACGATTGCGTCGAAGCCTGCTTTTGCAAGATCTTCGGCGCGTGCTGCCCGTCCAAGTTCGAGTGTCAGGTTCCCGTTGGGTTTTTCTGCCTGCTCGCGCACCTGTCGAACAAGATATGATCGGTAGTTATCGAGGTCGAACTTGATCCGGGCGGCGCTGGCGGAGAGGAGTTTTCCTCCAAGTTCATCTTCGGCATCGATGAGCTTTACGTCGTGGCCACGACGCGCGGCGATTAGCGCACAGACCATCCCGGCGGGTCCGGCTCCTATCGCCTCTATGCGTTTGGGTTCTTTGGCGGGAGCGGGTGTCTGGGGCATGAGGTATTCAAAGCTGCAGCGTGGATTGACGGCACACTGCGGATGGCCCCCTTCGACAAACTCGTTGAGGCATCCTTCCTGGCATCCGATGCAGGGGCGAATATCTGCCACGCGACCGGCGTACGCCTTGTTGGGCCACTCGGGATCCGCAAGCAGCGGGCGTCCGAGCATGATCATATCGGCGTCGCCATTGCGAAGGGCACGTTCGGCAATGTCGGGGTAGCCCAACTTACCCACCGCGACAACGGGTACGGGAAGGCCGGCATTGGAGCGGATATTGTCGGCGGCAAAGCGCTCTCGAACGGCGCGCGCCACGGGAACGAAGCAGCCTGCGGGCATGCTCGCAGGCGGGTGGGGCATCCACCAGTTGTCATAGCAACCAAGGTCGACGTCAAAGATGTCTACTCCCGCCGCCACGAGCTCTTCCATATAACCCAGGGTCTGTTCGACTGTGCGGCCGCCGCGCATGCGTCCCAGATAGGTCGAATTCATGACCTGCTCGTCATAGGTTTCCTCGAGTGCAAGCGAAAGGTCGATGCGGTACATGATGGGGTAGTCGGGCCCAACGCGGCGACGGATTTCTTTGATCATATCGAGGCCAAACTGACGCCAATCGGCATAACGTCCGAGCTTGCGATGGTTAAAGGCGGGGTTTCCGAGCTGCTCGATAAGATAACCCTCGTGCCCGTGCAAATAGACGCCATCGATGCCCATGGCATGAGCATCGGCCGCCGCTTGGCCGATATTGTTTACGATACGGCGCAGCTTTTGATCCGAGAGGCGCATGCATGGAATGGCGGGGATGTAGTAGTTAGGCAAGAAACTCGCCGAGACCGGAAACTTTTTTTGCGTGATGAGGCATTGCGGGTTGCCCACGCGGCCGAGTCCGGCCGTAAGCTGGACAAAAATGCGCGATCCGAAGGCATGGACACCTTGGGGAAGGTCGCGCCAGCCTGCCATAACGGTTCGGCTTCGATCGATGCGCGGGAAATAGGTGAGCTTGTCCAGCTCGGTGACCGTGGTATCGATGCCGTGGCTTACCGGTACGAGTCCTGTTGTGATGAGGCCGCAGCCGCCTTTGGCGCGGGCGAAAAAGTACTGCAGCATCATGTCGCTGGGACGACCAGTTTCCTCGCACATGTCGATATTGCCCATCGGCGCCATGACAATGCGGTTTTTGACGGTGAGCTTGTTAATTTTGATGGGAGAGAAGAGCTTGTCAAAAGGATAGAGCTCTTGTGTCATGCGGGACGATCCGCAACCGGAATTTTTGGCGGGCCAGCTGTCGAATGAGTCGACGAGTTGCTGCACCAGTACGTCTTTTCCCAATGAGGTTCCTTTCAGATGTTGACAAGGTAACAAAGCAGTTTACGTCTAAATGTTTAATAGTCAACAACAAAGGCATGAATTCGGTGAAGGAAAAAAGACTCAATGAGTGCCAGATGGCAAGCTGTGTTGCGACATTAGCTCCCAGCTAATGAATTTGAGCTCGCTGCCTCCTACGATGTGCTGTGTGCCGGCGCGGTAGCCGGATCGTAGGAAGGATGCATAATGGCAAAAGAGGGAAAGAAGCCGATCGGCAAGATCATTCTGGGTGTCATCGTGGTGCTCGTTGTTGCCGGCGTCGTAGGTTCTATGGGCGGTAACTCGTCTGATTCGTCTACGGGTGATGCAGCAAAGCCTGCCGAACAGACCCAGCAAGTCGAGGAGCAAAAAGAGGCACAAGAACCCTATACGGTTTCGGATGAGGCCGGTGATACGTCTAATCAGTTTGCGTATAAGATCACGGGCACGTTGACCAATAATACGGATAAAGAGCAAAACTACATTCAGATTGAGTATGTTCTGTATGACGCAGACGGCAATCAGGTGGGAACGGCTCTTGCGAACACCAACCATCTCAAAGCGGGCGGCACCTGGAAGTTCGAAGCGATGAGCACGGTATCTCCCGATCAGGTTGCCAGCTGGGAACGTTCTGATGTGAGCGGCTTTTAACTAGAATAAACAGCATGATTACTATGCGATCTGGGGAGGTGAGGCCGTATGCCCGATAAGAAGCTAACCGAAGAGTTGCTCAACGAGCTGCTTGACGCCCCGAGTATCGAGGACTATATCAAAGAGCACGACTTTGCCGCCCCGTCGCTTTCGGAGTATCTGAAACAGCTTTTGGAAGAAAAGGGGCTGGAGCGTTCGCGCGTGGTGCGTATGGCCGACCTCAACGAGACGTTTGGCTATCAGATCTTTACCGGTGCGCGGCATCCGAGCCGCAATAAGGTGCTGCAGATTGCCTTTGCCATGGCGCTGACGCTCAAGGAGACCAACCGCGCCTTGACGGCGGCGGGCGCCAATGTCCTCAACTGCAAGGACCGCCGTGACGCCATCATCATTTTCTGTATCGATCGTGGCTGCAGTCTGCAAAAGGTCAACGAGGAACTGTATCGCTTTGGCGAGGAGACGGTGAGCTAACGGTTAGCTACCGGCGAAAGCGCCGTTCACGATATTTAGAACGTGCAGGGCACGGGCGTCATGGGGCGTCCGTGCCCTGCGTTATTATGGACGCTATGGATACTCAGAAACCAACATATTCCGATGACGAGCTGACCGTTGCACTCGCCGGACACCTGGCGTCACTTGAGCGTGATGGCAGCTATCGCGTAGACCGCGTGCTCAAGCGCTCCGACGTCGAGACGACCGAGCTCGTGTACTTTGAGGGCTCCGGCGGAGGATCTCTTGGCCCCTTTGTTCGCAAGCGCATCGACGCGTCGGCCCAGATTGGCGGGGCGTATGAACGCCTGTTTGCGGCCCAGCATGCTGGGCGACGTTACGAGCACTTGCCTCGGATTGTCGATTGCCGCCGCGTGGGCGACGAGCTTTGCGTGGTCATGGAATACATCGAAGGCGAAACGCTCGGGGCCCTGGTGGGGCGTTTGGGTGCGACGCCCGATTATGCTTGTGAGCTGTTTGGCGCCCTTTGTGATGCAGTTGCGGAGCTCCATGCCGGCTTTGCGTCGGCGGGGGAGATGGCCGCTCCGGTGATCCATCGCGACCTAAAGCCCTCGAATATCATCGTGTCGGGCGCAAACTATACGCCCGATACAGGCATGACGTTTTCATCGCTGGTGATTATCGATTTGGGAATCGCTCGCGTGTGGCGCGAGGGAGCCGATGCCGATACCGTTAAGTTTGGCACGCGTCCCTATGCGCCGCCCGAGCAGTATGGTTTTGGCCAGACGAGCGTGCGCAGCGATGTCTATGCGCTCGGTGCCCTGCTGTTCTTTTGTCTGACGGGGGCCGATCCCAAGCCAGGTCGGAACATACGCGAGCAATGCGAGGCACGTGACGTCCCCGCCTCGCTTGCCGATGTTATTTGCATGGCGATGGCGCTCGATCCGGACAAGCGCTTTGCAAGCGCGAAGGCGCTAGGGCACGCTGCACGCGCATCGTATGCGTCGTCCGCGCCGAATGCTGCTTCCTTTCAAGAGCCTCCGGAGCGGCGAGCCGTGTGCCCTGCGCCCGTGCTCCCCACGGATCAGTCTCAGGGTGGATTGCCGTTGGTGCCTGAGCGCCCGAATTTACTCTCCCGCATTCCCGACACCGTTGGGCGCATTTGGAACGCATTCGTCTATCTTTCGCTACTTGTTTTCTTTGCCGGAAGCCATTTTGCCGTTTTTCATCCTACGGGCGCCAACCAAAACTACCCGATGTGGTTTCTCGCGATTGAGTATTTTATCTTCGTCGACGGTCTCGTAGTGCTCATCCATTTTGTGATGCTCGACAAACGCCGCCTTCGCCGGCGGTTTGAGCTACTCGATAGATACCGCGGTAAAAAGCTTGCAAAGCTCTGGCTCAAGGCTATGGGTGTGCTCTTGTTGGCAATGATTATCATTGTTGCCATTGCAAACGCGACTGGCGTCGTCGATACCTCCGTCGCGTAAAAGAAAAAGGGCCCCAATTGGGGCCCTTTGACGTTGATCTTAGATGCGGTTCATCTGGGTTGCAACCTTGTTGTACCAGTCCTGCCACGTGGGCGGGCAGTACTTTTTGGCAGCTGCCGGGGTAAGGGTGGAGCCGTAGTTGGCGCCCAGATAGGCAACGTGAGCGGAGATGCCCTCGCTCCAGCTGCCAAAGCTGCGCCAACCGCCGCCACGTGCACTCCAGCCCCAGGCGTTATAGGAGCCGGCACAATAGAGGCCCTTGCTGCTCTCGATGCAGGCGATGGCGGGAGACCAGCGAGGGTCAACACCGGTGTTCCAGGCTGCCACGGCAAAGTTGTAACCCTGGCCTGCCATGGGGGAGCCGGCGAGGTAGTTGTCGATGCGACTCGTCCACTCGTTGATAAACGAGTCGTAATCGGAGTTGCCGGTATTGGAGTTGTTCACCGTGGTGTCGATAGTGGTGTTGGCGTTATTGGCCTGGCTGTTGGAGTTGTTGCCGCTCACGCCCTCGCCCGAGAGCTTCTCGGCGGCAGCGGCCTTGTCGGCCTCGAGCTTGGCCAGCTCGGCGGCATTCTCCTGCTCGGCCTTTGCCTGGGCTTCGCTGCGAAGCTGCTGGGCCTGTGCCAGTGCGTCCTCGGCGGTTTTCTGCTCGGTCTCGAGTTGGGACTTGGCCTGCTCGAGCTCGGTCTTGTTCTGCTCGAGTTCGGTCTGCATCTTGTTGAGCTCTTCGATCTCGTCGACGCTCGAGCTCGTGATCTGGTTGGTGTACTTGCAGGTGGTGATGAACTCGCCCAGGCTCTGCGCGTTGACCAGGAAGCTCACGATGGGGTTGGTGCCCTTCTGGTACTTATACAGATCGCGCATGGCGGAGCTCGCCTTGGCCTGTTGATCGGGAAGTTCGGCTTCGATCTTCTCGATGCTTGCCTCGTTAGTGTCGATTTGCTTCTGCAGATCCTCGAGCTTGGTGCGGGCTTCGTTGTAGGCACTCGTGGCGGTTTCGATTTTCTGCTGGGCAGCGGAAAGCTGATCCTGCGTTGCCTGCGAGGCGGCATAGGCTGCGACGGGGGAGAGCATCGGCGCGGCCGTCAGTGTAACGGCAAGCGCGGCGCTCGTGATGATACGAGCCGGCTTCGACGCGATGAGCGCTGCGGTGCGATGGTTCGAATGCTGCATCCAGTCCCTCTGCAATCAATCGTAGGTTATAGTTCGAAAGGTATTCTACTACTGCTTTCGACCTCAACTTGAACCTTAAAGGTTCTAAAGGGTCAAGTTGAACTTGAGGTTTTGGTCTTGACCTGCAGTTATAGTGAATTGTTAAGAAACCATAGAGTTCAACTTTAACGTTACGGAACCCTGCGGGCTCGATCATAAGCGCCTGCTTGCCATAGATATGGTGGAACTTTGGGAAGCGGCAGTTTGGCACGCTAGAATAAACCAGTTGCATAAAGACCGCCCATCGTACGGGCAGTTGATGATAGGAAGTTTCCATGGCATTGCAGTTTACAGAGCGCGAGTTTATCCCCGTGCTGCTCGGCGGCGATATCAACGCCTATTCGGTGGCGCGCGCCTTCTACGAGGAGCATCAGGTCAAGAGCCTGGTCTTTGGCAAGTATCAGACGGGTCCTGCATACCGCAGCCAGATTATCGACTATACGCCCAATGTGGATATCGACACTATGCCGGTCATGATCGAGACCGTCAACGGCATTGCACAGGCCAATCCCGATAAGAAGATTATCCTCATGGGCTGCGGCGATAACTACGTCGCGCTTGCCGCACAGGCTCAGGATGCCGGCCAGCTTGCCTCCAACGTCATCGCGCCCTATGCGCCCTACAGTATGCTCGAGCAGTGCCAGAAGAAGGAGATCTTCTACGAGCTGTGCGAGAAGCACGGTGTACCCTATCCGCACACGTTTACCTTTACCATGGCGATGCTCAACGCCCAGGGCGAGGCTTCCGCCGAGGTGCTCGACCAGATCGACTTTCCCTTCCCGATGATTCTGAAGCCCTCTGACGGCATCATGTGGTGGGAGCACGAGTTCGAGGGCCAGAAGAAGGCCTACGAGATTGCCGATCGCGCCGAGCTGGAGCAGGTCATTCGCGATGTGTACGCCAGTGGCTACACCGATGACCTCATCTTGCAGGACCGCGTGCCCGGCAACGACGAGTACATGCGCGTGCTTACCAGTTATTCCGACCGCAACGGCAAGGTTCGCATGATGTGCCTGGGTCACGTGCTGCTCGAGGAGCATCAGCCCCATGGTGTCGGCAACCACGCCTGCATCATCACCGAGCCCAACGACGAGCTCATGGGTGGCGTGCGCAAGCTGCTTGAGGACCTTAAGTTCACGGGCTTCTCCAACTTCGACGTCAAGTACGACCAACGCGATGGTTCGTTTAAGTTCTTCGACTTCAACACGCGTCAGGGCCGCAGTAACTACTACGTCACCAACAGCGGCTTTAACGTTGCTAAATACGTGGTGGATGAGTACGTCTATAACCGTCCGTTTGAGCCGGAATTTGTGACGGCGCAGGACGAGGCGCTGTGGATGGTTGTCCCCATGGGCGTCGTTGACAAGTATGTCAAGGACCCCGAGCTACGTGCGAAGGCGCATCGTCTGGCCAAGGAGGGCAAGGCTGCCGATCCTTCGTTTATGAAGGGTGATTTTGTCTTTAACCGCTGGTTGCGCATGTGGCACACCAAGCTGCGCCACTTTAAGCTGTTCAAGACGTATTACAAGTAGATGAGCGCGGCGCCCGCCCGGTTTGCATCGGACGGGCGCGGGCATGATACGAGCAATTGCATGGGCGTCACCAAGGAGGCGGCGATGGAAAAGCTGGGAGTTATCGGCGGCATGGGCGCCGAGGCCACGTCGTATTACTACGACCAGGTCGTGCGTCATACGGCTGCTACCTGTGATCAGGAGCATATCGACATGGTGGTACTTTCCAAGTCGACCATGCCTGACCGTACGCTGGCCATCAAGACCGGCGAGCATGCCGAGCTGCTGGCGACCATGAAGGAATGTGCACGGGCACTCGAGGGGCTGGGCTGTGCTCATATCGCCATTCCCTGCAACACATCGCACTACTTCTACGACCAGATTCAGTCGTTTACCAAGGTGCCGATTATCCACATGCCGCGTGAGTCGGTGCGCTATGCCCTGGCGGGCGCGGTGATGGGGGAGTGCGAGTTCGATCCCAACCTGAGCATGCCGTCCGAGCCGGTGCGCAAGATCGGCATCATGGGCACCGACGGCACCGTGGGTGCAGGCGTCTATGGGCGCGAGTGCGAGGCCGCGGGCGTCGAGGTCGTCTATCCCAGCGAGAAGCGCCAGGCCGACGTGATGTCGCTGATTTATGATGACGTGAAGGCCGGACGCGAGCCCGATATGGACAAGTTTGACCGCGTGATGTGGGAGTTCGCCCGCAGCGGCTGCGACCGCGTCATTCTGGCCTGCACCGAGCTCTCGGTGCTGAAAAAGTACCGAGAGATGCCCGAGATTACCCTTGACGCCATGGACGTCCTGGTGCGCGAATCCATCATCCGCAGTGGTGCTCCCTACCGCCTGTAGCCCTCGACCTGCCAAAAAGGGACAGGTTTATTTTGGTAGGTTTTATCTGGGAAAACAGTAAGGTCCCGGCTCGTTTGATGCGAGCCGGGGCCTTTTGCGTTTGTCGGCTGCCGGTGGCGATAGGTTAGAACAAGAAGCCAAAAACGATGAGGGCAATGCTGACAATAAGTATGGCAATGTCCAGGCCCTTGATGGGGTAGCGCTTGTACGAGCTCGCGCGCGTGCGCAGGTAGAAGCCGCGCTGCTCGGCCGCCAAGGCCGTGGCATCGGTTTTACCCACGCTCGAGATCAGTAGCGGCACGCACAGCGGCAGCATGAGCTGAAGCTTTTTGATGGGGTTCTTGGTGTCATACTCGATGCCGCGTGCGGTCTGCGCCTCCATGATGGCGTTCATCTCCTGGCCAAACACTGGCACAAAGCGCAGCGCCGTGGTAAAGGTGAAGGCGTAGCGATACGGAACGTGCAGCACCTCGACGCAGGCGTTGGCAAGGTCGTTGAGCTTGGTCACCATGAGCATCAGAATAAGCGGAAGCGCCACGCCCAGCAGGCGTAGGCAGGCCTTGGAGCCGGTGATGAGGCCTTCATCGGTGACAAAGCTCCACACCACGTTGCCATCGCGCATAAAAGCCAGCTGCAGCACCAGCATGATGAGCGCGAGTGGAATCAGTAGCTTGAGCAGCGCGAGCAGGCGGTCGACGACGCCGGCGTAGGCTCCCAGCGCGAGCGTGAGTGCCAGAAAGCCCAGCAGTGCCACATAGGTGTCGGACAAGAAAATGCCGATGATGATGGCGGCGGCGAGGCTCAGTTTGATGACGGGGTTCAGGCGGTGCAGCAGCGTGCCGCCCGGCATATAGTCGATGACGTTAACCACGGCGGACCATCTCCTCGGTAATGCGAACGATATCGGTGACCTCACTCACCTGCGTAAAGGCGGGCGAGACGGCGGATGCCAGACGGCGCGAGAGTTCGATGACCTGGGGCGGCTCAATGTAGGCATGCTGCATGAGTTCGATGTTCGAGAACAGCTCGTGCGTGCGGCCGCGGTCGAGGATGCGACCGTTGGCCATCACCACGATGCGCTCGGCAAAGTCGGAAACGACTTCCATGTCGTGACAGACCATGATGACGGCGCAACCGCGCTCGGCCATGGTGCGCACCGTTTCCATCACGGTCATGCACTCGCGGTAGTCCAGGCCACTCGTGGGTTCGTCGAGCACCACGATCTTGGGCTCGACCACCACAACGGAGGCGAGCGCCACCATCTGGCGCTGGCCGCGCGACAGCGAGAACGGCGCCTCGTCGGCAGGCAGGCCAAAGCGGTCGATGACCAGCTGGGCGCGACGCAGGGCTTCGGCGCGGTCGATGCCGGCAAGTTCTAGACCAAAGGCGACCTCGTCCAGCACGGTGTCTTTACAGATTTGGCGGTCGGGGTTCTGGAAAAGCGTTGTCACTTCGCGTGCGATGCGGCTCGTGGGAACCGATGCCGTGTCCAAGCCCGTAACGCGTACGCTGCCCGATGCGGGCTTGAGCAAACCCGTGAGCAGTTTGGTGAGCGTGGTTTTGCCGGCTCCGTTTTGGCCGACAATGCCCACGAGCTCGCCGGGGTAGAGCGTCAAGTTGAGGTCGTGGACGGCGGCGCCTCCATGGGGGTAGGAAAACTCGACATGGTCAAAGGTG
>CABUUD010000009.1 GCA_902494585.1 uncultured Collinsella sp. | reverse complement strand
TCGGTAAGACACGCCGAGGTCGCCGCGGACGGGCTGATATAGGGAGAGGGCCTGACCCCATATCGTTGGGGCCAGGCCCGATTTTGCCTCTTGACAATGTCCTGCTCATATTAAAAGGAACGTCCCCATCTGCCGACTAGAGGGCGCCGACGCCGAGGAGGATGGCGTAGGTTGTGGATTCTCCGAGCTTGAGCTCGTCACCGGGGTTGAGCTGGGCGGAGCGGCCGGGCTCGACCTGGGTGCAGACGTTCGTCGCGCCGTTTACCACCACGGTTCCGTTGGTGGACGACAGGTCCTCAACGTACCAGACATTTTGGTCATCGCACCACACGTGGGCATGGCGAGCCGAAACGTCATCGCCCACATCGGTGATGCCGCCCTCCCCCGTTGCCAGCGCGCCGATCTCGACGCCTTCCTCACTCGGCTGAATCCAGCGCGGGACGCTCACCGCGTAGCCGTTTTGCACGCGCAGC
Organism: uncultured Collinsella sp.; assembly: GCA_902494585.1. Classification (GTDB taxonomy): domain Bacteria; phylum Actinomycetota; class Coriobacteriia; order Coriobacteriales; family Coriobacteriaceae; genus Collinsella. The sequence goes on along the minus strand of CABUUD010000009.1, from coordinate 37,579 downwards.
AGTCCCAGCGGATGCGCCGGCGCGACCTCGTGCTCGCCCGACTTGGAACCAAGGCGGGCGTGAGAGCAAACGGCATAGGGAACGAATCTTGCGGATGTACTCCTCGACGTCAGGCAGGTAAACCCCACGAAGTCACCGGGGAGGCCCAAGCGGCCCGGCACCACTTCCAGATTCTGACCAGGGCGAGTCGTTCGCCGGTGGCTGAAGGCTCGCTCCCACCCAAAAGGGGAGATTCGCGTTGTTCCCCAATCGCTCTCGCATCTTTCATTTTGCTCGAGGTGGGCTATAAAAACTTTCCTGGTGAAAGGCGGCGATTGGTTTCCTTTCTTTCTAGAGGAGCGCGCCTGTAATCTGTTTTCATCCTAAATCAAGTTGAGATCGGACCTTCCAGAGGCAAGTCGACTCAAACTGCGAGGCTCCATGTTGGAATAAAGAGCGCTGTCGAAGTGCCAACAACACAAAGCTTGCCAGTCTCAAATAGAACCTTTTGGGAGTCCGATTGGGCCGCACACCGAATCCCCGCTGGTGGTTTTTTATAGCTGCGTAACAATAAACAAGGTTAGTGCCAGTCCAGCATGAAATTGAGGAACGTATGCATTTTTTCTCAGTAAGTGATCGTCGTTACTGCTTCGATGAGGTCACTCGCAATTGCTTTCAGGTTGACCAAGCATCAGAAGATGCGCTTCGCATATTTGAAGCATCGGGAAGAACGGTCAACTCGAAGTTGCTAACAAAGTCACTTGCTGCGAAAGGCTACGACCAAACGACCATAGCAGAACTTGAAGACGACATTGATGAGTATCAACGATTGTCTGAGCGGACTTTCTTAACAAAAGACACGCCTCGAAAACTTAGATCCATCGAACTCCACGTTTCACATGCATGCAACCTTGGTTGTAGTTACTGTTTTGCCGGTAAAGGAGATTATGGAACGTCTCCTCTGCTGATGACAGACGAGATAGCCTTCAAGGCGGTCGACTACCTCGTCGCAAGTTCATCGGAAAACGAAACGCTTGCAATCGTCTTTTTTGGTGGGGAACCCATGATTAACGAGTCGCTGATATGGAAAACGGTCGACTATTCAAAAAGAATATACCCCAATAGAAACTTTACCTATTCTATTACGACCAACGGAACGCTTTTGAATGACACTGCTGTGAATTCTTTCAAGGAGCACGGGTTTTCTGTTCTGATTAGTCTCGATGGTACAGGATGCAAGCACGATGCATCGCGCCCGTACAAGACGGGAGGCGGCTCTTTCTCCGATATCGACAAAAACGTTCGTCGTTTTTCCGAGTCGTTCCCCTTCGGCGCAAGAGCGACCTTAACAAATAATAACTGTAACCTTGTTGAAGACTATCTTCAGTTTAAAGAGATGGGCTTCAGAAGGATTTACTTCTCGCCCGTGAGCTCATTCGATGAGAATATCAAACTCGACGAACACTCATTAAACAAAATCAGGGCGGGCCTAATAGATTTGGCGGATCAATATCTCAAACAGATTGATCAAGGGGAAAAGCCCTTGTTTAGAACATTGAAAACTGCAGTTGATTTGATTATGAGCAACAGGATCGCCTTTGTCGGATGCGGGGCTGGCAGGCGTTTTATTTCCGTGACTCCCGAAGGGGACGTATACCCCTGTCACAGGTTTGTCGGGATGATGCGATTCAAAATGGGCAACATCGTCACCGGAATTGACGAAACTAGGTATATTGAAAACTGGAGTCAGGGTGTCGAAAAAAGAATTGACTGTACGGACTGTTGGGCTCGGTCTTTCTGTGGTGGGGGCTGTAGCTGGGAGGCTGCAGACGAGCACGGCTACTTGCCCAAGAGTCTACACCCTGCATCATGTGAATATAGAAAAATGTGCTACGAGATGGCTTTTGACCTTATTTCCCGCCACTCATCTTCGCAGGAGAAAAATCAACGAGAAGCTACTGTATCGGAATAAGCGGTTCAGCGCATTGCTGTCACCATTGTGGAGGTGTTCGTTCTTCTGATTACCGTCTGCGAAGCTTATTGCTACATTCGCCGAAACCATTCTAGAAATATGGTGAACTAGACATCTTGGTTTGTTATACACAATATTGAGGTTTTTCTGCACTCAAAGGGAGGTAGTCGTGAAGCATATTCATCCGATTAATCCAGGAAGTGGCGACGAGGCAGGCGTGAAGCCGATGTCTTTTGACTGCCTCTTGGGCATTACTGACATCTGTACTGTTTATGATAAAGCAGATGGCTGTGGTGCATACGATTACTGCGACTATGACATGGATGGCGGCAGCATCTGCGTTGTAGATCACTGTGGCATTGATCAAACGTAGTCTCTAATTGGATTAAGGTGAGGAGCTGTTATGAAGCATATCCATCCTGTTGGTTCAAATGAACATCCTCCCGTTGAGCCTTGTTGTCTTGGAGTTGATATATGCAATTTTTACGACATCGCCGAGTGCCCTGTTGCGGATTGGTGCTATGTCGATAAAGAATCAAGCTGTGTTTTGCCAGCAGATTGGTGCGATCCAGTTGACAAGTAGTTTTGTGGCTAGGAACTATTTGGTCCAATTCAGAATAAGATGGGAACAAATACCAAAATCTCGTGTCTGGGAGGAGTTATGCCATTATTGCAAGGTCTCGTTGGATTAGCCTTTATACTTGCGTTATATCTGGCACCTTTTTTAATTCTATTCTTCATTATCCGACTCTTTCTTCGGAGAAAATAGGAGTGTCACGCAAACATTAGCGTAGCTTTCTTCCAATATGAGCCGAGCATTGGCAAGTGGAATAAGAAGCCCGACCGTTCGCCACATGAAAGTGATCGGACGGGCTTCTCTATTTAACCCGGGCCGCCACCCATAGCGGCTTTCCAAGCGTATTCTCAGTGCAAAGCAATCGTCAGTTTAATCCTATGCGCTGATACCGCATTTCATTTGTTCGGCTCGAATTCTACGGCCTGGCAACCCTCGCACTCTCCGGCAAATGGATTGAACGCGAAGGCAGAGATGATGTGTGCGTGGACATCGAGGCTGCTGTAGGCAACATACTGGGACATGGACCCCCGCTGCGCGTGGTATGCGGCCCGGCATATTCATTGCCGTCCAACCCCGTGTAGTTGCAGCAAAGGGTGGAACCTCAATGCTCAGCTCATGTTGTCCGTGGGACACGAGAATCGTAAGTACACTTTGGTGCGATTCTCACGCTGATACTGAGCCACCTGGAATAAGATACGTCGCGACAACACTTCGCTTCACCTCTGTCTCGACAAGATGACGTAGACTAAAGTTTCCTTTAGTAAGAGAACGAGAACTATATCTGAAAGCGTTGCGATGGCGTGAAGGCACCGAGTCCGAACCGCCTGAATGCTACGTGCATCTGCATCGCCTTTTTGTTATCTCTGCCAGTTGGGTAGCACTACACTTGTCATCATTTACCCTGGTACATGCTGCCTAAATCCACTACCCCTTCTACCGCGCCGACCATCTCGTCATCGTGAGAGACAACGATGATCAGCTGGCTTTGCTTGTTGCGCTTAACATAGGCCGCAAGCTCGGCGCGGCTTACAGCGTCTAACCCAGTCGTGGGCTCGTCGAGTACCAAAACTGACGACTTGCGTGAAATCGCCGACCATAAGTACACTCGGCGCAGCTCACCGCCCGAAAGCGCGGAGCAACGTTTCCCGAGCAACTCCTTCACGCTGTTTTCCAGCGAAAGTAGGCCATCTACACCCCGGTGATAGGAAGAAAAGGGCGTGTCGAAATACTCTAACAGCTCTTTCACCGTTTCGTCCGGCGCGAAGCACGACTGTGGGCAGCACGATATCTCTCTCGCACGTATGTAATCCAAGTCGCATTCTTCGATTGGCACGCCGTTGTATTTTACTTTGCCTTTCGATGAGTATAGCCCGAGCATCAAGTAAAGAAGTGACGTCTTGCCTCTTCCGTTTTCCCCAACTATGCAATATGTACCAGGACCGGAAAACTTGAAAGAAAACCCGCCGAGGACCTCTCGGACAGATCCGTCTGGAAGGGCAACCGAGAATTCCAAATCAGATACCGAAATGTCATTTATTTCATCGAGTTTAGCTAAATCGGTCCGATTCCACCCCGATCTCTCCTTTTCTCTCGTCGCGATAGCCGTCCTATCCCATGATGCTTTGGCATCTTGATAGGATTTGAACAATGACATCATACTTTTCAAAGTCTTAAAGAGAACCGCGAAGTATGTACCGATGATAGTGTACTCGCCTATTGACATAGTTCCGTTAATGATTCGTACTCCGGAAACAACAAGTATCACCGCTTGAAACAACGCTGCGAAAAGACCATCGAGCGATGTCAGAGAATATGATAGCTTTCCGGAGCGCAAAACTTTGGGAAAATAGCTCTTAAATCCAGCGTCGAGCGCTTGTTCGCTCTTGCCGTACGAAGATGCCAGTTGAATGTTGAGAATCTGATTAAGCTGCGATGCAATTGCGGCGTAAAAGGCGCTGTCCGCTTCTTTCTTCTCATACGTGACCCTATACAAAAGTTTCCTCAACCCAGTAATTACACAGAAATACACGATGAGGAGAATGATAGAAAACACCGCGAGAGTTGAATCAATTGACCATATGATAAGCAATACGATGGGAATAGCTACAATGGACAGCGGCGCACTGATAAAATTCGCCAAAACGAAGGATGAGACCACGCTGGAGTCGGAAATAATCCGTTGCGTTGTATAGGCTGGATCGATGGTCCGACTCACCAAGTAATCGTCTCTTTCAAAACGCAAGACGGCCTCCCTGAGAAGATCAAAGGAAAGTCTCGTGGTTATGCGAATGGAAAGTGTTCCTGCAAAATAAGTAAAGAGGGTGGAGAAAACTCCTATTGACGCAACCAGGAGTGCGAAGAGTACGGCGTCTCTTTCGCTGCGGTTACCAAGAAGAAAATCTAAGAATTTCCCGTTCACGTATGGCATGGCATAGGAGAGAGCGGTTCCAATCACCGTGATAGCAATGAAGACGAAAGCCCCTTTTGCTCTGATGAACCTCGAGAGAACGCATCGAATCAAGGAAGGCCCCAATCTACCCGCCACAAAACATCAATCACTGATACCTTACACCTCAACACAACAGGAGCGAAGATTTGCCAATGAGACTGCTTTAGATTGCCTTGGGCCAATACGATCTCAAGCTCTTCCTGCAAGAGAGTCGGAATCGGACATCTCCTCCGACGAATCTGGCAATGGGGCGGTTGAAATATCTTTTTCAACCGCCCGATTGCCACAATAGATTGGAGCGTCCGCCCGCAAACGACCTCGTTTTACACCCACCAAATCCTTTGCCTTTTGTCGCCTTTTTGCTGTTCGTAGCCTTAAACAAGAACTATTTCACCGCAACTTATCGAGGGGTTGGCCAGAGAGCACCGAAGAGGATGGCGTAGGTAGTGGATTCGCCGAGCTTGAGCTCGTCGCCGGGATTGAGTTGGGCGGAACGGCCGGGCTCGACCTGAATGCAGACGCGCGTGGCCCCGTTTACCACCACGGTTCCGTTGGTGGACGACAAGTCCTCGACGTGCCAGATATTTTGAGCATCGCACCAGATATGGGCATGGCGGGCCGAGACATCGTCGCCGACGTCGGTAATATCGCCCTCACCAGTGGCCAGCGCGCCAATCTCAACACCCTGCTCACTCGGCTGAATCCAGCGCGGGGCGCTCACGACAAAACTGTTTTGCACGCGCAGCAAGCCCAAGGGGTGCGCCGGGGCGGGTTCGCGTTCGCCCGCAGTCAGCGACATCCCAAGCGAACGCGGCGTGGAAGTGCCTCCGCCACAAGTCGCGTGCGCATAGTCAATGGCATAGTTCACCGAGGACCGCACATCCGCCGAACAACCGACGGCGACAAACAGCACCAGCACGGCCTCGGCGCGCTCGGCGGGCATGAGTTCCGCCGCCTGGGACAGGCGATCGAGCGCGTTGCGATAGAGATTCGTGTCCTGGTGGCACTCTTCGAGCGCGCGTACCATCGGTTCACCTGCAGGACCGCACACCATATTGATCACAGCCGTGGAGTCCATGGGATTGCGCTGGCGCAGGGCCAGTTGCGACATAATACGCGCAGCCGAGGTACCGTATTCGGCAAAGTAGCGCTGCTGAAGCGTGCCGACCGGCGCGCGAACGATAAAGCGGGAAACCCAAGAGCGATCGGCGGCTCGGCTCTGCGGGCTGCGGCCGTCGGCGAGCGGACGGGACGAAAGCACCAAGCCGCACAGCTCGATATGGCTCAGATGCGCCGCGCGCTTAAAGATGTCAAACATGGCCCCGCATGGGGTGAGCTCAACTTGAGATGCCATGACCTAGGCCTCCTTGGTCGTAGAAATAGAATCGGACGATACTTCGACAGGTCCGCCAAAAGTACGGGCAGCTGCGGCTCCACCGGCAAGCGGAGTCGCCATCTGGGCTTTTGTGCGTCGCGGTGCCGAAACGGGAAGTTCAAAGGCAAAGCCCATCGCAAGCAAAAACCACGTAAGCGTATAGGTTGCAACCAGAGCGGCAACAAGGCCGCCCATCACGGCGCGTTGGGAAAATACGCTACATGCAGCCACAACCAGCACCGGAACCTCGCAGGCAGAAAGCGCAAGCACACCCTGCAGGAAGCCCGAGCGCCGATCGCGCGCAAGTGCCCCCGCGGCAACGCCGGCTATGCCTGGCAGCGCCAACGCCAGTGCGGCAATAATACCCGGTAGCGACCCAGACCACACGAGCGATCCCAAAGTCGCCGTCACGCGAGCGCCCGACGCCAGCAGCGCGGCCGAAACCACGACCACAGCCCAAACCACGCCACAGGCGACCGTCGCGCCGACCATCAGCGCGCGACGAACCGCGCGGCCGGACGCATCCATGGGGCACGGCGTGAGCGGCTCGCCGCGGAGCGAACGACCGACATTTTGCGCATAGTGGTCACAAAACGCCGAGAGCGCCGCCTCGACCGCCGCCGGCTCGGGACGATTTTTTTGATGGCTGGACAGACAGGCCATCACCACGTCGAACAGCTGGGCATCGACAAACGCCAGCGCATCGCGTAGCTCTTCGGAATCCGGCTCAAGCCCTAGCTGCTGGGCCTGCTCGACCGCGGCGAGCGCCACATCGGGCTCACGACGAAGCAGCTGAGTCAAATCGCAACCGGGCGCATGGGCACCAATGGGATAGTCGGGCCGCGTGTCCATCTTAAGACGGTAGGGGCTCGCGATGTCGCGCGTCCTTTTGCGCGAACCCGAGGCGCCCGAAGTGCTCGGCGCGGCTTCGTATGGCGCGACGCCGGCAATGAGCTCGTAAACCGTGCTTGCCGCGGCATAGACGTCAATCGCCGGCGACATACGCAAAGCACGCAGGTCGGGGATATCGTCGGTGAGCATCTCGGGCGGGGCGTAGGCAACCGTCGCGCGACGCAGCGTGGCATAACGCTCCGTAAACGACGCCTTGCCGCCGGTGCCGGCCACCGCAGAGGCGGGCTCGAGCGCCAGCGACGAGCCAAAGTCGATCAAGCACAGGTCGAAGGTGCCTTCGGCAAGCTGTCGGTCGAGCGGCAGGCGCGCCGTGCGCACCATAATATTAGCGGGCGAGATATCGCGATGGACGAACCCCTCGCCTACCAAGCTCATGCGGCAGAGCAGATCGAACAGGTCGCGACCCAGACGCGCCGCCACAAGCGGCGACAGGCGTCCGGCATCGTCCACGGCAAGTCGCGAACGCAAGCGGGCAAGCGTCTCGCCCTCGACCCATTCCATGACAATTGCAGGCACACCGTCGACCTCGCCCCAGCCATAGAGGCGGGGAAAGCCCTTGAGGCCCGAAAGGGCGCGATGGCATTCGTATTCCTCGCGAAACGCTGCCTTGAACTTGGCGACCAGCGCCTCGTGAGCGGCATCGTCGTCGAACTCATCGCGCGCCGGCAAGATGAGCTGCTTGAGTGCCACGGCCTCGCCTTGGGCGTTGACGGCACGCGTCACGCGGCCGATACCGCCACGGCGTATGGTGGCATCGTCGGCAAACAGCATCGTAAAACGACGCAGATAGGCAGGCAGTTCGTCCTGACCGAGCGCAATGGCCGGCTCAAACCCGTCGACACGCGCAAGGCGCAGGCCGACCATGGGATCGCGACCGAGCGATTGTGGTGTGGTGGATGCAAGATCGGTCATCATAGGGCAAGCGCCGCCACGTTATTGTTGAAGTTACCGAGCGCGACGTCATCATCGCCGTAATGGCCGACCCATTGACATAGGTTGGTATAACAGCCCCACAGATTGGCATACTGCTGATACCACTTTGACCGGGGCGAGAATGTCTGACGACCGAACTCGGCTCGAATGACAAACATCTCCCCGACCAGGCTGTCGCACGGCCTAGGATCTCCCGTAGAGTTATAGGTCGAGACCACATCATTGGCACGAGAAACATAGCCGTCGAGCATGTTGTACTTGGTCACAAGCCAACTGTGAATGCTCTCTTCCTCAGCAGCGGAAAGGCCACCGGAGTTTGCATCGTTGTCAGTGTTGCCGCCCGTCGAGCCGCCGTTTCCAGACCCTCCGGTAGAGGAACCCGACCCAGAGCCGCCGCCCGAACTCGATGAATCCGAGCCGGAGCCAGAATTATCCGAGCTACCGGGCTTTCCGGACTGCTGGGCGTCCTGCTCCTTCTGCTGCTCGACCTTATTCACCGTTGCCGCCACGCTATTGTTGGACAACCGATCGATGATCTTGGTGTTGGTGAGCACGATGGTTTTGCCATTGGCAAGCGTGACTTCGTTGTCCGGGGCCTCGGCGCCGTCCGCATCGTCGGTGCCAAACACAATATGCGCGACCACACTTGCCCAAGCATATCCAGTCGTGGTGCCCAGATCACTTTTGACCTCATGCCCCACGCGCGGTTCGCGTGCGGCATGCGCCTGCATCATGGACGGCACGGTCATGCCATAGGCAGAAACGCCAGCTATGACCAGCACCAGCGAGCACGATAGCAGTGCGTACGCCCGCGGCGCCAAGCCCAGTCGGCGTCGCATGCGCACCGCGGCGCCGCGCTTTGTCTGAGTGCCACCGGGCCGCATGCGTTCTCCTCCAACAAAAACACGCCGCTCGGGAGCGGCGCATTCATTCGAATCCATATTTGAGTGTATCAGCGAACCCAAAAGGTTGCGCAACGAATGAGCAAATTAAGGATGCGAGTGGAAGCATCCATGCGATAAGCGGATACAAAGCATCTTTGTTGCACAACAAACTTACAGTCGCACAGGGAAATTATGACTACCCCGTGCGTCGCGAGGAAAACATACGGCAGGAGCAGGCTCGCCACCTAAATCGCGCGACGGGCCTCGATGGCGCGGCCAAGCGTAAGCTCGTCGGCATACTCCAGGTCGCCGCCCACGGGAAGGCCGCTTGCCAGACGCGACACCTCGACGCCCAACGGCTTGATAGTGCGGGCCAGGTAGCTCGCCGTGGTCTCGCCCTCGATGTTGGGGTTGGTGGCGATGATGACCTCATGGATATCCTCGTGGCCCAGACGCGCCAGCAGCTCGCGGATGTGCAACTGCTCGGGACCAATCTTGTCCATGGGACTGATCACGCCGCCCAGCACATGGTACAGGCCATGGTAGCTGCCCGTGCGCTCGATTGCCTGGACGTCGCGCGGCTCGCCCACCACACAAATGCGAGTGGTATCGCGCATCGGGTCCTGGCAGATGGAGCACTCGTCGGCCGTGGCGTAGTTAAAGCAACGGCTGCAAAAGTGGACCTCCTGCTTGACCTCCAGGATGGCCTCGGCCAGGCGGCGCGCCTCCTCGGCGTCGGCCTCCAACAGGTAATAGGCGATGCGCTGGGCCGACTTGGGACCAATGCCCGGCAGACGGCCCAGCTCATCGAGCAGTTTTTGCAGACTGTGATTCGCACTCATATATATATGCGTGTCTTAGAACGGCATGCCCGGGATGTTGAGGCCGCCGGTGATGGCGCCCATCTGCTTGTTGGCGAGCTCGTTGACGCCGCGGACGGCCTCGTTGACGGCAGCCATAATCATGTCCTGCAGCATATCGACGTCCTCGGGATCGAGGGCATCGGGATCGATGGTGAGGTTGACGAGCTCCATCTCGCCGTTAACGGTCACCTTGACCATGCCGCCGCCGGCAGAGGCGTCGACGGTCTGGGACTTGAGGTTCTCCTGCGCGGCGGCAAGCTGCTCCTGCATCTTGCGGGCCTGCTTCATCATCTGCTGCATGTTCATACCGGCCATGATGGCTCCTTTACGTGCGGCCGCACGCCGAGCTGCAAGGGCAGCCGGGACGCGGCGGGGCTTTCAAACTCAAAAATCGTACCACGGCGCGCGGCCAGCAAGCGGGGCAGTCACGCTACCTCAGTCGATATACATGTCCTGGAGTGCAAGCCGCACCCGAAGATTATGCAAAGTTGAATAATTCGCATCTGCATAATATTGAAAGCTAAATCTTGTAGAGCCGGAATCCGACATTTCATGTGCACCGCTAAAGACCTGCATGCCGATCCGTTGCTCACGGTGACGCGCATGGCAGCGGGGTATAATTTGATTGCCATAGATAGTAATTTGGAGGTGCCCCATGAATGCCCCCAACGCGCTCCAAAACATCCGCTCAAAACACCCCGTTGCATATGTGGTTCTCTATCTCTTTGTCGGCTGGGCATTGCTGGTTGTCATCACCCATGCCATAGCTTTTGGAGCAGAACTGCTGATAGCCAGCTCGGACCAGCCCGTCGTCAAATGGGAGACGACCGATGAGTGCACCGACGGAACCCGAACCGTCTACTACAACAGCCCGTCCCTCTATCAAGAGTTCAAGGTCAAGATAAAGGACTTCAAGATTGTCGATGCCGAGCTAGGCGTTTATTTGGCAATCGGAGCAACCATTAACGCCGAGCAAGTCGAGTACACGGACAGCCATGCGACGTATCGTATCGACCTCAGCATCCTAGGCCGACCGTCACGCACCTGTCTGCTCAAATGCGACATACGCGGCACCACACTACACATGTCCGAAATACAAATGCGCCCGGGCAAGGGGTTCTCTTCTTGAGCAGTATACCCGCCCGTACGGCTACTCCACCGGTTTGAAGATGGTGGCCTGACCGAAGACGCTGCGGATGAGGTCTTTGGCCTCGTCCTCGGTCTGCGGGATGCTCGGGGCTGCGCCCTGGTGGCCGAAGGGGCTGCCGGCGCCGGGGTTGGACTCCCAGGGAGCTGCAGGAGCGTCCTCCTCTTTGGGGGCAGCTACAGCGGACTTGGGCGCGGGCGTCGCACCCGGCACGTCGAACGGAGGCAGATCGTCCCCGCTCGCATCGCCAGCGAAGCCGCCGACCATAGCGTCGTCGTAGGGCACCTGCTCGGATTCCCACGGCGCGGACTGCGCGACAGGCTGAGCTTTGGGGGCAGCCGAGCGCTCGGGCGCACGGGGTGCGGGCTCGGTCGGGAGCTTACCCGTGGCAGGAGCACCGGCGGGGTTGTCGGAGCGTAGCCAGGGGGCTTTGCCCAGGTCAGACGACTTGGGCGCGGGCGAGACGGGCTTGGGCGCGGGTGTCGGAGCAGCCGGTTTGGGCGCCGCGGGCTTAGGCGCCGACGAGGTCGATGCCGTTACCGGTGCCGCTTGCTGCTGCGGCGCGCTGGCGCTCGAGGATACAGGGGCCGCCGAGGACACGGGTTGCGGGTCCGCAGATGCCGCAGCCCGTGCAGATGGAGAATGCTCCTCATGTTGAGGAGCCGGCGTGCCACCCCCATCCAGGACATAGTCGACGGTACGACGACCGAAGACCGCGCAGACCGTCGGTAGGACCACCGACTGCGTATCGGCGCGACCGAGCATCTTAATGGCAAAAGTCGAACCCGCGGGGAACGAGACCGTGAGCTTGGAGCCGTCGTCGGCCGTGGCGCGGGCGTTGAGCAAAAGCCCTGCGTAGGAAGCCTGACGCGCCTTGACGCGCTCGACGACCTCGGCCCATTTGCGCTGCAGCTCGCCGGCGTCCTCGACCGCGGGGGTCTCGGCGGCGCCGGCGGCAGCAACCTGGGCGGCATTGTTGGACTGGGGCTGAGGCGTCGGAGCCGGCGCAGGCTGAGGTGCAGGCGCTGCAGGCTTGGAAGCTGACACGGGTGCAGGCTGAGCCGCCGGAGCGGCAGCACCACGGTCCCAAGGCATGCCACCCTGGCGCGCGGACGTAGCAGCAGGGGCATCGGATGCCGCCGGAGCGGCAGCACGAGCGCCCGAAATGAGCGTCGGCTGTTGGGCAGCAGCGGGTACGGATGCTGCAGGCGCGGCGGCCTGAGCAGCAGCCACGCTCGCCGGCACGGCGCCGTTGGCAACCATGGCCTCCAGGCGTGCCACGCGCTCGGCCAATGCCTCAATCGTTAAATCGGCCTCGGGACGCGCCAGACGCGTGCAGGCAATCTCGAGCACCAGGCGCACGTCGCTCGCGCCCCTCATCTCCAGTGCGGCATCGTCGAGCACCGTCAGCACACGGGCCAGGCGGTCGGCAGGATGCTCGCCAAAGGCAGCGGCCTCGGCAGCAAGCGCCTCGGCCTGCTCGGAGCCGCCCTCAAACAGCTCGGCACGAGCACCGGCAACGCAGGCAACGTACACGTCACGCACGTGCGCCACCAGGTCGCGCGTCAGCTCCAGCAGGTCGTTTCCTTCCTCGACCTGCGTACGGATCAGTCCATAGAGCTCGGCAACATCGCGATCGGCAATGGCGCGGGAAAACTCGCCCAGAATCTGGTCCGAAACCTCGCCTAAAAGAGAGCGGGCGTCGTCCGCATGCACAGAACCGTTGCCAAAGACGCTCAGCTGCTCCAGCGTGGACAACGCGTCGCGCATGCCGCCCTTGGCATGGCGCGCCACGATAGCCAGCGCCTCATCGTCGTAATCGAAGCCCTCCTGCTCGCACACGTATGCCAGGCGGTGCTCGATATCCTCGTTGCCGATGCGATGGAAATCGAAACGCTGGCAGCGCGAGAGGATGGTCTCCAGAATCTTTTGCGGGTCGGTGGTGCACAGCACAAAGATCACGTGCGCCGGCGGCTCCTCAAGCGTCTTGAGCAGCGCGTTGAACGCCGCCGTCGTGAGCATGTGGACCTCGTCGATGATATAGATCTTGTACTTGCCGCGCACCGGGGCAAAGTTGACGGAGTTGATGATCTCCTCGCGCACATTGTCCACGCCCGTGCGGCTTGCGGCATCGAGCTCGTAGACATCCGGGTGGTTGCCCTCGGCAATGAGCTCGCACTCCTCGCAAGTACCGTCGGGCATGCAGCCGCTTGCACCCTCGGCGCGCGCCGCCTCGGCATTGCGGCACAGCAGTGCCTTGGCCAGAATGCGCGCCATGGTGGTCTTGCCCGTGCCGCGCGGTCCGCAGAACAGGTACGCGTGGGACAGGCGTCCCTCGGTGATGGCGTGCTCGAGCGTCGAGACGATATGCTGCTGGCCCACCACGGAGTCGAAGGTGAGCGGGCGATACTTTCGGTACAACGATTCCATGGGTGCTCCCCCGGGTATACTGAGTCTTGTTGCCGCGACGGCCATGCGGTCGCACGGCATACTGCATTCATAATAACCCGTACGGCGAGCCCGCCGCGATAGGAGTCCAAAGAGCATGGCAGACGCAGAGAGCAACCTCGTTCCCTCCGAAGCAGCCGACCAGGTCGAGGTCGCGCTCGAGGAGCAGGCCGCAGCCGATGACGGCATCCTGTACCTCAACGAGTACCAGTACGAAAACGACCTGGTCACCGACTTCGCCCGCCTGGTCGCCTCGCCCAGGCGTCGCGGCTCGCTGTATGTCGCCGCGGCAATTGCCGCGCTCATCGGCATCGGCATGCTGGTGGCCGGCGGCAACTGGATCAAGTTTGGCGTCGTGTTGATCGTGTTCGGCGCCTTTTTGGCCTGGTGGAGCAAAAACCTGCACCACACCCTCGCCCGCGACTTTATCGACGCCGTCGAGGCCGACGAGTCCATGGGTGGCCGCTATCGCCGCGTCGCCGCCAACGAGGACGGCCTGATGGTTTGGGGCAAGAGCGGCAAGTCGCAGTTTTTCCCGTTTGAGAAGCTCGACCACGTGCTCGACGGCGAGCGCATCTTTGTGGCCATGTTCGCCGACCAGGGCGTGACGATCCCTAAGGAAACCTTTATTCGCGGCGATGCCGAGCAGTTTGGCACCTTCCTTAAGGCGCGCATCAACAAAAAACTCCGCATCGAGACCAAACGCAAGAAGATGAAGGCTGAAAAGGCCGCCGCCGAGGCCAAGCAGGGCGACAAGCCCCAGGAGACCAAGGGCAAGCAGCGCAAGCAGAAGAAGAACAAGAAGAAGCGCTAAGGCCAAGACAGACAGGCAGCCTCGCATCCCGTTATCCTCGCCATCCGCCCGAGCGTGCTACACTAGCAGCATCTATGCCACCGCGAATGGCTCGGCCCCGCGCCCGCCGCTCGCAAACGAACTTTAAACGCACGAGGGTTGGCCATGCCGCTTTTCCCGCAACATACCGCCCGGTTCTCGCCGGACGTTCCTTTGGAGGGCACCAGCTCTCGCGAGCTGCTCAAGCGGTACCAGCCGCTCGAGACACTTGCGACCGGCGGTTTTGGCTCCATCGAGATCTGCCGCGACACGCACCTGCGCCGCCGCGTCGCCATTAAGCGCATCCCCCTTATCAACGGTGCCGGCATGCCCGCCAGCGACATCATGGATGTCCTGCGCGAGGCGCACACCGCCGCCATGCTTCAACATCCCAATATCGTGCAGGTCATCGACTTTACGCACGACACAGCCTATGCCTACCTGGTTATGGAATATGTCGATGGCATGTCGCTGGCCGAGTTTTTGCACCGCGTGGACGGCCACTCACTTACCTTTGACGAGGCCGCGGCCATTGCCGATGCCCTGGGCCAGGCGCTCACCTTCGCCCATAGTAATGGCGTACTCCACCTGGACATTAAGCCCGCCAACGTGCTCATCGACCACTCGGGCAATGTAAAGCTCACCGACTTTGGCATGGCGCGGCTGTCGTCCGCCGGTGGCTTTGGCGGCTCGCGCGGCGGCACCATCGGCTACATGCCGCCCGAGCAGCTCGATATCGAGACCGGCACGGTCGACGAGCGCGCCGATGTCTTTGCCCTCGCCTGTGTGATCTACGAGGGCCTGTGCGGCAGCGCTCCCTTTATGGCGGCCACGCCCGCCGACTCGCTCGACCGCATCATCGGCGGCGCCACCTATCCCAGCGAGCTGATACCACACTTTCCCCCGGGAGCCGAGAGCGCGCTCATGAGCGCGCTCTCCCCCATGCCGCAGGACCGCCCCAACAGCATCGAGGCATTTTGCGACCAGCTCCTTGCCGGTCTGGGCAGCGTGCGCGAAGGCCGTCGCAGCCTGGAGCAAATGGTTGGCGAGCTTTCGGATGACGAGCAGGAGCTCGACGGTATCGAGCCGTCGCACTACGAGGACGACGCCATCGAGGTCGACCCCGCACTTGGCTGGGCGGGCACGCGCTGGAGCCATGCGCGCGACTACACCATGCGCGCTATCTCGGCGCTAACGTGCGGCACCTTTAGCTTTTTGCTGATGCAAACGGCCGGGGTCGCGGCGCTTCCCGGCCTGGTCATTGCGGCTATCGCAATCGGAGCGGCGGCTGGCCTGGCCCCCCAGATTGGCTCGGCCATCTCGGCTGTGGGCTTTTTGGTGCTCATGGCCAACGCCACCATGCAGGCGCAGAGCATCCTGTCGATGTTGCCCGTCGCGGTGATCTTTGCCGCCGCCATGTCCGGTTGGTGGATCGCCTGGGGTCGCACCGAGGCTGCCGCGAGCGCCGCACTCACCTGTGCACTCGCGCTTGGCTGTCTGACCGGCAATACCTTCCTGGCAGCTGGGGTCGCCGCCGGCGTCGCGTCATTTTGGCTCGGCCCGGCAAGCGCCGCCGCGGCAACGGGCATGGGCGCGCTTTTTGCCCGCCTGGCGACAGTCGCGCTTTCAGCCGGAGGCGTGCTGGGGCTCGGTAACGTTGCCGCAGCGCTGGGAGACCCGCTCCTTTGGGCTGCCTTTGGGCTGGCCGCGGCAACTGCCGCAGCGTCATCCGCGCTGCTCAATGCCCATGCCAAGCGTGCCAATCAGGGCTCAAACCTTGCCGCAATCGCCGCCATCGCTGTCACCGGCATCGGCTGCGCAGCGGCGTCCTGTCTTGCACACCATATGGAAATTGCCAGCCTTGCAGCCGCGGTCATCGCCAAGGCGGCGATTGCGGGAATCCTATCCTCTATAATCGTTGGGATATGCCTATATTTGCTCGGATACCAAAGAACCTATACGGAGAGTGATCTTTCGTGAACTTCCTGAACATCTTCGAGGACCACGTGGCCGGCATCTTCGGTGCCACCCGTGCCCCGTTCTCCTTTAAGAAGCTTGCCAAGCAGGCCGCTCGCGACATGGAGGATCAGACTCTGGTGATCAACGGCGTCAACACGGCGCCGGCACTCTATACCATCCTTATCGCCGCCGACGACGATCCCATGCTCGCCCCGTTCTACCCCGAGCTTTCGCGCGAGGTCCGCGAGTTTGTGAAGGCGCAGGCCGAAAAGCGCCGCTATGTCTTTGTCGGCGAGCCCCTCGTGCGCTTTATGATCGATCCGCAGCTGCGCGCCGGCAAGTTCTCGGTCTTTGCCGAGAACGTCGATGCCCCCACGCTCGGCCGCCTGTACGAAGAAGAGCGCGCCTATCAAAACGGCCTGGGCCAGAACAACTCCGCGGCAAGCCGTGCCGCCAGCGCCCCGCGCGCCGGCCAGCAGCAGTTTGCTGCCCCGCAGCAGCAGCGTCCCGCCGCCATGCCCCAGCAGCAGCCGACGCCTCGCGCCGCCGCTCCCGACCCGCTTGCCGTGGCAGACCCCTTCGCGCCTAGCATCCCCGACCCCGCCGCTCCCATCCCGGTGCCGCAGACCGTCTCGCGTGACGCGCTTGCCGGCATGGGCGGAGCCGCCGCGACCGGTGCCGCCGTGGGCCTAGGCGCCGCAGCCGGCATCGCCTCCAACATGGCGAGCACTCGCGCCCCGCAGCGTCCGCTCGCCCAGCTCGTCGACGTCGTGAGCGGCGAGAGCCATAGCATCACCTCCGCACAGGTGACCATCGGTCGCGAGCGCTCAGTTTCCGACATTGCCCTGCGCGACCCCAACGTGTCGCGCCGCCACGCCCAGCTCACCTTTACGGGCTCGGATTGGTCGATCGAGGATCTCAATTCCACCAACGGCACGCTCGTCAACAACCGCCGCATTACGCGCTGCCCGCTGCGCAACGGCGATCTGCTGACGTTTGGCCTGAGTACCTTTGAATTTAGGGGATAGTCGCTTATGAACATCGATATCGTCCTTTTTGCAGGCCGCATCGTCCTGGTCGCCCTGCTCTATATCTTTCTGTTCGCCGTCATGAAGACCGGCGTGGGACTTGTGCGTGGACAGCGCCGCGACTCGGCTATCTGGACGATCGATGTGGACAAGGGTCCGCGCGGTATCCGCGGCATCCACGTAGACATGCTCGGCCCCGTCATCGTCGGTCGCTCACCATCTTCGGACATCTGCATCAACGAACCGTTCGTTTCAGCCTCGCACGCGCGCTTTTCGCTGCAGGGCCCGGCGCTCATCATCGAGGACCTCAACTCACTTAACGGCACGCTCGTCAACGGCCGCCAACTCGTGGAGCCCGCGACGCTGCGTGAGGGCGACGAAGTCCAGATTGGCGACGTGGTCATGAAGGTGAACCGTCGATGATCGACGAGGAGAACAAGTCCGCAACTATGACCGAGGCACCGGCCGCCGCCACAGCTGCGCCGGCCCACGCCGCTCCGGCGGGCTCCGCACCCGTGGAGCCCGAGGACACCGTGTTCTCCCTGCCTCTTTCGCATGTAACGCATGATATTTCGGATCTCGCCGATAACGAGGACGAAGAGGATGCCGTAGCGGCGCCCATCGGCGCACATGCTGCGGAACAGCCCACAGCGCCCGAAGCAACCCCGGCGCCGGCTCACTTTGCAGAGCCCGTCGCCGCGGCAATCAACGAGAGCGCTGCGGTGTTTGCGGCACCCGAGCCCGCCGCGCCGGCGTTTCCCATGGCCCCGGCGTCCGAGGTTGCGCCCGCGTCTACGCCGGCGCCCGAGCCTATAGACGTCAGCCCGCAAGACGACGAGTCGACCGCCCGCGTGTCCGAGGAGCCCGACTCCCCGGACACCGGTGATTCCGGATCAAACCCCGTGACCGACACCGTCTCTCCCGGTGACACCGCCGAAATCGACGTTGCCGCCGTTGAGGCCAAGCTCAAAGACCCCGGCTCGACCATGAGCTTTGAGCCCCTGACCGAGGAGCGCATCGAGACCGACTCGACCTATGATGCCGGCACCACCACGCAACTTATGTGGGGCGCCCGCTCCGACGTTGGCTGCGTGCGCCCGCACAATGAGGATTCCTACCTGGTGCAGTCGCCGCTCTTTTGCGTATGCGACGGCATGGGTGGTCACGCTGCCGGCGAGGTAGCCTCTTCCATCGCCGTCG
Source organism: uncultured Collinsella sp. (assembly GCA_902494585.1). Classification (GTDB taxonomy): domain Bacteria; phylum Actinomycetota; class Coriobacteriia; order Coriobacteriales; family Coriobacteriaceae; genus Collinsella. The sequence goes on along the minus strand of CABUUD010000009.1, from coordinate 19,021 downwards.
AGACTATTGCCAAGACGGCCCCACAGTCCGCCGACGCAGCACGCCTGGCCGCAGCCGTCGAGGCAGCCAACGCCGCCGTAATCGAGGCGGCCCTGAACGGCCTGGGCAAGCCCGGCATGGGCTGCACAGCCACCTGCGCCTACATCGAAAACGACACGCTCGCCATCGCCCACGTGGGCGACTCTCGCGCCTATCTGCTCCACGAGGGCACGCTCATCCGCGTGACCCGCGACCACTCCTACGTGGAGGAGCTCGTGGACGCCGGCGAGATCACGGCAGACGAGGCTCGCGTCCACCCCAACCGTTCGGTCATCACCCGCGCACTGGGCTCGGACCCCGCCATGTATGCCGACCACTTCACTCTGCATATCGAGGAAGGCGACCGTCTGATCCTGTGCTCCGACGGCCTCTCGAGCATGATTCCCGATAGCGATATCGAGAACATCGCCACGCAGTCCTCAACCGCGCAAATCTGCGTCGACAACCTAGTGGACGCGGCGCTTGCCGCCGGCGGCCACGACAACGTGACCGTAGTAGTCGTTGACCTGGTTGACGATGGCGTTATGCGCGAGGCGCAACGCGTGCGTCGCCGCAACATTACTATCGCCGCCATCCTGGCCCTCGTCTTTGTGCTGGCAGCTGGCATCTGGGCCTACACGGGTGTCACCGGCTCATACTACCTGGGTACCTACCAGGGCAATGTCGCCGTCTGGCGCGGCCTGCCCGGCAAGCCGCTCGGACTCAAGCTCCACTGGCTCGAGAGCGAAACCAGCATTAAGCTGTCCGACCTGCCCGAAGACACGCAAAACCGCCTCAAGGCGGGCATTCCGCAAACAAGTGTCGACGATGCGCAGGACACGATATCCAAGTACCGCCACCAGATCGACGAGGAGCAGACCCGCCAGGTGATCGACGCGCAAACGATTCGCGACAACACCAATCAGGGATCGACCTCCGAATCAGATTCCGAGAAAACCGCCGAACAGTCCGCCGAGGCCGAAGCCTCCGATAAGAACTAGAAAGGGAGTGCCGCTTATGAGTCGCCGCAACACCGAGCTGCTCTTGCTCATCGCCTCGGCGTTCCCCGTCATCCTGCTGTATGCGATGTACGTGCTCACTGCGGGCGCCGCTATCTCCTTTGAGACGCTCGCCGTACCGATCGGCCTCTTTGCCGCCTTTGCCGCGGCCCACATTGCCGTGCGCATCTTGGCGCCCGGTGCCGACCCCGCCATCCTGCCCATCGTATTTATACTTTCGGGCATCGGCATCACGTTCGTGACGCGTCTCGCCCCCGCTCTCGCCATCTCACAGCTCATCATCCTGTTTGTCTCGGTGGCGCTCATGGTGGGAACGCTTGCACTAGTCAAAAACCTCGACGTGGTCATGCGCTACAAGTACACCTTTGGCATCATCGGCATCATCCTGCTGATGCTGCCTATCTTTATCGGCACCACGATCTCGGGCTCCAAGCTGTGGATTCGCATCGCGGGCTTTACCATCCAGCCCGGCGAGTTCGCCAAGGTCTTTATCGTGCTGTTCCTGGCCGGGTACCTGGCCGAGAACCGCGAGCTGCTCTCCATCTCCAACCGCAAGATCTTGGGCTTTAAGATCCCTCGCCTGCGACTGCTACTGCCGTTGTTTGCCGTGTGGGGTGTGTGCCTGCTCGTCGTCGTCTTCGAACGCGACCTGGGTTCGGCCGTGCTGTTCTACACCATCTTCTTGCTGATGCTCTACGTTGCCACGGGGCGCTTTTCGTATGTCGTTATCGGCCTTGCGCTCTTAGCCGTTGGAGCCGTGGGCGCCTACAAGTTCCTGTCGCACGTTCAGGTGCGTTTCCAGGTTTGGGTCGATCCGTTTAAGGACGCCCAGGGTCAGGGCTACCAGATCGTCCAGTCGCTCTTCTCGCTTGCCGATGGCGGTCTGGTCGGTGTTGGCATCGGCAACGGCATGGCCAACAACATCCCTGTCGTCGAGTCCGACTTTATCTTCTCGGCTATCGGCGAGGAGATGGGCCTTTTGGGCGGCGGCGCCGTGCTCATCCTGTTTATGCTCTTTGCCGTGCGTGGCCTGACCACAGCTGCCCGCGCAAAGTCCGACCTTGCCGCCTTTAGCGCCACCGGTCTTACGGCAGCCATCAGCTTCCAGGCCTTCTTGATCGTTGGCGGCGTAACCCGCCTGATCCCGCTGACCGGCGTCACCCTGCCCTTTATGAGCCAGGGCGGCTCCTCGCTGCTGGCAAGCTTTATCATCGTCGCACTCCTGCTACGTGCCGGTGACGAGGCGACCGGACGCGAGGCCGAGCTTACCGGCACCGGCACCATGGCCGCCATCACCGATGATCAGGTCGCATCTGCCGCCGCCCCGACGGGCTCGCGCTTTGCCACCTCGTCTTCCTACGGCAGCGGCAGCCATTCCGTCGGCTCGCGCATGCGCCGTCGCCTGCTCGATACGCCTGAATCCGGTGTGCTCGGTCGCGTGGCGCTCGCCAACCGTCTAACCCGTGCGGTGCTCGCCTTTACGGCGCTGTTCGCCATCCTTATCGGCAACCTCACCTATGTCCAGGTCATTAAGGCCAAGGACTATCAGGACATGCCGACCAACAACCACACCATCGCCCGCTCCAAGTACATCCAGCGCGGTTCCATCATCACGTCCGACGGCGTGACGCTGGCCGAGTCGCTGCAACAGGAGGACGGCACCTACGTACGCTCCTACCCCAACGGTAACCTGGCAGCGCACGTGGTTGGCTACGTGAGCCAACAGTATGGCACCACCGCCATCGAGAGCGTCATGAACGACACGCTCACCGGCTCTAAGGATTACTCCAGCTGGAACAACGCCATCGCGTCGCTCGCGGGCCAGACCCAGCCGGGCAACACCGCCAAGCTCACCATCGACTCGCGCATCCAGACGGCTGCCGAGCAGGCACTCAAGGGCTTTAAGGGCGCTGTAGTGGTCATCGACCCGCGTACCGGCGCGGTGCTCGCATGTGCCAGCTCGCCCACCTACGACAACACCAACATCGATGCCCTGCTGCAGACGGGCGGCGGCGAGGACGGCTCCATGTACAATCGCGCCATGGACGCGCTGTACACGCCGGGCTCAACGTTTAAGGTCGTTACGCTTTCCGCGGCACTCGAGACCGGCACCGCCAGCCTGACCAGCACCTACCAGGCGCCCGGCTCCATGGACATCGGCAACGCACCGGTCACCAACTATGCCAACGAGAGCTACGGCACCATCAGCCTGCAGCAGGCCTTTGCCGTGTCCTCCAACGTCGTCTTTGGCCAGGTGGCAAACGAAGTTGGCGCAAACACGCTCGTACAGTTTGCCAACGCCTTTGGCTACGGCCAAAAGCTCGGCCAGGACCTGACCTCCGCGGCCTCCATCATGGCCGACCCGTCGCTCATGACCGAGTGGGAGACCGCCTGGGCCGGCGCCGGCCAGCCTGTCGGCATGGACCACACGCCCGGCCCGCAGACCACCGTCATGCAAAACGCCGTGATTGCCGCCGCCATCGCTAACAGTGGCGTGGTCATGGACCCGTACTTTGTAGCCCAGGTACTCGCTCCGGACGGAACCGTGGTCAAGACCACGCAGTCCCGCTCGCTGGGGCAGGCCGTCAGCTCCGCCACGGCCGACCAGGTCAAGCAGGCTATGCTCGCGGTTGTCCAGTCCGGTACCGGTACCGATGCCCAGATTCCGGGCATCAAGGTCGCCGGCAAAACCGGTTCGGCCGAGACCGGCGGCACCAACGTCAACTCGATGTTCGTTGGCTTTGCACCTTACGATTCACCCACGGTCGCTATCTCGGTGGCCTTGGAGGATTTCGACAAGCATGACGTCAAGGCCGCCAAGATCGCCGGTATCGTCCTGACCGCGGCGCTTGCCGCACAGGGAGCGTGATGCCCATGATTGAATCGGACACCCGAGGCGCGCCGCGGCCGAAGAGTTAGCGGCAACGCGCCACACGGCCCCAGCGGCCACATCGTAGGTACTACACACATCGTTGAGCGAATAGTTATGTTAGGAGCAGGAATGGAACAGAGGGTCCTCGGGGGAAGATACCTCCTCAAGGATAAGGTGGGAACAGGCGGCATGGCGACCGTCTACCGTGCACAGGACCAGGTCCTCGACCGCACGGTAGCCGTCAAGATCATGCTGCCGCAGTATGCTGGCGACGCAACCTTCGCCGCACGCTTTAAGCAGGAGGCCCAGGCAGCAGCCGGTCTCTCCTCCCCCTATATCGTGGGCGTCTACGATTGGGGCAAGGACGGCGACACCTATTACATCGTCATGGAGTACCTGCGCGGCACCGACCTTAAGAGCGGCATCAAGAGCCACGGCGCCCTCGACCCCAAGAAGGTCGCCCAGATCGGCTCGCAGATCAGCTCTGCGCTTTCGGTCGCCCACAAGCACGAGATCATCCACCGCGACATTAAGCCGCAGAACATCATGGTGCTGCCCGACGGCAACATCAAGGTGATGGACTTTGGCATCGCGCGCGCCAAGAACAGCCACCTCACGCAAGACAACAACGTGCTCGGAACTGCCCACTACGTCAGCCCCGAGCAGACCCGTGGTCAGGACCTCGGCCCCACCTCGGATATCTACTCGCTGGGCGTCGTGATGTATGAATGCGCCACCGGCCGCGTTCCCTTTGACGGTGACGACGCCATCTCGGTCGCACTCAAGCAGGTCAACGAGTTGCCTATTCCGCCGAGCCAGATCAACTCCGGTGTCGACGCCGACCTTGAGCGCATCATCCTCAAGTGCATGGAGAAGGACCCGGCAAACCGCTTCCAGACCGCCGACGAGCTTCGTCAGGTGCTCAATAGCTACCTGTCGGGCCGTGCCGTCAACGTCTCGGAGCCCACGCGCATCATCGGTGCCCCCGGTGAGCTGGGCGCCACCAAGACTCGCGAGCTTTCCGATCAGACGCGCGCCATGGTGCGTCCCGTCTCGGGCGTGAGCGGCCAGAATACCGCCCGTAGCTCGGTTTCGGGCTCCACCGGCTCCTACGAGGTCGAAAAGCCCAAATCCAACAAGAACAAGATCATCGCCGCCGTGGTGGCAGCGGTTGCCGTCATCGGCATCGTGGTGGCCTTTGCCACAGGACTCTTTGGCGGCGAGCAGGTCACCGTGCCCGACGTGCTGGGCAAGGACCAGCAGACCGCCGTCGAGCTGATCAAGGAAGCCGGCCTCGAGGTCGGCACCATCGACCAAAGCTACAACGACGATGTCGACGAGGGCAAGGTCGCCGAGCAGACACCCAACGGCAACACCAAGAAGACCAAGGGCACCAAGGTGAACCTGGTAATCTCCAAGGGCCCCAAGCCCTCCGAAAAGGTTGAGGTTCCCAAACTTGTCGGCCTGACCAAGGACCAAGCAGAAGCCGCACTGGCAAGCGTTGGCCTGAAGGGCAACGCCTCCGAGGAGGCCAACGAGGCTGATGAGGGCCAGGTCTTTGAGCAGGGCACCGAAGCCGGTAAGGAAGTCGCGAAGGGCACGACCATCTCGTACAAGGTCTCGAGCGGCCCGGATACCACGTCCGTCCCCGACCTGACCGACATGACCGAGGCCCAGGCGCGCAACGCCCTCGATATGGCAGGCTTTGGCGTCGACGTGAGCTACCAGGAGAACGACTCGGTTACCGAGGGCACCGTGATCAGCTGGAACCCCAGCGGCAAGCAGAAGCCCGGCGCCACGATTACCGTCGTCATTGCCAAGAAGTCCGGCAAGGCCACCGTCCCGGGCAACCTGTACGGCAAGAGCATCTCCGCCGCCGTTACCGCGCTCAACAACGCCGGTTTCTATAACATTGGCTTCTGTGACCAGAACGGCAATCCCGTAAGCGGTAACGAGGATGCCACCGTTACGGGCGTCTCCCCCACTGGCAAGCAGTCCACCGACAGCACGATTACGCTGACGGTCGCACTTTCTGGTTCGGGCTCGGGCTCGGGCACGAGCACGGGCGACGATTCCGGTACGACCAACTAGTCGCCACCCCACCGCTTATCGCGGCTTTCGCCGCAAACATATTCGCTCACAGGCGCCCGCTTGCTCCCCCAGCAAGCGGGCGCTTCGTTTTTGACATGGCATTGAACCAGAAGAGCCCGGCACCGTAGCGGTACCGGGCTCGACAAATCTCTGGTGCTCCGGGCGGATTCGACCCCCCCGCGGGGAAATTGCTGACGCGGGTGTCGACGGCTCGAATCCTGCCCTTAGACCAGAAGAGCCCGGCACCGTAGCGGTACCGGGCTCGATATTTCTCTGGTGCCCCCGGGCGGATTCGAACCGTCGACACCCGCTTTAGGAGAGCGGTGCTCTATCCCCTGAGCTACGGAGGCATGTTGTACTAGTGTAGCAGATTTACTGCATCGCAATACGTCGCATGACTAGACTTCGAAGTTGCGGTGGAATAGTTCCTGTCTGAAGCATCTAAAGCCGTATTTAGGAACTATTTCACCGCAACTTATGAGGAGCTAGTTACCTTTGTGGAAGAGGTTTTTGATAACGGAGGGGATGCTCTTGGCGCCCTTGGCCGTCACATCGATAAAGTCGGGCGAACGCACAAGCTTATCCTCGTCGACGTACTTGCGGACAGCACGAAGCGTCTCTTTGTCGTCGCGCGTCGAAAACGTAAAGTGACCGTTGTCCTTGGTGAAGATGGCAAAACGCGTGATCTTCTTGGTGCCGCGTAAAACCTCGGCGGCAATATAGTCGACCTCATCCCACGGGATTTGAATATAATCCTCGGGATTGCGCTCGTTGTAATACTCGAACGCCTTATTGCCCACCATCACGTTGCCGTGGCTGGTAAGCCCCATCAGGCAGGTTGCCGGCGTTGCCAGATCGACCGTGCTGTTCTGAGATTGCGCCATGCGCGCCTCGCCCTCCAAATAAAACAATCGGACCGCATCCAGTGTACCCACCGGGTGCGGTCCGTTTCAATGGCTCAAAAGCCCTTGCCTAGCAATTCTCGGTCTTAAGCCGAAACGTGCTTACATGAAGCCGCAGACGCGACCGATGATGCCGATGGCGAAGAGAGCCAGGATGATGACGATCGGGCTGACCTTCTTCTTGAGGAGCTTGCAGACCAGCAGGGTCAGGCACACGGCGGCAAGGCCGGGGATGAGCTGATCGAGGTTGGCCTGAAGCGTGGTGACCTTCACCTGATCAAGGGCGTTAGCACCGATGGAGTTATACATCGTCAGTGCTTCCTTGACACCCTCAGAACCGGAGGGCAGGTTAGCCCAGTCGATAAAGGCGCCAGCAGACTGCGTGACCTTGGAGACGACCGGGGTGAAGGAGATGGACACCCAGCGCTCGACCAGGGCGCCGATGATGAACATACCCAGGATGGAAGCACCCTCGGTGACCTTGCCCATCAGACCGCCGGAGAGGTCCTTGGCGATGGAGGAGCCGACCTTGTAGCCAAACTCCTGCGTGTACCACAGGAAGGCGTAACGGATGATGTTCCACGCGAAGAAGAACAGCAGCGGACCGGCGATGCTGCCGGACAGGGCCAGGGAAGCGCCCAGAGCACCCAGAATCGGGCGAAGGGTGAACCAGAAGGCGGGGTCGCCGACACCGGCGAGCGGGCCCATCATACCGACCTTGACGCCCTGAATGGCGACGTCGTCAATCGGGGCACCGTTGGCGCGCTCCTCCTCGAGAGCGAGGGTAACGCCAATGACGGGGGCGGAAACATAGGGGTGGGTGTTATAGAACTCCAGGTGGCGCTTAAGAGCGGCAATCTGGTCATCCTTGCTGGTGTAGAGCTTCTTGATCGCAGGGATCATTGCGAAGCACCAGCCGCCGTTCTGCATACGCTCGTAGTTCCACGAGCCCTGAAGGAACTGATGACGGAAGCAAACCTTCTTGCGGTCAGCCTTGGTGAGCTGAATCTTGTTCTCTGCCATATGTATCACTCCCCTCCTACTCGTAATCGTTCAGAATGTCGCCGAGCGGGTCGCCGGAGCCACCGCCCATGCCGCCACCCTGCTTGGCCAGATCCTTAAGGCCAAGGTAGATGAGGGCAAGGGAGATGCCGATGAGGCCAAGGGCGATCAGCGTGAGCTGAGGGATGGCAGCAAGGACAAAGCCGAGGATGAAGAACGGCCAGGTCTCCTTGGTGGCCATCATGTTGATGACCATGGCGTAACCGACGGAAGCGACCATGCCGCCGCCGACAGCCATGCCGCCGGACAGCCAGTCGGGCATAGCGTTAAGCGCGTTGGTAACGGCCTCGGCCGGGATGATGCACAGAAGTACTGCCGGGATGGCGATACGAAGGCCCTGCATGAGGATGGCAGCGTACTGCCAGCGCTCGATGCCGGAGAAGTCGCCCTTCTCGGCGCAACCGTCCATGGCGTGAGCGATAGCGGTAGCAATGGTACGGCAGATCATGGTCAGGAACAGACCAGCGACCGACAGCGGGACGGCGACGGCGATGGCCGCGGTAACGGCCTTGGCCGAATCAGTGGCGCCGCCGTTGAGGGCGAGCACCATGATGATCGAAGAAGCGACCGAGGCCAGAGCGGCGTCAGGCGCGACGGCGGCGCCGACGTTAGCCCAGCCAAGGGCCATCATCTGGAGCGAACCGCCCAGGAGGATGCCCTCCTGAAGGTGACCGGTTACGAGACCGATAAGCGTGCATGCCACGAGCGGCTGATGGAACTGGAACTCATCCAGAATGCCTTCCATACCGGCAAGCAACGCGACAATCGCAACAAGCAGAATAGTGATTGCAGACATGTATCGGACCCTCCTTTACTATGCTTGAGCGGCCAGTTCGGCCTTAGCTTTCTTCAACATGGCGTCGAGATCCTCGGAAGCATCCGAAGGAACCTTGCGGACCTCGAACTTGACGCCCTTGGCCTTGAGGGCCTCGAGGGTCTTAACGTCGTCATCGCCCATAGCGACGGCGTTGGTGACGACGACCTTGCCCTTGGAGTGAGCCATGGAACCGATGTTGACTTCCTTGATGTCGACGCCGGCCTCGATGGCCTTGAGCAGATCCTGCGGGTTCTCGAAGAGCAGCATGGCCTTGGTGTCACCAAAACGCGTGTCCTTGACGACCTCGGCCATCTTCTTGATGGGCACGACGTTGGCATGGACTCCCGGAGGGGCAGCCTGCTCGATCATCGTTTTGCGAAGCTCGTCGTGAGCAACGCCGTCGGAAACCACGATGATGCGGTTGGGGTTAATCTGCTTGGTCCACGTGGTGGCCACCTGACCATGCAGCAGACGGGTGTCGATACGGACGTGGGCGATCTTGATGTGCCCGTCGCCGATGACCGTTCCCGGAGGGATGGCGCCTGCAGGAGCAGCGGCGGCCGTAGCCGGCTTCTTCTCCTCGGGCTCCAGAGACTCGGGCTTGACGCGCACGCCAGCCTTAGCCTCAGTCACGAGATGTTTTGCGATCGCATGTGCAGTGTTCTTTGCGTCAAAGCGCTGCGAATATGCCTCGATGAGCATAGGCAGGTTGACACCGGTGACGATAGCCCAGGAATCGTGGCCCTCGATGAGCCCGCTGATCTGGTTGAACGGCGTGCCGCCCCACAGATCAACGAGGAAGAGCACCTGCTCCTGGTCCTCGAAGGAAGCGACTGCTTCCTCGACCTTGGCACGGAAGTCGTCGGGGCCCATGCTCGGCTCGAGCGAGACCACGGCAACAGACGGCTGATCGCCAAAGACCATCGAGCCCGTCTGCTTGATTCCAGCTGCCAAGTCCCCGTGGCTAGCAAGAACAATACTTACCATCACATAACCTCCTTTTTGTCTACGTATTTCCTACACGACATGAAAGGAGTATACCTGTTTGGATTGTGAAATTATAGCTAAATCCGCAAAAGGTTGGATTATTTGTTTAAACGTCTAGGTTTGTTACAAGTTGATTACGTTACTGCTTTTTGACTCATTACACGACAAGGCGTCGCTCATCAAGCTATGTATTTTATAGATACAAGCAAGCTGTTCATTAATATCGATATTAAGCAAGTGCGAATGTGCTCGTACTGTCACTATTTTGTTTAAACAGACATGGCTTGACTATTTGCACGACTTATGCTCAACAAAACTACTCAAAAAAGTTGCGGTGAAATAGTTCTTGTTTAAGAGCCAGAAGGCTGGATTTAGGAACTATTTCACCGCAACTTATAGGGGATCCTAGACGATGTGGAGTGGGTTGGCGGCGTCGACGGCATCGGGCGCGTCGGAAGGGCCGTCGGGGGCAGCGCCTGCCGGATCCTCTTCGGGGGTCTCGATCTGTTTGATCATTACCTCTTGGCCCTGCAGCAAATAGGTCTCGCCGCTACCGCAATGGGGACAGGCCTTGCCGTGCTCGACCGTCGCGTAGTCGCAGCCACACGCCTCGCAATGTGTCACGGCCTCAACGGGCTCCACGATAAGCTCCGCACCCTCGGTGATGGGCTTTTTATCTGCCGCCCAGCGCCAAGCGTCGAGTAGCAAGTCGGGAACGACGCCCGAGACCTCGCCCAGCAGCAGCGTGACGCTCGAAACGCGACGCACGCCATTGGCGCGCGCCACGTTCTCGACATCGCGAATGATGTGATAGACGATTCCCAATTCATGCAAGGCGAAACCCTTTCTGCAGAGGTTGATTCGATGCAAACTCAAAGCAAGGGGACGACGAGATCTAGTCTGCGCCGTCCCCTTACCCGCCATGGCTACCTATTTACGACCAAATTTAATCTTGATGGCACGCTTTAGAGCGTACTTGCCGAGGCTTGGGAGCTTTTGCTCGTATTTGACCATCGTGGAGCACTCGGGGCGGTCGCGATCCAGATGGATGGCGTCGAACGCGCACTTGGTGGTGCACAGGCCGCAGCCGATGCACTTGTTGGGGTCGACGATCGAGGCACCGCAACCCAGGCAACGGGCGGTCTCGGCGCGCACCTGCTCTTCGGTAAAGGTCTCGACGTACTCGCTAAACGGCGCAGCCTTCTCGCGCTCGCGGTCCACGTGGGCAACCTCGCGGCTCGCGTTGTCGTAGCTCTCGAGCACAACGTCGTCGCGGTCGAGCGCGGTGTAGCGGCGCTGATTGCGGCCGATGGTGAGCGTGGAGCCCGGCTGCACAAAGCGATGGATGGACACCGCGGCCTCGTGGCCGGCGGCGATAGCGTCGATGGCAAAGCTGGGGCCAGTGTAGACGTCACCACCCACAAAGATGTCGGGTTCGGCGGTCTGGTAAGTCTGGGGATCGGCAAGGGCGCCCTGGCCGCGGCCGAGCTCCACCTTGGAGCCAGCCAGCAGGTCGCCCCACACAATGGACTGGCCAATCGACATGACGACACGGTCGGCATCGACACGGCGCAGATCGTTCTCGTCGTACTCGGGCGCAAAACGGCCCTCGTCGTCAAAGACACGCGTGCAGCGCTTGAAGGTGATACCGCACACACGACCGGCCTCGTCCAGGTGAATCTCCTTGGGGCCCCAGCCGCAGCTGATGTGAGCGCCGTCCTCAACGGCCTCGCGACGTTCTTCCTCGCTGGCGGGCATCTGGACCTCGCTCTCCAGGCAGAACATCTCAACGTGCCCAGAGCCCAGACGGCAGGCGTTGCGGGCAACGTCGATGGCCACGTTGCCGCCGCCCACCACAATGGTGCGGCCGGACAGGGTATCGATCTTGCCGCTGTTAACCTCGCGAAGGAAGTCGACGGCCACGGTCACGTCCACGGCATCCTCGCCCGGAATACCGGCAAGGCGGCCGCCCTGGCAGCCGATGGCCACGTAAAAGGCCTTAAAGCCCTGCGCGCGCAGCTCGTCGAGCGTCACATCACGACCGACCTCCACGCCATAGCGGAACTCGGCACCCATCAGGCGAATGATCTCGACCTCGGCCTCAATGACGTCCTTCTGCAGCTTAAAGCTGGGAATGCCGTAGGTGAGCATGCCGCCCGGGCGCTCGTTTTTCTCGAAGACGACGGGCTTGTAGCCCTTCTCGGCCAGATAGAAAGCGCAGGACAGGCCGGCCGGACCGGCACCGATGATGGCGATCTTCTGATCAAAGCCGCCAGCGCGCGTCGGCGTCACCACGGGCGGGACGTAGCGGGTCGCGGCATCCAGATCGCGCTGGGCGATGAACTTCTTGACCTCGTCGATGGCCACGGCGGCGTCCACACGGCCGCGGGTGCAGGCGTCCTCGCAGCGGCGGTTGCACACACGGCCGCAGATAGCGGGCAGCGGGTTCTCGCGCTTAATGAGTGCCAGCGCCTCGTCATAGCGACCCTGAGCCGCGAGATTCAAATAGCCCTGAACGGCAACGTGCGCGGGGCAGGCCGTCTTGCAGGGAGCGGTGCCGGACTCATGCGTCTCGATGCGGTTGTCGTTGCGGTAGTTGGGCGACCACTTGGTGTGGTCCCACTTGGTGGCATCGGGCAGCTCCTGGCGCGGATACTCGGGCACCTGTCCGCCGGCCTTTTTGCTGCAGAGCTTCTGGCCCAGTTTGGCGGCGCCGGCCGGACACACCTCGACGCAGCGACCGCAGGCCACGCACTTGTCCTTCTCGACCTTAGCGACATAGGCCGAGCGCGACAGGTTGGGCGTGTTGAACAGCTGCGAGGTGCGCAGGGCGTAGCACACGTTGACGTTGCAGTTGCAGATGGCGAAGATCTTGTTCTCGCCGTCGATATTAGTGATCTGGTGCACAAAGCCGTTGTCCTCGGCCTGGCGCAAGATGTCGTAAACCTCGTCGCGGGTCACGTAATGGCCACGATCGGTCTCAACCACGTAGTCGGCCATATCGCCCACGGCGATGCACCAATCGGCCGGGTCGTCGGCGCAGCCCTCACCCATCACGCGACGGCTCGCGCGGCAGCTGCAGGTGCTGGCGGCATATTTGCCATCGTATTTGTCGAGCCAATGCTCGATATGCTCGATCGGCACCGAGGTGCTCGCGGCGTCGATGGCCTTCTCGACCGGAATGACGTGCATGCCGATGCCGGCGCCTCCGGGCGGCACCATCGGCGTGGCCTTGGACAGCGGTCCCTTGGACGCCTGCTCAAAGAACTTGGCATAGACCGGGTGCTCCTCGAGCTGGCTCACGCGCATGTTGAGGAACTCGGCAGAACCCGGCACCAGCATGGGCAACACCCATTGCTTGGCGCGCTCGGGGTTTTCCCAGTTGTACTCGAGCAGACCCGTGTAGCTCATGTCGTCGAGCATCTTCTCGATATCGGCTTCGGGCATGCCGGTGAGCTTGACCATCTCGGGCAGCGTATAGGGACGGCGCATCTTCATCTTGCAGAGCACTTCGGCCTGCTCGTCGGTTGCGGCCTCGGCAAACGACCAGTACTCGTAGCCCAGCAGCTCGTCGCGATGCAGCAGACGGTTGGTGCAGTGCTCGCACAGCTTGACGATGGCCTCGCGCGGATGCTCCGGCAGCGGCGGCACGAACTCCGAACCGATGTCGGGCTCGGTGTAACTAATCCCCGGTCCGTTGAGAATCATGGTTGTCCCTTCTCTTGCCGCAGCCCGGCGGGACCGCAGCGCCCCTCTTTTTTTGCAGGCCGGACATGCCCCCATGCCGTTCACCCGCCATTGTTGACATTGTGTCAAAAATAGTATTGACGAACCGTCAACAATATTCAAGACTGTTAGGCGAACGGTCAGGCAAAAGAGGATGAAAGGCGGCAAAACATGGGCAATAACACAGCAGGTACCTCTGTGGTCGATGCCGTCCCCGCATCCGATAGCGCGGCAAAGCGCCTGACGGGCGACGAACGCCGTCGCGAGATCCTCGATGCCGTGCGCACCGTAAGCTCCGAGCTGGGCGTGTCCCACCTATCGGTATCGGCCGTGACCAAGCGAGCCGGCTGCACGCGTTCATTGTTCTACCACTACTTCGCCGACATGGACGCCGCCGTCACCGCTGTTATGGACGAGGCGATCGACGACTTTATCTCCGAACTCGAGCGGTGGAACGCCGACCGCACCGTCGGTGATATCGAGGGCGCGCTCGACACCGTCGCCCCGCTCTTTAAGCGCCTGGTCGCCAGCGGCCACGAGCTGCCGAGCACGCTTACCTCGAGCAGCGGCGCGCTCTACGGCGGCTTTTTGCACAACGTGGTCCAGCGCGTGGCGCAGTATATCTGCGACACCACCGTAGTGGATTTTGTCGCCCATCATGAGCTACGCATCGACCATGTCTACGAGACGTTCTACACCCTCATCATGGGTCTTTTGATGTATATCCGCACGCACCCCGATGTGCCCGACGAAACGGTCAAGGAAATCATCGCCTCGACACTCCACATCGAGGGCTATACCGCCAAGTATCCGGAGCGCAAGCCCCAGAACTGACGACATTTGGCCAAACTGCCCGCGATCAGAAGAGGGGCCGCGGGCGTGTGAAAGGAGAGCAGCATGCTGTTCGATGTTTGGGGTAGCGATACCCTTATCCACTGGGCCGGCTGGGCCATGGTCTTTATTGGCCTGATCGTGCTCAACGAGGTCGGCCGCCGCACTAAGCTGGGCGCGGCAATCATCTTTGGCGTGGCTCCGCTGGCCATGACCATCTACTGCGTCGCCATCGCCATCGGCGTTTCGCAGGGTGCCGAGTGGGCGCTCACCAACCCCACCCATGTGTACCAGAACAGCTGGTTCCACTACGCCAAGGTATACGCTGCGCTGGCCGGTTGCTGGGGCTTCATTGCCATTAAGTACCAGTGGGGAAAGATCGGCAAGGCGCATTGGTTCCGTGCGTGGCCGTTTGTGATCGTCGCCATCAACATCATGATTGCCGTCGTGTCCGACTTCGAGAGCGCCTACCACTTCTTTGTCCTGGGCGAGTCCACCTGGGTCACCTCCGAAGGTGCTACGCAGCTGGCCGGCTGGAACAACGTGTTCAACGGCATCGCCGGTATCATCAACATCTTCTGCATGACCGGTTGGTGGAGCGTCTACGCCTCCGAGGATCAAACCGACATGCTGTGGCCCGACATGACCTGGGTCTACATCATCGCCTACGACATCTGGAACTTCTGCTACACCTACAACTGTCTGCCCACCCATTCCTGGTTCTGCGGCTTTGCGCTGCTGTTGGCGCCCACCGTCGCCGCCTTTATCTGGAACAAGGGCGGCTGGATCCAGAACCGCGCCTTTACGCTGGCCATTTGGTGCATGTTTGCCCAGGTGTTCCCGTACTTCCAGGAGGAGTCCGTCTTTGTGACCCACTCCACGCTCGACCCCGGCGCCGCTACCGCGGTCTCGATCGCCGCACTGATCGCCAACGTCGCCGCGATCATCTACATCGCCTACCGCGCCAAAAAGCTCGGCCGCAATCCCTACAAGCAGGATGTCTTTGAGGGCACCAGCGATTGGGAGAAGGCTACCGCTCGCCGCGCCAAGGTGGATTACGCACACGCCGAGTAACATGTTGGTCGCTGTTGGCACCTGGGCATAGGCCCGCCTGCCAGATTTTCAATCCAATGTCTCGCAGAGCCCCCGGAAAGCGTTTCACTCGCTTTCCGGGGGCTTTTGTCGTTGCGTCTCTATTCATCTATTCAAAAACATGCGCATATATAAAATCGGATTTCAAATCATGCGGCGGCTCTATGGGGTCCCGTTTTTGGGTACAGTGTTGTCCCGATATTGAGCTTGGGGGATATATGAAAGATGAGACGATGGGCCAAGAAGATGCGGTCCAAGATGCAGAAGCATGCGCCGAGGCCCTGGAGAGCCTAGACCAGATCGCGCTGGCCGAGATTGCGTTTGACGATCCGAGCGTTGATGTGCAGGTTGAGCCGGAAATCGAGGCGCAGCCCGATGATCAGGATGCAAAAGACGATGGCGCCGCGCCCACCGAAGACGAGGCGGAGCACGAGGAATCCGAATGCGAGGCCGACGACCAGCCTGAATCCGACACGAGCGAGGAAACCATCTTGCTCGACAACTTGCCGGCCGAAGATTCGCTGACCCGCGAGCTCCCTGGCTTAGGCTCTGCGCCTGCCGTGGACGAGACCATCGCCATGGGCGATATTCCCCTACCGTCCGTTCCTTCGGCACGCGAAGCCGAGGTTCGCCATCGTAAGATGTCGCCCAAGCGCCGCAACCTGATGGTTGCCGGCGTTGTGGCCGTCGCGCTCGTCGCCGGCGGCGCAGGCTACGCAGCCTGGAACGGATACCGGCAAGAGCAGGCTGCCATCACCGCCGCCAATGCCCACACGATGATGTCGGTGCAGATTGGCATACATGCCGCGGGGCTCGACTGTTCCGCCGGCTCCAAGATTCCCGTACAAGTGAGTGGCCAGGATTCTGACGGATCCTCCGTGAGCGAAACACTCTATGTTGACGAGCACGGCCGCGGCATCAAACTGCTGCCCGGCGATTACACGCTCTCCATCGCTGCCTCCCCCATCGCGGCCGACGGCACCATCTATACCGTCCCGACCACCAAGACGCAGGTCACCGTTAAGAGCGATGGACAGGATTTAAGTGCCCAGGCCACCTTTAAGCTCAAGGTGCCTTCGGCCGACACGGTGACTGACGACCAGATCGATGCCGCCGCCAAGTATGCCGAGGAGGGCGGTGCGAGCTCCGCCGCGGCTGCCAAAGTGCTCCAGCAGGCAGCAACCGCGCGGCGCGACGCCGCCGTCAATGCCGTGAGCGCGCAAAAGGCACAGGCGTCCCGTGATGCTGACGCTCGCCACAAGGCAACCGACCTCTACCAGCTCGATATTCCCGTCGAGTGGTACGGCAAGGTCGCAACTTGGCAAAACGGAAGCACGCTATGCATCTATCTGGGCGACGACGCCAATACGCCGCTCGTGACGCTCGTCGCGGTGCGCGAGGGCGAGAGCTTTACGCCCGATGAAGGCGATACGGTTTTGGGCGCGGCCAATCTAGGCAACGGTTATACCGTCTACGCCAGCGGCCCCGTCTATCCGTACGTGGTGCCCCAGACCATCAACGGACAGACGCAGAACCCCGTGTCAACCTACCCCATGGACACGGCCATTGAGCTTGTCGAGCTTACGACCGGCAACCGCTATACCTATAGCCAGATCAAGAACGTGCTGGTCGGCAAAGACGGCAAGGCCGACGCCGCCGCCAAACTCGAGACCGACTACCTCGCCCAGATTCTGATGCCGAGTATCAAAGCCCAGGACTAGCCTGGCGCAGCAAGGTGCTCCCCAACCGTGATGAGGGAGCCAGGAGGTCCTGACCCCACAGGTCCATAGATGATTAGGCAAGGAGCCACTTCCATGCGGGCACAACGTGGACCACACCGTGCTCGCATGAAATATCGGTCTGCTCATCCATGGTAACGATTGCCGACTCGCCAAGATCGAACTGGGCCATCGAGGCATCAAGCGCGGCAATTTCGCGCTCGCGCGTTTTCTCACGTGCCATATCCGCACTCACCTGAATCAGGCTATAAGCCCGCATGAGAAGCGCGTCCCCAGCCACAAAGTCCACCTCATGGCTTTTGCTCTTCTCTTTGATCAGCAGGCGGCAGACCGAGCCGGTCCTCACCGCGGGAGTCTTTCTTCTTAGCGCATTGAACACTGCGGTCTCGAGCCTCTGGCCCTGGTCCAATGCTGATGCGGGAGAGAATGCTCCAAACATCGCAGGGTCGACAGCGTAGACCTTAGACGCAGACCGCATGTTATTTGCCAGTGAACGCGTGAACTCCGGCACAGAAAATAACAGGTAGGCGTCCTCATAATACTCAAGTAAATCGCTGAGCGAATTACGACTGACGGGTATCTGTCTGCTCTTGAACTCGTTGTACACTTTGTTCACTGACAGCTCTCGTCCCGAAGATGCCATACACCGCGTCAAGAACAGCGATGCCAGGCGAGGGTTCTTGACGTCGTAACGCTCAACGACGTCCATAGCGACCGTTCGCGAAGCATATTCCTGTAGCAGCTGAATCGCGTCTGTGGGCGTCTGCTCAAGTGTCGCGATGAATCCCCCTTGTTCAAGATACCCGATCAGATGATGTCGAAGCAGCGCTGCATCGCTCGGGGAAAAGGTCGCATCTGGCTCGAGAACGCTCCCCGTCTTATATCGAACGTATTCCGAAAAACTCAACGGAAAAAGCTCTCGCACAAGAGAACGACCCCTGAACTCGCTCTTAAGTTCTGAGGACAGCATCTTAGAAGAAGATCCCGTCACATAGACGGTCGCTTTCTCCGTATCGACTACACGCCGCAGAAACGCACCCCATTCGGGAATTTCCTGGATCTCGTCAAAGAAAATGTAAGCGCCCTCAGTTCGAGCAACAGGATACAGCGCATAGAACGTGTCGAGCACGTCCGCCAGCAGCGATGGCTCATACGGGCGCAAGCGCTCATCCTCAAAATTGAAGTAAAGCATCCGGTCAAGCTCGACGCCCCGGCTCTGAAGCCGCCGCATCTCCTGATACAGGCGATACGTCTTTCCACAACGGCGGGCCCCCACAATCACATTTACGATGTTGTCGCGCTTTGGCTCCTGTGGGTTTCCTAGATCAAGGTCTCGCTCAAAGACCTGCGGAACCCCCTGCTGTTCAAAGTCCTTTATTTTCTGGGCGATCAAGTCGTTGAATGCCATGATTCTCCAATCTTGCTCTCTAGCTAATCAAAATTATACCGATTCTTGATTAATTAGAGAGCAAGATTGTGTGTAGCTTGATTAACACTTAAGCAAGTTTTATCACCGTTATTGCTCCGAAGGATATCGAGTGGCTAAGAGGACAACCGAGCTCGAATGCGACTCCCCGAGCAGTCAATTTGGGACGGGGCTTTTTTGACTACCCTCCCCCTGTAGAAAAATCCCTAACGCAGTTGCGGTGAAATAGGGCTGTTTTTGCTGGTCAAACCGCAAAACAGTCCCTATTTCACCGCAACTTATTGGTGGCCTTTTGGGTGGCACTTAGCGCCAGGGGTCGGCTTCGAACATCGGCTCGCGCTCGGGGCGGCGATCGCTGTAGGGATCGTAGCCGTCATCGTCCTCGTTCTCGGCACGGATGTAGGGGTCGCGCGGCTTGGGCGCCGGTTTGGGAGAAGCC
>CABUUD010000008.1 GCA_902494585.1 uncultured Collinsella sp. | reverse complement strand
GCTCCGATCCTCGCGTGCTGCGCTGGAAAACGCTTCGCGTTTCCTCAGCTCCGCACCCTGTCGGGTTCGAATCCCATGTACCAGGCACAAAAAAGAAAGGCCTCCATCACTGGAGGCCTAACAATTCAATGGTGGGCGATGAGGGATTCGAACCCCCAGCCTTGTGCGTGTAAAGCACCTGCGCTAACCGTTGCGCCAATCGCCCGCAGGGACTGAGTATAGCGGAAACCCTGCGTGGTTCACCGCTAATTCATAACGAAATCTAAGCGGCGACTTCGGTGCTCTTGTTCTCGTCGATAAAGAAGCGCTTGTACCAAATGAGGAACGTCAGCGTGGTATAGATCTTGCGCTGGTTGAGCGCGCGGCCCTTAAAGTGATCGTCGAGCAGTTTCATGAGCGCATCGGTGTCAAAGAAATCGGCGGCCCACGGTGCGGTGAAGTATTCCTTTACGTAGTCGTAGTACTTTTGCTCGCGCAGCCAGAACTTGACCGGTACGGGGAAGCCCACCTTCTTGCGCGTTGCCCACTCGTCGGGCAGCGTGCGGTTGGCAGCGTGACGCAGAACGAGCTTGCAGCCTTCTTCGTTAACACGGTAGTTGGCGGGAATGTGCTCGGCAAACTCCATGACCTTCTTGTCCAGGAACGGGACGCGAAGCTCAAGAGAATGCGCCATGCACATCTTGTCGGCCTTGAGCAGAATGTCGCCCGGTAGCCACATGTTCATATCCAGATACTGTTTCTTGGAAAGCTCGCAGCAGTTGGGAACCTGCTTGTAGTACTCGGCGCACATCTCGGCGGCGTTCTTGCCGGTGTCATAAGCGGGCTTGAGCACCTCGTCGACCTCGGAGGGATCGAACACCTTGGCCTGACCCACATACCAGCGCTCGGGAACCTCGGCGCATTTCGTCAGGAAGTTGTGGCCCTTAAAGTAGGGGAGATGCTGAACGAGTGAGCCCAGGGCGCGACGTACGCCGAGCGGCACGCGCTTCTTAAAAGTGCGCATCTCGGGGGTGTCCTCGTACCACTCATAGCCGGCAAACAGCTCGTCGGCACCCTCGCCCGAAAGGACGACGGTGACCTCCTTGGAAGCCATCTGCGCCAGATAGTACAGCGGCACGCTGGACAGGTTCGATTGCGGCTCGTCCATGTGGTACTGGATATCGGGCAGTGCATCAAAGAACTCGTCGGCGGTAATCATCTTGCGCACGTTCTTGATGCCCAGCTTGTCGGAAAGCTCGGCGGCGTAGTTGGTCTCGTTGAAGTTCTTGTAATCGAAGCCGACAGAATACGTGGTGTCGGGCATGAGACAGGCGGCAATGTAGCTGGAGTCCACACCGCCAGAAAGGAACGAGCCCACCTTAACATCGGCGATTCGGTGCGCAGCGACGCTTTCGTGCACGACCTTGTCGCATTCGTCCACGTACTCCTCGAAGGTCTTGGAGTTGTCGTCGGTGAAGTCACAGCTCCAGTAACGCTTGATGTCCATGGTGTTGGTCGTCAGGTCATACGTAAAGCAATGCGCCGGGGCAAGCTTGAACACGCCCTTAAAGAAGGTCTCCTCCGTGGCGGGGAATTGCAGCGTCAGGTAGGGGCGCAGCGCGTCGTGGTTGACAGCCTTCTCAAACTTGGGATGGTCCAGGAAGCTCTTGATCTCGGAGCCAAACAGCAGCGAGCCATCGGATGCCTGGTAGTAATAGAACGGCTTGATACCAAAGATGTCACGAGCACCAAAGAGTTTGTTCTTGTTCTGGTCGTGAATCACGAACGCGTACATGCCGCGCAGACGGTTGACCAGGTCCTCGCCCCACTCCTCGTAACCGTGTACCAGGACTTCGGTATCAGCGTTGCAGTGGAAGGCGTAGCCGGCCGCCTCCAGCTCGGCGCGAAGCTCCTGGAAGTTGTAGATCTCTCCGTTGAAGACAATCGTGACCTTGCCGTCGTCGCTCGACATGGGCTGGGCTCCAGCTTCGGAAAGATCGAGAATCGAAAGACGACGAAAACCAAGGGCAACGTTGTCGACGATATGCTGGCCGCCCATATCGGGACCACGGTGGATGATGCGATTCATCATGGCCGTGAGAACCAGCTCACTCTGTTCATCTGTACCGGTAAAACCGACAAAACCGCACATGCAAGATCCTTTCTGCTGACGGCTCAGGTGTACTGCCGCAAGGATTGCGGCAGCTGATGTCAAATAATCTTTACTATCATGCCAATCTTTTGTTTCGTGATAGGGCATAAGCGCCGAGCGAACCGAAAAAACCACGTCCCGATCTTCAGGCGAAGCGGCGGGACGTGGTTGCGAACGCTATGTTAAAGAACAGCACCCAGATTTCCTTGGTTTTACACGGGGTGAACACTGTTGCCATTTATTAGACCACGGCACAGTCCATGCAATTTTTTAGAAGGCTGTGATGCGCGCAAGGTCAGGTGGCATATTAGGATGGTTGATAATACAGAATGTTTCATCGTTTCTGCCGCGGGACGCCTTCTGCCCTTTAAGGTTGAATTTAGCGAGAGAGGTCTTTGTATGTCGAGTCCGACACAAGAGAAGCTAACTCTGATGCGCTATATAGAGTTGCTCGAGGAAGATGACCTTGTTGTTTCCAGACCGAGCGCTTCGTGCGACCAGCGCATTGAGTTTGCGACTGATGACTCGCGCCAGGTGCGTCCGGGCACGTTGTTTGTCTGCAAAGGCCGTGCGTTTAAGCGCGAGTACCTGCTTTCGGCAATCGCCGATGGCGCCGTGGCCTACGTTTCCGCGGTCGATTACGATGTTGATCTTCCCGCGGTGATTGTGAGCGATATTCGTCGCACGCTCGCCGTGGTGGCAGATGCCTTTTATGGGCACCCGTCGGGTAAGGTGAAGGTCTGCGCCTTTACAGGCACCAAGGGCAAGTCGACCTGCAGCTTTTATCTGCGCGGCATCCTCGCCAACGAGGCCAAGCTTAAGGGCTGTCATCGACCCGCTCTTAATACGGGCATTGAGTTCGATGACGGCATCGAGACGGGCCCTTCCAAGCTGACGACCCCCGAATCCTTCCTGCTGCAGTCTCGCATCGCACATGCTGCGGAGGCGGGTGCCCCGTGGCTGGTTATGGAGGCATCGAGTCAGGGCCTCAAATACGAGCGCACGGGCAAGATTGACTTTGAAGTCGGCGCCTTTACCAATATCGGCGAGGATCACATTTCGCCGATTGAGCATCCGACGCTCGAGGATTACTTTGCCAGCAAGCTCAAAATCTTCTCGCAGAGCCGTTTTGCCGTGGTCAATCTCGATATGGATAAGGTCGATCGCGTGCTCGAGGCGGCATCTCGTTGCGAACGTACGGTGACGTTCTCCCTGACCGACGAGCGTGCCGACGTGCTTGCGCTGGCGATTCGCAATGGCGACTGCGGCGTGGTGGCAACGGTGCGCACGCCCCGTTTTACGCGTGACATTGTGATTCCCACGCCGGTTAAGTTCAATGTGTCCAACGCGCTTGCCGCTATTGCCTGCGCCGAGGCCCTGGGCATTTCCGAAGAGGGTATCGTCCATGGCTTTGAGGGCGTCTTCGTTCCCGGTCGTATGGAGCTCTATCCGTCCGTATCGGGCAAAATCCTGGGCATCGTCGATTTTGCACATAACGGCATGAGCCTCGAGACACTCCTGCGCGACTTGCGCGAGAACTATCCCGAGCGCGAGCTGGCGGTTGTATTTGGCGCTACGGGCGGTAAGGGTGTCGATCGACGCACCACGATGGGCATCGCCGCTGGCAAGTATGCCGACCGAATCGTGATTACCGAGGATGACCCCGGCCCCGAGGATGTCGAGGACATCTGCGCCGAGATCGCGCGCAACGTTCAAGCGCAGGGAAATGATAACTGGCAAATCGTGACTGATCGCGTTGCCGCTATCGAGACTGCCGTGCGCGAAACTGTCCGTCCTGCCGTGGTCATCGTGACCGGTAAGGGCGAGGAAGAGTGTATGCTGCGCAAGAACGGACCCGAGCCTTGTGAGCGCGACGGTTCGATTCTCAAGCGCATCCTTGCGGCGTACGACGCCTAGACCAAGCCCCTTCTATGTAAACGGAGTGACCATGTCCCACAACATCCTGCCGACCGTTGCCGAGCTTTCGGGCGAGATGCGCGAGCGTCTTGCCAAGGTCAAGTACGTCTTTACCGACCTGGATGCCACGATGCTTGCACCCGGCTCGTGCGTGCTGCGCGACAACGACGGCAACCCCTCGACCAAACTCGTCGAGGCCGTCGTGGCGCTCGCTCGCGCTGGTATTCAGGTGGTTCCCACCTCTGGCCGCAACCGTACCATGATCCACGAGGACGCGCGCGTGCTCGGTCTCAACTCCTACATCGGCGAGATGGGCGGCCTGGTCATGTACGACCTCAAAGCCAACGATTGGGAGTATCTGACCGGCGACATGCCCTACGACCCCTCTTGCGGCCTCACGCCGCACCAGATGATCGAGCAGACCGGCGTGTGCGAGAAGATCCTCGCCCGCTGGCCGCACAAGATCGAGTATCACAACGACATGTCGACCGGCTACAAGTACCGTGAGGTCACCGTCGGCATGCGCGGCGATGTGCCCGACGATGAGGTTCAGGCCATCCTGGACGAGGCCGGCTGCGGCCTGGTGTGGGCCTGCAACGGTCACCTGACGCATCTGTCCAAGCCGACGACGCTCGAGCTCGATCGCGTCGAGGACGGTCGCGCATTCAACATCAACCCCGCGGGCCTCAACAAAGGCGTCGCCATTGCGCGCTTCTGCGAGCACCTAGGGATCGAGCGCGAGGAGACGCTCGCGCTCGGCGATTCCGAGTCCGACTTCTACATGGCCGATCACGTGGGCACGTTCTGCCTGGTCGAGAATGGCCTGACGAGCGCCGGCGCGCCCGAGTTCCTGGCTGCTTGCGAGAACGCTTTCGTTACGCGTGGCAAAATTGTCGACGGTTGGGCGGCGACGGCAGAGCTGCTGGTCGCGGCGCGTTCGTAGCGCGCCGCCGCCGCACTTGGACATGTCTTTTCGAGAGAGACTGGTGAGGTAATGTCCGATATCGAGAATTCGGCAGGCGACACGCGCCCGATTGGCGTGTTCGATTCTGGTTTGGGCGGTCTGACGGTTGCGCGCGCCATCGCGACGGCGCTGCCGCGCGAGTCCGTCTACTACTTTGGCGACACCAAGCGCTGCCCCTACGGCACGCGCACCGAGGATGAGGTGCGCTCGTTTGCGTTGCAGGCGGGTCGTTGGCTTTCGAAGCACGACGTCAAGATTATGGTCATCGCCTGCAACACGGCGACCGCTGCGGCCTTGCGTTTGGCCCAGCAGGTGCTCGACGTTCCCGTGATCGGCGTGATCGCGCCGGGTGCCCGTGCAGCAATCAACAGCACGCGTACGCGTCGCGTGGGCGTGCTCGCTACCAACCTCACCATTCGCTCGGGCGCCTACACGCGCGCCATTCAGGATCTAGATGCCGGCGTCGATGTATACGGCTGTCCTGCCTCGAGCTTTGTCGAGGTTGTCGAACACGAGCTCGCCTCGGGTGCACATCTGCAGGAACAGTGGCTTGAGAACGAGGACATCTTCGATACGCCTGCCGTGCGTGCGCTGGTGGGTGCCACGGTTGAGCCGCTACGCGACCACGGTATCGATACCGTGGTGCTCGGCTGTACGCATTTCCCGCTGTTGGTGGGACCTATCCGCCATGCGCTGGGGCCTGGGGTGCGCGTCGTAAGTTCCGCCGAGGAGACTACACGCGAGCTGACCGATATCCTCACACGCCGCGAGCAGCTGGCGGGCGACGCCGCCGAGCCGCAGCATCGTTTTGCCACGACGGCCGATAACATTGCCGAGTTTGCGGTGGCGGGCAGCTTTATCTTTGGTCAGCCGCTCAAGAGCATCGAACATATCGATATCGATGAGCTGAAATAGATGTAAGGCAGCTGCCAGAGCCTTCGCCACATCTTTTGCCGAAAGGAAATTTCTATGGAGTACATGCAGGTCAACCGCGCCAACGGTCGCGCCGCCAACGAGTTGCGCCCCGTTAAGCTCACCCGTGGCGTCATGAAGCACGCTCACGGCTCGTGTCTGGCCGAGTTCGGTGACACGCGCGTGCTGTGCGCCGCCACTATCGAGGAGGGCGTGCCGGGCTGGCGAAAGGGAGCTAAGGCCGGCTGGGTGACCGCGGAATACGCCATGCTGCCGGCGTCGACCGGCAAGCGCTGCAAGCGCGAGCACGCCAACCGCAAGGGCCGCTCCATGGAGATCGAGCGCCTCATTGGCCGCAGCCTGCGTACCGTCGTCAACATGAAGGCGCTCGGCGAGTACACCGTCACCGTCGACTGCGATGTGATTCAGGCCGATGGCGGCACGCGTACAGCGAGCATCACCGGCGCCTGGGTGGCGCTGCACGACGCCCTCGCCATGTGGGTCGAGGCGGGCAAGATCGAGCGCATCCCGCTTATCGGCCAGGTGGCTGCCATCTCCATGGGCGTTGTCGACGGCAACACTCTGCTCGACTTGGATTATTCCGAGGACAGCCATGCCGAGGTCGACATGAACCTCGTCGCCACCGACACCGGTGAGATGATCGAGCTCCAGGGCACCGGCGAGCAGGCGCCCTTCGACCGTAAGCGCCTCAACGCCCTGCTCGACCTGGGCGACAAAGGTATCGCCGAGCTCATCGAGCTTCAGCGCCAAGCCCTCGCCTAACCTACCAAAAAGGGACAGGTTTAATTTGGTAGGTTTTATCTGCGGAGACGTCTAGGCACAAGACAGCCGTTGATTGAGAGGGGAGAGGCAGAGGCCCTCGTCGCCCTCGGCGCGGCATTGCTATAGAGACAAGGAGACCACTCATGGCACTTGAGAAGATCGACATCGACACCCTCGACCCGGCGGCGACCATCGTCGTGGCAACGGGCAACGCCCATAAGCTCACTGAGATCGAGGCCATTTTGGGCAAGGTTATGCCCGAGGTGCGCTTTGTAGCGCTCGGCCAGCTGGGCGATTTTGAGGATCCCGAGGAAAACGGCACGACGTTTTTGGAGAACGCCATCATCAAGGGCCAAGCCGCGGTCGAAGAGACGGGGCTCATGGCCATTGCCGACGATTCGGGCTTGGTCGTTGATGCCCTGGACGGCGAGCCGGGCGTGTATAGCGCGCGCTATGCGGGCGTGCACGGCGACGATGCCGCCAACAACGCCAAGCTGCTCGTTAACCTGGAAGGCGTGGCCGACGAGGATCGCACCGCGCGCTTTATGAGCGTCGTTGCGCTCATCGACACGGACGGTTTGGTCACCTATGGTGAGGGCGCCTGCGAGGGCACTATCGCACACGAGGGCCGCGGCGATCACGGCTTTGGCTACGACCCGCTGTTCCTGCCGGTCGACACGCCGGGCAAGACCATGGCCGAGCTGACGGCTGACGAGAAGAACGCCATCAGCCATCGTTTCCACGCGCTCGAGCATCTGTCCGCCAAGCTGACGGGCGAGGAGTAGACCGTGCGTGCGGTGGTGCAGCGCGTGCTCAACGCCGGCGTGACGGTCGACGGCGAGTGCGTGGGCCGCATTGGACGCGGCTACCTGGTGCTGCTGGGTGTGGGCCATGGCGATACGCGTGCCGAGGCCGACAAGCTGTGGGGCAAGCTCCGGGGCTTGCGCATTAACGAGGACGAGAACGGCAAGACCAACTTGGCGCTTGCCGATGTCGACGGCGAGGTGCTCGTGGTGTCGCAGTTCACGCTGTTCGCCGACTGCCGCCACGGTCGCCGCCCATCGTTTACGGATGCCGGCGCCCCCGATGTCGCCAACGAGCTCTACGAGTACTTCCTGACGCTTGTTCGTCAAGATGTCGAACACGTAGCACATGGCATCTTCGGCGCCGATATGAAAGTCGACTTGGTCAACGACGGTCCATTCACCATCGTCCTGGACACCGACAACCTTTAGGTTACGCGGTTTTACCAAACCGCGTAACAACTGGTCATGCGAGATTGTCGTCTGGTACGTATTTGGGACGGGGCTTATTTAGCTACTTGCGTATGGCAACAGCGGGGTGCTATAGTATTAGAGTTTTGTCTATCTTAGGGGTATTATCCCCTTTTTGAATTGCACCTTCTGGAGGCCCTGTTCATGGAAGAGATGGAAGTCAATCACGTCGACGACATCCACGAGAAGCTGACCGATATGGTGGGCGATCGCGTCAAGGTTAAGGCCAACATGGGCCGTACCCGCGTCGTCGAGCGCATGGGCACCATCAAGAGCGTCCACCCGGCCGTCTTCATTGTCGAGGTCGACGAGCGTCGCGGCCGCAAGTCGCGTCAGTCCTACCAGTATATCGATGTGCTCACCGGTCAGGTCGAGCTGTTCGACCCTGAGAGCGGCGAGCATATCTTTACCCCGCTCGGCAATCAGCTCGAGGAGCATTAACGGTGACCGATTGGTCCCTGACTCTTTCCGCGCCGGCAAAGATTAACCTCTACCTGGGGGTTCATACCGAGCGCGATGACCGCGGCTACCACAGGGTCGATTCCCTGATGGCAGCCGTCGGTCTTTCCGATACCGTGACGGTCACGCCGGCGCAGGCGCTGACCGTTCAGACGGTTCCGGCATCAGATTTTCCCATGCAAAAGAATACGGCGTATCGGGCTGCGGCTGCTATGGCCGATCATTATGGTCGCGAGGCAAACATCTGCGTGACGATTGAGAAGCGCATTCCATTGTGCGCCGGCTTGGGCGGCCCCTCGACGGATGCGGCCGCGGTCATTGTCGCCTTGGCGGAGCTCTGGGGCATTGATCGCACCGACCCCGCGCTCGACGACATTGCGCGGGGCATTGGTGCTGACGTCCCGTTCTTTTTGCACGCGAGCCCTGCGTTCTACGTAGGTGGGGGAGACGTGCTGGCAACTGAGTACCCCGCGCTGCCCGCGACGCCCGTCGTGCTGGTCAAGCCGCGCGAGGCAAGCGTTTCGACAATTGAAGCCTATCGACGTTTTGACGAGGCCCCGGTGCCTGCGGACAAGCCCGGCGCGATAGCTTCTGCCTTGCGTGCTGGTGATGCCGAGACGGCATATGCACTCATCCATAACAATCTGGGTGTCATTTCCGCACAGATGGAGTCGCAGATTCAAACGGTCCTCGACTGGCTGCGTAAACAGGACGGAACCGTTGCTGTAGATGTGTGCGGATCGGGTGCCTGCTCGTTTGCCATTTGCGACACCGCTGCCACGGTCGAAAGGCTTGCCGATGCTGCCCAGCAAAATGGCTGGTGGGCCTGCGCGACTGAGTTTATTCCCAACACGGTTCAAATCGACGCGCCAAAGAAGTAAAAATTTCTCTGGCACACGACGGAAATCTTTGTTACTATAGTCGAGCTAACGGGTTGTGGCTCAGTTTGGTAGAGCACTGCGTTCGGGACGCAGGGGTCGCTGGTTCAAATCCAGTCAACCCGACCAGAGCATGAGGAGGGACCGCTTCTTGCGGTCCCTTTTTTTAGCTAGTGTTGTGATACCGCGATACCCGCGGTATACTCATTCGAGCTTGTCTCGCTGTATTGTGGAGGTCTACATGTTTGGACTGAGGGCTCCTGAGCTCATCATTATTCTCGTCGTTGTCCTGATTATCTTCGGGCCCAAGAACCTGCCGAAGCTCGGCAAGTCCCTCGGCTCTACCGTCAAGAATATCCGTGAGGGTATGGAGGGCGACGATAAGGCCGAGACCAAGCAGGCCGAGGAGGTCGTGGTCGAGCAGTCCGAGGAGGACAAGGAGATCGCTGAGCTCGAGGCCAAGCTCGCTGCTGCCAAGAAGAAGCAGGCAGAGGACAGCGACGCGGACGCAGAGTAGTCCCATCCCTTTGGGGTGAGCACCTGACCGGCTTGCCCGCAGGCTAGCCGGTCTTTTTCGTTTTGTTGACAGTTGATTGTTTGATCAGAGTTGGGGAGATATCCGTATGGACGCAAGCCAGATCGTACTGACCGCTGAGGGCCGCCAGAAGCTCGTCGAGGAGCTCGCCTGGCGTGAGGGCGATTACGCCAAGGAGATCGTCGAGGACATCAAGGAAGCCCGCGCGTTCGGCGACCTTTCGGAGAACTCCGAGTACGATGCCGCCAAGGACAAGCAGGCCCAGAATGCTGCTCGTATCGCCGAGATCCAGGCCATTCTTGCCAACGCTCAGGTTGCTGCCACCACGGGTGATCTGACCGTCTCCATCGGTTCCACCGTTTCGCTGATTGATCCCAACGGCGAGGTCATGGAAGTCACGCTCGTTGGTACCACCGAGACCAACTCGCTCGAGCACAAGATCTCCAACGAGTCTCCGGTCGGTCACGCCATCATCGGTCACGGCGAGGGTGATTCCGTCGAGGTCGTTACGCCTTCCGGCAAGACTCGCGTCTACACCATCGCCAAGATCGCACGCTAGACCACGGTCCCGCGTAAAGGTATGTTTTCGCTCCCTGGGACCGAATCCTGGGGAGCGTTTTAGTTTGAGGAGCTAACTTATGGCAGAGAACCAGAACGCCGCAGATCAGGCATCGACGCTCAACGACGAGCGCGCCACCCGCCTGGCCAAGCGCGCCGCCCTGTTCGAGGCGGGCCAGAACCCCTATCCCGAGCACTCTGAGCTTGAGGACTACGTCGCCGATATCGAGACTAAGTACGCCGATCTTGCCGATGGCGAGGACACCGAGGATGTCGTGAAGATCGCCGGCCGTGTGGTCGCCAAGCGCGGTCAGGGCAAGATCATGTTCATCGTCGTGCGCGATGCGACTGCCGAGATTCAACTGTTCTGCCGCATCAACGACATGGACGAGGCTGCCTGGAATACGCTCAAGGCCCTCGACCTGGGCGACATCCTGGGCGTGACCGGCGTGGTCGTGCGCACCCAGCGCGGCCAGCTTTCCGTTGCTCCTAAGAGCGCGACCCTGCTTGCCAAGGCCGTTCGTCCGCTGCCCGAGAAGTTCCACGGTCTTTCCGACAAGGAGACCCGCTATCGCCAGCGCTATGTCGACCTGATCGCCAACGACGACGTTCGCGAGACCTTCCGTAAGCGTTCGCAGATTCTCTCCACCTTCCGTCGCTTTATGGAGTCCGACGGCTACATGGAGGTCGAGACCCCCATCCTGCAGACCATCCAGGGCGGCGCTACTGCCAAGCCGTTCATTACCCACTTCAACGCGCTCGATCAGGAGTGCTACCTGCGTATTGCCACCGAGCTGCACCTCAAGCGCTGCATTGTCGGTGGTTTTGAGCGCGTGTTCGAGATCGGCCGCATCTTCCGTAACGAGGGCATGGACCTTACCCACAACCCCGAGTTCACCACGATGGAGGCCTACCGTGCCTTCTCCGACCTCGAGGGCATGAAGGCACTCGCCCAGGGTGTCATCAAGGCTGCCAACAAGGCCATCGGCAACCCCGAGGTCATCGAGTACCAGGGCCAGACCATCGACCTTTCTGGTGAGTGGGCCAGCCGTCCCATGACCGACATCGTCTCCGACGTGCTCGGCAAGCAGGTCACCATTGACACGCCAGTCGAGGAGCTTGCTGCCGCCGCGCGCGAGAAGGGCCTGGAGATCAAGCCCGAGTGGACTGCTGGCAAGATCATCGCCGAGATTTACGATGAGCTGGGCGAGGACACCATCGTCAACCCGACGTTCGTGTGCGATTACCCCATCGAGGTCAGCCCGCTTGCCAAGCGTTTTGAGGACGACCCGCGCCTGACGCACCGCTTTGAGCTGGTTATTGCCGGTCACGAGTACGCCAACGCGTTCTCCGAGCTCAACGACCCGGTCGACCAGGCCGAGCGCTTTGCCGCCCAGATGGCCGAGAAGGCCGGCGGTGACGACGAGGCCATGGAGTACGACGAGGACTACGTGCGCGCCCTCGAGTACGGTATGCCTCCCGCGGGCGGCATTGGCATTGGTATCGACCGCGTGGTCATGCTGCTCACCAACCAGGCTTCTATCCGCGACGTGCTGCTGTTCCCGCACATGAAGCCCGAGAAGGGTTTCCAGTCCGGTGCCGCTGCCGCCAAGGCTGCCGAGGCCGGCAACGCCGCGAGCCCATTCGTTAAGTCGCTTAAGCCCACGCTCGATTACTCCAAGATCGCCGTTGAGCCGCTGTTTGAGGAGTTCGTCGACTTTGATACCTTCTCCAAGAGCGACTTCCGCGCTGTGAAGGTCAAGGCATGCGAGGCCGTCAAGAAGTCCAAGAAGCTGCTGAACTTTACGCTCGACGACGGCACCGGCACCGACCGCACCATCCTCTCCGGTATTCACGCTTATTACGAGCCCGAGGACCTGGTTGGCAAGACCTTGCTCGCCATCACCAACCTGCCTCCGCGCAAGATGATGGGTATTCCCAGCTGCGGCATGCTGATCAGCGCTGTCCACGAGGAGGAGGGCGAGGAGCGCCTCAACCTGATCCAGCTCGACGCCTCCATCCCCGCCGGCGCAAAGATGTACTAACTTGTTACGCGGTTCTACGAACCGCGTAACGGCTCGACGCTGCGCGGGCCGCATTTGGACAATCTGACGTTCAACTTCAAGGGCGCGACCTAGGTGGTTACGCGGGTTTATCAACCCGCGTAACCAGTTGACGCTGCGCGCCGCCCAGGGCGACAATTTGTCATTCAAAAGGCAAGGCATGACCAGAAGGTCTATGCCTTGCCTTTTTCATGCCAACTTGTTCGCCCTGGACGTCGCTCGCTGTCCGTCCTCTACCTGCGGCGTTGACTTGGTTGACACTTAGAACATCGATGTAGTCATTGGGGACGTTCTTAAACGACTGCCCAACGGCTGTCGAGCACATGGCTCGCATGACAGTCGTCTCTTTTATGTTTCCTTTAGCCGTTGCTGCCTAGGATGGGGGTTAGTCGGTAGGAAGGGAGCGTCTATATGGACGACGCGAGCGAGCGTTCAATCGAAGAGGACATGCTCGATCAGTTCAATTACTTTGATGATGAGGACGAGGAGCTGATCGACCGTCGCGAGCCAGCGCCGCTTGATTCCTTTGATCTGGTCGATGAAGAGACTGATGAGGTTGAGGACGAATCAACGGAGCCCCCACAGCCTTCGCGCCTTGACTCGCTGCTTTCGAGAGCCCCCATGCACTACGGCGTTCGTGCCGGCGCGCTCCATATGAAAACTGACTGGCACCAGATCGTGACGGCAGGCGATGAGCTTGCCGTCGATGCGCCGCTCACCGATAAATCATCCATCATCTGCCGCACCGGCATGCTTATGCTGGCAAGCGGAACGGGTGCCTGGCGCGTGCGCGATACCATGAATCGTGTTGCCGCCGTACTCGGTGTCACCATCCACGTTGACTTAAGTCTTCTGTCGTTTGAGTGCACCTGCATCGAAGATGGCCACTGCTTTAACGAGGTTGTCAGCCTGCCCACAACGGGAGTCAATACCCATCGCATTTGGATGATGGAGAGCTTCTTAAAGGAAATCGAGACGTATGGGCGCCGGTTTACCGTGCACGAATACCACGAGATGCTCAAGACCGTTGAGAGTTCAAAACCTGATTACGCGCCTTGGCAACAGGGCCTTGCGGCGGCCTGCGCCTGTGGCGCCTTTGTCTTTTTACTTGGTGGCGGTCCTATTGAGATGGCATGCGCGTTCGTAGGCGCGGGTGTCGGCAACTTTGCCCGCTCACATATTCTCAAGCAAGGCCTTGGTCAGTTCAGCGCGCTGACGACCGGCGTTGCGCTCGCTTGCGTTTCGTATCTGCTGGCATTGCTCGGCCTTGGCCAGGTCATACCGGGGGCAATGTCGCACCAAGAAGGCTATATCGGCGCCATGCTCTTTGTGATTCCCGGCTTTCCGCTCATTACGGCAGGCCTCGACATCGCCAAGCTCGACATGCGAAGCGGTATCGAGCGCCTTTCATATGCCGTATCGATTATTGTGATGGCGACGCTCGTAGGTTGGATGGTTGCCGAGTGTGTTGGCCTGGCGCCGGACGACTTTGCCCCACTGGGCCTTTCGCCGCTTGCCCTTACGCTCCTGCGCGTGGTGATGAGCTTCGTTGGCGTATTCGGCTTCTCGGTGATGTTCAACAGCCCGGTAAAGATGGCCGCGGCAGCTGGGTTGATCGGCGCCGTGTCCAATACCCTGCGTCTGACCCTTGTCGATGCGCCGACGATGATTCCCTTCCTGGGCCTCAGCACGGGAATGCCTCCCGAGGCAGCAGCGTTTATCGGCGCGCTGGTATCGGGTCTGCTGGCAAGCTTGGCCGAAGTCAAGCTCACCTACCCGCGCATCGCCCTCACGGTGCCTTCGATTGTCATTATGGTGCCCGGTTTGTATCTCTATCGCTCGATGTATTACATGTGCACCTTCGACACGGTCAACATGCTCGGCTGGTTTGTGCGCGCAGTGCTCATCGTGGCGTTTCTGCCCGTTGGCTTGGGCGTGGCGAGAACCCTCACCGACCCTCGCTGGCGCCATACCAGCTAATTGGTACAAGGGGGACAGGTTACTTTGCACCAAATGAGTTGCGGTGAAATAGGGACTGAATTGTTGCTTAAAGGGTCAAAACAGTCCGTATTCCACCGCAACTTATGGGGTCGGGGGTTTTGGTGTCCTGCATCTCCACAAACTCAACGCTTACGAAGCGCGCGCCGTTCGTGTTAGGGTAGTTCCACCACATAAGTAGTCGCAGACGCGCGTAACACGGGCGGGCGAGATGAAGTTCCAACAGCTCCATCTTGCCCGCCCGTTTTTGTTGCGTGGCGCCGCGGTACAACACAGAGAGGAATCTGCCCTTTATGCCTATTAACAAACGAGAGAGCCTGCTGTTCACCTTTATCATGTGCTTTTGCATGGTGCTCTGGATGAGCATCTACAACGTTGCCCTGCAGCACGGGGCCATCAACGGCGAGGTCGTTGCCGCTGCGTGGCTCGGCTTCCCCGTTGCCTACATTTTTGCCATGTGCTGCGACTGGTTCGTCGCCAGCCCGCTCGCCAAGGGTTTCGCCTTTAAGTACTTGGTCACGCCGGGCAAGAGCTCGCCACTTGCCATGACGCTCGCCGTCAGCTCCTGCATGGTCGTTCCCATGGTCATCATCATGTCGCTGTACGGTGCCTGCGAGGGTCTGACGCACATGCCCGGCGGCATCCTTGCGAACCTGTATTCCGTGCCCGCGATCTGGATGATCAACATTCCGCATAATTTTGTGATGGCGCCGCCGTGGAACCTTTTGGTAGCCGGTCCGATTTCCCACTTCGTCTTCCGTCGCGCCTTCCCTGTGGGGACGGTTTTCGAGGAGGAGCATGCCGAGCTCTTGGAGCAGGCTATGGCTTCTGAGTGCGAGTAACTCGCTTAGGGATCTGCTGAGCGCGGGCGACTTGCTTGGTTGGAGCCCTAAGCGTGGATAGCTCTCTCGGCGACATTGCGGGCGTGAGCGGTGCGCATGACCGGAGGGCCCGTGCTGCTCCGTTGCCCGACGTGCTAGCGCGCAGAACAATCTGTTGGTGCATTCGGCGGCTGCTGAAGCGTTTCGGCAGCCGCTTTTTATACGGAGTTTAAATACAACAGTCTGTTGTATTACGTAGAGTGGTATATCTCTAGCAGGAAAAATGCGAGAGACGGAGCATTATGGCGTTGCTAGTAGGACTGGACGTAGGGTCGACGACGACCAAAGTTTACGCGATGCACGAGGATATGACCGAGGCGTGGTGGGGATATCGCCGCCACGGGGCGTGTCAGACAGCGAGCGTGCGCGCCATGCTCGGCGAGCTCGCCGAGCGCTTTCCCCATGGGTCGCTGCGCGTTGCGGTGACCGGCTCGGGTGCGCGCGATATCGCGACCGCGCTGGGCGCCTCGTACGTTCAGGAGGTGGTCGCCAACGCGCTCGCGATCAGCAGGTTCTATCCGCAGACGCGCTGCGCCATCGAGCTGGGCGGCCAAGACGCCAAGATAATCTTCTTCCGCACCAACGATAAGGGAGACATCGAGGTTGCCGACATGCGCATGAACGGCTCGTGCGCAGGCGGTACCGGTGCATTTATCGACGAGATGGCAAAGCTCATGGGGGTCGGCACCGAATCGGGCGAGTTCGAGCAGCTCGCAAGCCGGGGAACGACCGTCCACGAGGTCTCGGGCCGCTGCGGCGTGTACGCAAAGACCGATATCCAGCCGCTGCTCAACGAGGGCATTCCTACCACCGACCTGGCGCTTTCGGCGCTTCACGCGGTCGCCCGCCAAACGATCGGCGGTCTGGCCCAGGGTATCGACATCGAGCCGCCGGTAATCTTCGAGGGCGGTACGCTCGCCTACAACCCCACGCTGGTCCGCGTGTTCCGGGAGCAACTGAATCTATCGGACGATCAGGTTATCGTCCCGCGCGATCCGCAGATCATGGTCGCGCGCGGTGCCGCCCTGTCGCTGACCGACATGTTCGCATCGTCCCAACCGATCGACCTTCCCGACGCTTTTGTCCGGCTGGATAAGCTCGAGACGGTCGCGCCCGCAAGCGGGGAGGGACGTCTTGCCCAGCCCTTTTTTGCCACACCTGCCGAGCAGGCGGATTTTACGGCACGCCATGGCAAAGAGACGCCGGCAAAGGGTCCGGATGCGTATGCGCCCGGAGAGACGGTGCGTGTGGCGCTCGGTATCGATTCGGGGAGCACGACGACCAAGTTCGCCCTGGTCGATGAGGCGGGTGAGCTTGTCGATTCGTTCTACGCGTCTAATAACGGCAGACCGCTCGACGTCGCCCAACAGGGTCTTGTCAGCTTGAAGAACCGCTGGGAGACAGCGGGAGTCACGCTTGCGATCGATGCCGTGGGCACCACGGGATACGGCGAGGAGCTTTTCGCGCGCGCGTTCCACGCCGACTACCATACGGTCGAGACGGTCGCGCACGCCCGCGCCGCGTGCGCATGCGTTCCCGATGCGACCTTCGTGCTCGACATCGGCGGACAGGATATGAAGGCCATCTGGCTCAACCACGGCGTGCTGACCGATATCGTCGTCAACGAGGCGTGCTCTGCGGGCTGCGGCTCGTTCCTCGAGGGTTTTGCCAAAAACCTCGGAATAGCCGTTGAGGATATCGCGACCGAGGCATTTTCGTCCAAAGCCCCCGCCGTTCTCGGCAGCCGCTGCACGGTGTTCATGAACAGCAGCGTCGTTTCCGAGCAGCGGCGCGGTAAGGGTCCGGGCGACATCATGGCCGGTCTCTGCCGTTCGATTATCGAGAACGTGTTCACCAAGGTCATTCGCGTTTCAAATCTCAACCGTCTGGGCGACAAAGTCGTCGTCCAGGGCGGCACGTTCCGAAACGACGCGGTGCTGCGTGCATTCGAGCAGTATCTGGGCAAACCCGTCACGCGTGCGCCCCACCCGGGGCTGATGGGCGCTATCGGTATCGCCCTGCTCGCGCGCGAGGAATGCCGCAAGGGCGACGCCGACACGTCGTTTATCGGGCTCGATGCCGTGGAGCGCTTCGAGCATCGCGAGTTCGGCGGCGTTACCTGCCGTCGGTGCAACAACCGCTGCCAGCGCGCGGTCGTGGCATTTGGCGACGGCTCGCTTTACGTCACGGGCAATCGCTGCCCGCGCGGCGGCGCCATCTCATGGGATGAGCTCGTGCGCGAGGTTCCCGCGGCGGAGGAGCTGCGTCCGCAGGGTGCTTGCGAGGCACAGGCACCCGGCACGGGGCGCGACCGGACCGCGGCTGCCCCCAATCTCTTTGTCGACCGCGAGGAGCTGCTGTTCGAGTCGTACCCCACGGTTCCCGTCTGCGGGGGGCGCGATGTCACGATCGGCATTCCCCGTGTGCTCGAGTTCTGGGACACCATGCCGTTCTGGTCGACGTTCTTCAGCACGCTCGGCTTTAAGGTGCGCGTCTCGGGACGCAGCACCAAGGCGATGTACGAGCGCGGTCTGGCGCACGTCACATCCGACACCGTGTGCTTCCCGGCCAAGCTCGTCCACGGGCACATCCGCAATCTCGTCGACGCCGGCGTCGACCGCATCTTCATGCCCATCATCACGACGGTGCCCACCGAAAACACTGCCTCTACCAGCGAGTGGATGTGCGCCGTCGTAAAGGGATATCCCTACGTGATGCGCAATTCCGATAACCCGGAGGAGCGTTTCGGCGTTCCGTTCGATACGCCGCTGTTCCACTGGTACGACGAGGGCGACCGAAACCGCCAGCTCAAGGCGTGGTGCAAGGAGACCTTCGATATCGATGCCGACCTGGTTGCCAAGGCGACCGAGCAGGCGGACCGCGCGCAGGAGACGTTTGAGAACCAGCTGCAGCTGCGCGGCAGGCAGGTGCTCGAGAACGTGCGCGAGGACGGCGGCTACGCGGTGGTGATCGCTTCGCGCCCGTACCACAACGACCCGCTGGTCAACCACGGGCTGCCCAAGCTCTTCTCTGAGCGCGGCATCCCCGTGCTGACGCCCGATGCGGTGCCGGGGGTCTGCAACGTCGATCTTTCCAACAGCCGCATCGACATCGTGAACAACTACCATGCGCGCATGCTGTCGTGCGCGGTCATCGTCGCATCGACGCCCGAGCTCGAGCTCGTGCAGATGGGCAGCTTCGGCTGCGGCCACGATGCGTATCTCACCGACGAGATCGCGCGCATGATGGGCGAGATGGGCTCCAAGGTTCCGATGATGATCAAGCTCGATGAGAGCGACGTCGCCGGTCCCATGGGCATTCGCGTGCGTTCGTTTATCGAGTCGGTCAACCGTCGTCGCGCGGAGGAGCGTGCCGAGGGCGCCCGGGTGCACGCGGTCCATCCGCTCGACGACCCGTATAAGGTCAAGTACACCAAGCGCGACCGGCACGACAAGATCGCGCTGGTCCCCAACACCTCCCATGCGTTCTGCAGGCTCATGACCGCGGCGATGCGCAATCAGGGCGTGCGCGCCGAGGCCCTTGATATCGGGCGCGAGGATGCCATCCGCCTGGGCAAACGCTATGTGCACAACGACATCTGCTTCCCCGCGCAAATCGTGATCGGCGAGGCGCTCGCGGCACTCGAGAGCGGTAAGTACGACCCGCACGACGTCGCCGTGGTGACTGGCAAGTATATCGGCGACTGCCGCCTGACGCACTACATGCCCCTGCTGCGCCGCGCGCTCGACGACGCGGGATACGACTATGTCCCGGTGCTCACCAACGACGACGTCGATGCCCACAATGCGCATCCGGGCTTCAAGCTCGGCCTTGGCCCGAGCATCCAGATCGCCTACGGTCTTCCCATGATCGATGCCCTCGAGGCCATGCTTAGGCGCATCCGTCCCTACGAGCTCGAGAAGGGCGCGGCGGACGCTGCGTTCGACCGCGCGCTCGATGAGGTTATCGAGGGCATGGAGCGCTCCGGGCTGAGAGGCCAGGCGACGGGCTTCAAACGCGCGCTTGCGATCATGGACGCCGTTCCGTACGACCACTCGAACCCGCATCCGACCGTTCTCATCGTGGGCGAGTACCTGCTCAATTTCCATCTCGGCGCCAACCACGAGATCGAGCGCTACCTCGAGGACAACGGGCTCGAGGTCATCGAGGCGCGCATGACCGACGTGATCCGCAAGACCTATTTCTACAAGCATGCGCAGTCGCGCGAGTTCCACGTCGACCTGTCGCTGCCCGAAAAGGCCTGGTACGCCACGGCGGACAACCTGTTCGAGCTCGCGCACGACCGTTGCGACCGCCTGGGCGCGGCGAGCCCGCTCTACGAGCCGCCGACGCGCATGCCCGAGCTCGTGCGCGCGAGCGATAAGATCCTGCACCATACGTTCGATGCGGGCGAGGGCGTGCTGATTCCGGCGGAGATCCTCGAGCACGCCAAGCGCGGCTGCCGCAACTTCGTGATCCTGCAGCCGTTCGGGTGTCTGCCCAACCATGTCGTGGGGCGCGGGCTCATCCATGCGCTCAAGGAGCAGTATCCCACGGCGCAGTTCCTGCCGCTCGACTACGATCCCGACGTGAGCTTCGCCAACGTGGAGAACCGTCTTCAGATGCTCATCATGAACGCCAAGGCGCAGGGGTGCGGTGAGGCGCATGGCGAGACCGCGTAAGGACGCCGATGCGCCCGATGCACGCACCCGTATCATCGAGGCGTTTTGGGAGCTCATCGAGAACAACAGCATCTTCGAGCTGTCGGTTGGCGAGGTGACCCGCGCCGCCCAGTGCAATCGCGGAACGTTTTACTACTATTTTCACGATTTCGATGAACTCGTCGCCATCGCCATAGCCCAGCTGCTGCAGGATAACGAGCTCATCACCGATGCCCTCTGGCATTTTTCGAGCGAGGGCGACCTTTCGGCGTTCGACCGGCGCGACGTCCGCTGCCTGCTGCGGCGCATCGTCATCACCATGAGGGCGGGTGCCGCCGAGCAGGTCGTGCAGGGCATCCATACGATCATCATCGACCGCGTGAGAGAGATCGTCCACCCCGACGGAGAAGAGCTCAAGGCAGATTCGAGCTTTGCGGTGGGCTTTCTGGTCTCGGGCATCATGGGCTTTGTGATGGCGGTCGGCTTTGCCCGGGAGGGCGGCGAGGAGATAGACCTCGAGCAGCTGGGGGACAGCGCGTGCGCGTACCTGAGGGCGGTCGCCATGCAGACGGTGGAAACGGTCGCGCAAGTCGAGGGCGTCGATACATCCGAGCTGCTCGAACGCGTCTCCAAGGAGGCCGATGCCTATCGCGCATCGCGTGCGACGAGTCCCGACGTGGTGAAAGACGCCTAGGGTTTCTCTTGCGGGGCGCCTGTCGCGCATCGCGCGGTGAGTCCCGCGATGCGGTCATAACCTGCATTCATGTGAGCCGGGTTTATAGATATTCCTCCAGCTGTTAACATAGACAACCTGTGGGTAAAGAGACAAAAGCGCCGCCGACGGGCGGGCGTTTTGATTTCGATGAACTCATGTAAGGAAACGAGCATGTTAGATAGATTTACCGATCGAGCGCGCAAGGTCATGTCGATGGCCAAACAGGAGGCGCTCGATCTACACTCAAATAAGGTGGGCACCGAGCACCTGCTGCTCGCACTCGCCAAGGAGGACGAGGGTATCGCTGCCGAGGCGCTGCGCTCGCTTGATATCTCCTACGACGACATCATGGACACCCTCAAGGAGGTCCAGACCACGGTCCCCGAGCCCAGCGAGGAGACCGAGGCTGCCAAGCTTGCCTTTACGCCGCTCGTCATTAGCGTGATGGAGCGTTCATTCCGCGTGGCGCGCGAGAACAATCAGACCTACGTGTCGACCGAGCACTTGCTGATCGGCATCGTCGAAGAGGGCAACGGCATGGCCATGGACATCCTCATGCGCCTGGGCGTGTCTTCCGCCTCCATCAAAAAGACTATCGAGAAACTCACCGCCAAGGACCAGGACAAGAAGCGTCCGCTTGCCGGCGCCGGTGCTGGTCGTCCCGGTGCGGGCCTGCCGTTCTTTAGCGGCTCGGATGCCTCTCAGCAAAAGGGGAGTGGCACCGATACGCTCAAGCAGTTCGCCACCAACCTCACGCAAAAGGCGCGCGATGGCGAGCTCGACCCTGTAATTGGTCGCGAAAAGGAAGTCCAGCGTATGATGGAAATTCTTTCGCGCCGCACCAAGAACAACCCGCTCATTCTGGGCGACCCCGGCGTGGGCAAGACGGCCATCGTCGAGGGCCTGGCTCAGCAGATTGCAGCCGGCAACGTGCCCGAGAACCTCATGAACCAGAATATCTGGACGCTCGACCTGCCGGGTCTTGTCGCGGGCGCCAAGTATCGCGGTGAGTTTGAGGAGCGCCTCAAGAACGTGATCCAGGAGGCGACCGAAGCCGACGACGTTATCTTGTTTATCGACGAGATGCATACCATCATCGGTGCCGGCTCTGCCGAGGGCTCCATCGACGCGAGCTCCATGCTCAAGCCCGTTCTCGCACGTGGTGCTTTCCAGATCATCGGTGCCACCACGGCCGAGGAGTTCCGCAAGTACCTCACCAAGGACCCGGCCTTCGAGCGTCGCTTCCAGACCATCGATGTCGAGGAGCCGAGCGTCGAGGACACGGTCAAGATCCTGACCGCGCTCAAGCCGCGCTACGAGGAGCACCACCATGTGCGCTATACGCAGGGTGCTATCGAGGCCGCCGCGAACCTCTCCAACCGCTACATCCAGGATCGCTTCCTGCCCGATAAGGCTATCGACCTCATTGACGAGGCCGGTGCCCGCGCTCGCATCGCCGCGAATCGCGCGCCCGAGCCGGTGCGTGAGGCCGAGCATCGCGTGGACGAGCTTACGGCCGCCGCGCAGGAGGCCACCGAGAGCGACGACATGAACAAGGCCGCCGAGATCACCGAGCAGCAGAAGGCCGCCGAGATTGAGCTCGCCGAGGCCAAGGCCGCCTGGACCGCCGAGCTCGACGCCAGCCCGCTCACCATCGACGTGAGTCAGATTGCCGACATCGTGTCCGTGACCTCTGGCGTGCCGGTTTCCTCGCTCACCGAGAGCGAGAGCCGTCGCCTGCTGCAGACCGAAAGCGTGCTCAAGACCCGCATTATCGGCCAGGACGAGGCCGTCGAGGCCGTCGCCAAGGCCGTGCGCCGCAGCCGCTCGCCGCTCAAGGACCCGCGTCGTCCCGGTGGTAGCTTTATCTTCCTTGGTCCCACCGGCACAGGCAAGACCGAGCTCGCCAAGACGCTCGCCGAGTACCTCTTTGGCAGTAAGGACGCGCTCATCAGCTTCGACATGTCGGAGTTCGGCAGCGAGTTCGAGGTCTCCAAGCTTATCGGTAGCCCTCCGGGTTACGTGGGCCACGACGAGGGCGGTCAGCTTACCAAGGCCGTTCGTCGTCACCCGTACTCGGTCGTGCTGTTCGACGAGATCGAGAAGGCGCACCCCGACATCTTCAATATCCTGCTGCAGGTGTTGGAGGAGGGCCGTCTGACCGATAGCCAGGGCAAGACGGTCGACTTCCGCAATACGGTGATCATCATGACGTCAAACGTGGGCGCCCGCGAGATCGCGCAGGATGCGAGCGTTGGCTTTGGCACCACCGGCGAGCAGGGCCTCACCTCGAGTGAGATCAAGGGCCGTGCGATGGGCGAGCTCAAGCGCCTGTTCCGCCCCGAGCTGCTCAACCGTATCGACGACATTGTGGTGTTCCAGAAGCTCTCGGGCGAGAACCTGACCAAGATCGCGCACCTGCTGGTGGACGACCTGCGTCAGCGCCTGATTGCCAACGGCATGAACATCAAGCTCACCGATGCGGCCTATGACAAGATCGTGGCCGAGGGCACCGACCTCACCAACGGTGCGCGTCCGCTGCGCCGCGCCATTCAAAAGCTCATCGAGGACCCGCTGTCCGAGGAGCTTCTGGCCGGCGAGTGGGGCGAGGGCGATACCGTCCTGTGCGACGTGGCCGATGGCAAGTTTGTCTTTAGCCACGGCACGGGCGAGATCCCGGCACCGCGTCCGGCGGGCACACTCGGTGGTGATACCGTCCCGGCGGCACCGCACACCGGCAACGCCTCGCCCGTGAGCGGCGGCGTGACCTCGGGCCCCGGCGGCATGATGCAAGCCGGTTCCGGCGCGCTGTAGGGCGTGGCGACAATTTGATACGCGCAATCGAGGCGCTCCGGAAAGGGCGCCTCGATTTGTAGAGCTGCGGAAGTTGTGACCGTTGCGCTATACGGTCCACCGTTAGCCGATGATGCGAGGACGCTCGGCGTTTTCGACTGGTTTATGCACGCAAAGTCTGGGAATATACAAGTCGCATGTCTTACTGTCTAACCAGTTGCGCCAAGGAGGCACCATGGACTACAAGATTACCGGCTACGAGCCCGCCCAGCTGTTCCATTTCTTTGAGGAGGTCAGCGCGATCCCCCGTGGGTCTGGCAACGAGAAGGGCATCAGCGATTTCCTGGTCGCGTTTGCCAAGGAGCGCGGCCTCGACGTGTACCAGGACGAGGTCTACAACGTCATCATTCGCAAGCCCGCATCTGCCGGTGCCGAGAATGCCCCGACCGTAATGCTGCAGGGCCATATCGACATGGTGTGCGACAAGTTGGGCTCCGTCGAGCACGACTTTACGACCGATGGTATCGACCTGGTCGTCAAGGATGGTGTCCTTACCGCCAACGGCACCACCCTGGGTGCCGACAACGGCATTGCCGTCGCGCTTATGCTTACCGTGCTCAACGATGATTCGATTGTCCATCCCGCCCTCGAGTGCGTATTCACCACCGACGAGGAGACTGGCCTGGTCGGCGCCGAGACGCTCGACAAGTCCCAGATTAGCGCCCGCACCATGATTAACCTTGACTCCGAGGAAGAGGGCGTTGCCACCGTCAGCTGCGCCGGCGGCGTCGTCGTTACCTACACGTGCCCGATCGCGCGCGAGCACAAGACCGGTAGCACCCTCACGCTCGACATCTCCGGCCTGCTGGGCGGTCACTCCGGCTCCGACATCAACCTGGAGCGCGGCAACGGCAACCTTATCATGGCCCGCATCATCGACCGCCTGATGGTCGCCGGCGAGCCCGCCATCGTCAGCTTTAACGGCGGCACTAAGGACAACGCCATCAACCGTGAGTGCAAGGCCGAGCTGGTTTACGCCGACCACGCTGCCGCCGAGGCCGCGGCCCAGATCGCAAGGGGCATCATCGCCGACGTCACCGCCGAGCTTGAGGTCTTCGACCCCGGCTTTACCTGCACCGTTGAGATTGCCGACGACGCCGAGGTCGAGGCCATGGACCAGAAGTCCGCGCTTGCCCTCATCCGCGCCCTGCGTCTTGCCCCCAATGGTGTGATCCGCCGCAACGTCGCCACCGACGGCTCCGTCGAGGTTTCCTCCAACATCGGCGTGGTTGCCACCTCTGACGACCAGGTCAAGATCATGCTGTCCCCGCGCTCCTCGATCACCTCGCTGCAGAACGAGTTCAAGGACCGCCTGCAGACGCTGGCCGATGTCCTGGGCTTCGACGCCAAGTTTGAGTTTGAGTATCCCGGCTGGAGCTATGCCGAGCATTCGCCGGTCCGTGACATCTTTGTCGAGAGCTATCGCGAGCTCTTTGGCTCCGAGCTGCGCATCGAGTCCATTCACGCCGGCCTTGAGTGCGGCCTGTTTGCCGAGGCCCTGCACGGCCTGGACGCCATCGCCGTGGGTCCGACGCTCTCCGATGTTCACACCCCGGACGAGAGCATGGAGCTCGCTTCTGCCGAGCGCTTCTACGAGCTGCTCATCGACGTCCTCAAGCGCCTCGCTGCGTAAAGGTTGCGCTAGCAGCAGTCCGAGCCACGTGCTGGTGGATTGCAAATGACATTGCGTGAGGGGGCACCCGAGCTTTTGCGACGGGTGCCCCCTCTCTTCTTTTGGGAAATGGGAGATTACGGACACCTAGCCCATATCCGCCTTGATGAGGTCGAGGGTGCGCTGGCAGTTTTCGCAGACGGGGCCGAGCATATGCTCGTGCAGGTCCGCCATGCCGGGCAGGTCGGCGTATTCGTTCATGACCTCTTCCATGCAAATGGGTACCTCGTAGGCGAGGTCCATCATGGTCGCAAAGCAAAACTTCTCGGATAGCCCGGCATCGGTGAGTGTCGCCTCCAGCGCGGGGTCGCCCATGCCGTGGTATCGGCGGATAGCGCCTGGACCGATGCGCCCCACACGATTTTCGCCGCCAACGCTCATGGCAAGGCGCGCCCGGCGGCGCATGCGCTCATACGCCAAACCTGACGCGACATCGTACATACGAGCCAT
Source organism: uncultured Collinsella sp. (assembly GCA_902494585.1). Lineage (GTDB taxonomy): Bacteria > Actinomycetota > Coriobacteriia > Coriobacteriales > Coriobacteriaceae > Collinsella. Next base: position 12,879 of record CABUUD010000008.1, on the reverse strand, counting down.
CATGGCTGCGCCGTCGTTTCCAAGGAGCAGGGAATAGTTTTTCGCGTGTGCATCCGGTGCGCCGATAATGGCGTTGAAGAACAGTATCTGCGTAAACAGATACAGGTTAAGTTGATGGTGGCTCGTATTTACGAGGAGCTCTTGAATGTCGCGTGTGGTCGGGCCGCCGTCTGCCGTGTACTTTTGGGCGGGCATCACCCCAAGTGCCTGACAGAGGTCTTCTTGATGTAGGCGCCTGATCGTTCCGTCTTTGACTTTCACGCGGTCATAGCGCTCAACAATGAGGGCAGGTTCGTCCTCAAACATACGATATTCGACGTTTGCCGTTGCGATACCGGCGCGCTGGGCGCTTTTCATGCAGACAAACTCATTAAGAGCCTCAAGTTTAAATCCGATAACGCCATTTTTGAAAATATGCGTCGTGGGCGAGGAACCCACGCATTCGCACCAGCGACCGTCTATGAGGGCGAGAGCGAACTTGCCCTGATTGCCCCCAAGTGACCAACTTTCATCTAGACCCATCCACGATGCCTCGTGGTCATCTCTGATCGACTTGAGACGGAGAGCAATATCGTGGTCGTCTATAGGGCGGTATTCGCCGTCGCGATGCAGGACGGCGTCGACGTCTTCTTCGGCACAAAACTGTACTCCGCCCGGACAGTCGAGTCCGATATGGCTGAGCAGAGCAACGGGATTGTTGGGCCTAACGTTGAATTCGGCGGCAATCGCTTTTCGTTGGTCCTCGCTGTCGGGTAGAAGGCCAAACAAGTACGGATTCATGACCTGTTGGCCGTATGTGCGATTTGATACGGGTATGTTGGTCGATAGGGCTGGCCCGTCATAGTCATGATCGTAGGTAAAGCTGATAAGACCGTTCTCATCTTGCGTGAGCGTTCCAGCAGGCACGCCGCAAATAATGGTCCGAAGTGATGTTCTGGCCATTGGCTATTTCCCTTCGGGCATGGTTTGGCTAGATGCGTTTGTGGCAATCGAGACTCCGAGATTGGACATGGCGAAATCGGCGAAGGCCTTGTCGTAGAGCTCGGACGTAAAGGGGGCATCTGCGAGAGCCGGAATGGCTGCGCTGCGACGGTTGCGATGATGAGGACGTTGAGTGTGATGGCGCCTGGGGATGCTGCGAGGCAGCGGATTGGCATGCGGGGCGTCGACTGGTCGCTCGTTTTTCGCTTCGCCGATATCCCCTTGTGCTGCGAGTGCCAGTCCAAGAGCGTCGAAAATCGCCAGCAACTTGTCGAGTCGAATGCCGGTGGCGTCTCCTAGCTCGAGCGATGCGAGCAGGCGCTCCGAAACACCGGCCTTTTTGGCGAAGGCGGCACGGGTGAGACCCTGAGTCTCGCGTGCCTGGCGCACGTAGATGCCAGCTTGGCGCGGTGTGGTGATGGGAAGGGTATCCACGGCTATCTCCTAACGTGCAGACTTTTGCATATCAGTATGACATGCAAAAGTCTGCACGAATAGGCATTATGCAAAACTCTGCATGAGGCCTCATACGGACGTTTAGTTTTGAAGGGTGTTTTACAGCACCAAAATCCCCAGATGCTCAAGTAAGATCTTAAGCCCGATGAGGATGAGCACGACGCCGCCCACGATGGTGGCGGGTTTTTCGTAGCGCGCGCCAAAGGTGTGGCCGATCGCTACGCCGGCGACGGAGAAGATAAACGTTGTGATGCCAATGAGCGATACGGCGGGAACGATGTCGACCGAAAGCGCGGCGAACGAGATGCCCACGGCCAGGGCGTCAATCGAGGTGGCAATGGCAAGAACCAGGTATTCTACCAGGTCAATCTTCTCGGCATTCTTGTTGTCGCTCTCGTCCTCGTCCTCGGTAAAGGCCTCCCACAGCATTTTGCCGCCGATGAAGGCCAAAAGGACAAAGGCGATCCAATGGTCGATGGGGCCGATGATGCCCATGAATTGACTGCCGAGCGCCCATCCGATTACGGGCATGCCGGCCTGGAAGCCGCCAAAGAACAGGCCGAGCACCACGGCGACTTTAAGGTTGATCTTTTTCATGCCGAGACCCTTGCAGATGGAAACGGCAAAGGCGTCCATCGAAAGGCCAACGGCGAGCAACACGAGCTCTGCGAGTCCCATAGTCTGGCTCCCTCTCTGCGGGCGAGCCCGATTACGCGACTACTCCCTCATTTATATGAGACCCGATGCTACCACATGAGCAGTCAAAGGAGCCCCGTCCCAAATGAGCTACCTAAGCGGTGTTCGCTCATTCTGTAAGCATCGGATTTCGTGGCTGCTGCGGGGACAAACCGTGAGAAACTATTTAGCGTTTATGGAGCGTATACGATGGGAGCGATGCCTTGGATAAGAACGAGCTGCAAAAGCGTATGGAACAGGCCATCCGCCTGACGGCACCTGGTCAGCCGATCCGCACCGCCCTCGACATGATCATCGCCGGTCACCTGGGCGCCCTTATCTGCGTCGGCGACACCGAAAACGTGCTCGCTGCCGGTAACGACGGCTTCCCGCTCAACATTTCGTTCACCTCGAACCGTCTGTTCGAGCTCTCCAAGATGGACGGTGCCATCGTCATCGACGGTGACCTCACCCAGATCCTGCGCGCCAACTTCCACCTCAATCCCGATCCCTCGCTTGCCACGAGCGAGACAGGTATGCGTCACCGCACCGCCGCTCGCATGTCGGTGCTCACGGATGCCATCGTGATCTCGGTCTCGGCCCGTCGTGCCGTTGTCAACGTGTATGTTCACGGCAAGAGCTACGAGATCCAGCCCGTTACCACCATCATGAGCTCGGTCAACCAGCTCGTCGCCACGCTCCAGACTACCCGTCAGTCGCTCGATCGCTCCCTGCTGCGCCTGACGGCCCTCGAGCTCGACGACTACGTTACGCTCGCCGACATTACCGGTATTTTCTCGAGCTTCGAGATCATGCAGCAGGCAAAGACCGAGCTTAAGGATTGCATTGTCAAGCTGGGCAACCAGGGCAAGCTCGTGCAGATGCAGCTCGAGCAGCTCGCCGGCTCCAGTATGGATACCGAGTATGACCTGATGATCCGCGACTACGCGAGTGACTCCTCCGAAGCAAACGCCGAGAAAATTCGCGCTGAGCTTGCCCGTATGACGCCCAAGGACTTGTCCGATCCGCAGCATGTGGCGGCGGTTCTGGGCTACGACGACCTGGACGAGGACTCCGTCATGACGCCGCTGGGCCTGCGCACGCTTTCGCGCGTGTCCGTCGTGCGCGACGGCGTGGCCGAGAAGATCGTCGACGAGTACGGCTCGCTGCAGGAGCTCATGGACGACATCAGCGAGGATCCGGAGCGCTTGGGCGACTTTGGCGTCAACAACCCTGCCATTCTTGCGGACTCGCTGTACCGCATGAAGGGCACCAAACAGGGGAACGCATAATGGCGCCCGTATGCGCCGTGGTCGTTGCCGGTGGCAGCGGCCAGCGCTTTGGTAACCCCGGTGGCAAACAGCTCGTCAATGTAGCGGGCCGTCCGCTCATGAGCTGGTCCATCCGCGCATTTGATCGGAGCGACAAGGTCGGCCACATCGTGGTGGTGTGTCCTGCCGAGCGTCGTGCCGAAATGCGCCGCCTGGCCATCGACCCGTTCGACTATGACACGCCCATCAGCTTTGCCGATGCCGGCAATACCCGTCAGGATTCCACCCGTGCCGGCGTGCATGCGGTTCCGGCAGGCTTTGAATACGTCGCCATTCACGATGGCGCTCGTCCGCTCATTACGACTGAGGCCATCGACCATGCTATCGACGTGCTCGTGAGCGACCGTGCCCTCGATGGTGTCGTGTGCGGCCAGCCCGCCATCGACACACTCAAGATTGTCGATGGCGACAACATCGTCGAGACGCCGCCACGCGAGCTGTACTGGGCCGCGCAGACGCCGCAGATCTTTAGCGTCGACGTCATGAAGCGCGCCCACACCGCAGCCATCGCCGATGGGTTTATCGGGACCGACGATTCTTCGCTGGTCGAGCGCATGGGTGGGCATGTCCGCTGCGTCCAGAGCCCACGCGACAACCTTAAGGTGACGGTACCCGAGGACTTGCGTCCCGTAACCGCGATTCTGCTCGGTCGCATGGCCGAGGGAGAGGACCTTCCCCATGTTCAGTAACCTGCGCATTGGACACGGCTATGACGTTCACCGTCTGGTGGAGGGTCGTCGATGTATTATCGGCGGGGTCGATATTCCCTACGAGCGCGGTCTGCTGGGCCACTCGGATGCCGATGTGCTCGCGCACGCCTTGGCCGACGCCATTTTGGGCGCCTGCCGCGGGGGAGACATCGGCAAACTGTTCCCCGACACCGATCCTGCCTATGAGGGCGCCGACTCGATGGTGCTGCTTGCCCGTGTGATGGACTATGCGCGCGAGCTGGGCTTTGAGTTTGTCGATGCCGACTGCACCATTGCCTGCCAGCAGCCCAAAATCACCCCGCACCGCGATGCCATGCGCGCCAACCTTGCCCGTGCTCTGGGCGTTGACGTCGAAAACGTGGGCGTCGCCGCCACTACGACCGAAAAGCTCGGCTGGGAAGGCCAAGGCGAGGGGATCGGCGCTTGGGCCGTCTGCCTGCTACAGAAAACCGTTAAGGAGTAACGAATGCGTATCTACAACAGCGCTACCCATAAAAAGGAAGAGTTCCAGCCCATCGAGTCCGGCAAGGTCCGCATGTACGTGTGCGGCCCCACGGTCTACGACAACATTCACATCGGCAACGCCCGCACGTTCATCAGCTTTGACGTGATCCGCCGTTGGCTCATCGCGAGCGGCTACGAGGTCACGTTCGCCCAGAACCTCACCGATGTCGATGACAAGATCATCAAGCGCGCCAACGAGCAAGGCCGTACGGCTGCCGAGGTCGCGACGGAGTTCTCCGACAAGTTCATCGGCGTCATGCGCGCCGCCAACGTGCTCGATCCCGATGTGCGCCCCCGCGCTACCAAAGAGATCGGCCCCATGATCGCCATGATCAAGACGCTTATCGAGCAGGGCCACGCTTATGCAGCCGATAACGGCGATGTGTACTTTGCTGTGCGCAGCGATTCCAACTACGGTCAGGTCTCGGGCCGCAACATCGATGACCTTATGGTGGGCGCGCGCATCGAGGAGAACGAGGACAAGAACGACCCGCTCGACTTTGCCCTGTGGAAGGCCGCCAAGCCCGGCGAGCCCAGCTGGCCGAGCCCCTGGGGCGAGGGTCGTCCCGGCTGGCACACCGAGTGCGCCGCCATGGTGCACCGCTACCTGGGCACCCCGATCGACATCCACGGCGGCGGCTCCGACCTTGCCTTCCCGCATCACGAGAACGAGTGCGCCCAGGCTACCTGCGCCTGGCACCAGGGCTTCTCCAACACCTGGATGCACACGGGCATGCTGCTGGTCGACGGCGAGAAGATGTCCAAGTCGCTCGGAAACTTCTTTACGCTGGCCGAGGTCCTCGAGCAGCACTCTGCCGCGGCTCTGCGTCTGCTGATGCTGCAGACGAGCTATCGCTCGCCGCTCGACTTCTCTTGGGAGCGCCTGGAGGGTGCCGAGAACTCGCTCACGCGTATCGCCGGTACGGTCGAGAACCTGCGCTGGGCTGCAAGCCACGCGACGGCCGACGCCGATGCGGCTGCCGCCGAGGCGTTTGTCGCCAAGGCCGCCGAGACTCGTGCCGCCTTTAAGGAGTGCATGGACGACGACTTTAACACCGCCGGTGCCATGGGTGCCGTCTTTGGCTTTGTCACCGAGTGCAATCAATATTTGGAGCAGGCGGGCGATGCTGCCGACAAGGCCGCAGTCTTGGCTGCCGCCGATACGCTGACCGAGCTGCTCGATACGTTTGGCGTCGAGCTTCCCGAGCCCAAGGTCGAGCTGCCGCTGGGGCTGCTGGGCGTTGCCGCCGGCCTTGTTGCCTACACGGGTGACGATGTGGACGAGGCAGCTGCCAAGATTCTCGAGGCCCGCGCCGAGGCCCGTGCCGCCAAGAACTGGGATCTGGCAGATGCCATCCGCGACCAGCTCAAGGACCTGGGCCTCACCATTGAAGATACGGCCGCGGGCACTCGTATTAAGAGTCTCTAGTATTTGTCGACCGTTCGAGGTGCGGCAGATTGCCTTGAAAGAGGAGGGCATAGACCTGGTGGTCATGCCCGACGATTGAAAGGCAAGGTGCCGTGGCTCGGACGGTCGATTCTTGTTTGTTATCTATTTAAGGAGGTCGCTTTATGGCCGACAATCGCAAGCGCGTGTCTCGTGGCGGCAAGCAGGCTGCTTCTAGCTCGCGTCCGATTCGCCGCAATGATCGCGCTGCCGCTCCCAAGGGCCAGCGCGATCGCGCCCAGGTTGCGCGTCCGCAGCGCGATCGAAACCGCGACGCTGTCCAGGCTCCCAAGGGCGAGTTTATCGAAGGTCGTCGTGCTGCCGCCGAGGCGCTGCGCACTGGTTTTCCCATCAAGTGCGCGCTCATTGCCGAGGGCGGGGAGCGCGATGCCGCCCTGTCGCGTCTGGTCGATGACCTCAACGCCGCGGGCGTCCGCATTAAGTATGTGCCGCGCGCGCAGCTCGACGCACTGTCGAGCCATGGCGCTCACCAGGGCATCGCACTCGAGGTTGGTAACTTCCCCTATGCCGATGTCGCCGATATCCTCGACCGCGCGGGCGACGGTCCGGCGCTCGTCATCGTACTCGACCATGTGACCGACGACGGTAACTTTGGCGCTATCGTGCGCTCCGCCGAGGTCGTGGGCGCCGCGGGCGTCATCATCGCCAACAAGCGCGCCGCCGGTGTGACCGTTGGCAGCTACAAGACTTCTGCCGGTGCTGTCATGCACCTGCCTATCGCGCAGGTTCCCAATATCGCCCGTGCGCTCGATGACCTCAAGGCCGCTGGCTTTTGGGTGGGCGGTGCTTCCGAGCACGCCGAGGGCAGCTGCTGGGATGCTCCCTTCGAGGGCCGCGTGGCGCTCGTCATGGGCTCCGAGGGCGACGGCATCTCGCGCCTGGTGCTCGAGAAATGCGACTTTTTGACCAAGCTTCCCCAGCGCGGCATGACCGAGAGTCTCAACGTGGCCCAGGCGACCACCGCGCTGTGCTTTGAGTGGCTGCGCCGCAATGCCGGCGAGCTCATGGGGGAGGAGTAGCGCATGTCCAAGAAGAACCGCGCCAAGTCCAAGGCCAAGCGCTTTGGCGAGGGCTCGGCCAAGCCGATTGTTTCGGCCGCGACCTATGGTGTGGGCGGCAATGCGTTTGCGCAGGCCATCGCCGATCCAGTCTCGACGGTGCACTCCAATAAGCCCGAGCTGCTGGTGGTCGACGGCTACAACGTGATCCACTGCACGCCGCGCTACGAAAAGCTCGTCTACGACCATTCCGACGATCCGTATTCCAGCGACGTTCACGATATGGCGCGCACCGCCCTCATCAACGACGTTGCCGCGTTTGCCCAAGGCCGCTACGAGGCCGTAATCGTGTTTGACGGCGCGGGCAATATCTCCAGCGAGCGCCCCAACCTGCCGGCCCGTGGCGTGCGCATCGAGTTTTCGCCGACGGGCGTCTCTGCCGATACCGTGGTGCAGAAGCTCTGTATCGAGGCACGCGAGGAAGGCCGCGCGTGCTCCGTGGTGTCGAGTGACGGCACGATCCAGGCCGTCGTCATGGGCAAGGGCGTCACGCGCATCTCGAGCCGTATGCTGGTGGACGAGATCAAACAGATCGATAACGACGTTCACGAGGCCGAGGAAGCCCCGCAGATCAAGATGACTCTGGGCAGTCGCCTGAGCCCCGATGCCCTGGCCAAGCTCAAGGCCCTACGCGGGAGGTAGGGGAGCTGACGGCGCGACGCTGTCTCGCTAACTCCATTCAGCGATGTCGATCATTCTACGGAGGCGCCATGTAAGCGCCTCTTTTAGATATGGCAGCCTTGCCGTGAGCGCGTCGTTTTTAGACAGAATCTCGATCGCCTCGTCGACAAAGCCCTCGAGTTTGTCGCCGTCAAACCAGCCCATGTCCTCGACGAGCAACATTTGTTTGGCGGGGCTTGAATGAAATTGTGCGCTGGTAAAACTGTGCTCTCCCGCCCTAATCTCCTCTAGTGATATGTTGCACCAGAGTGATGAGCCCGAATCGAAGATGGGGGCTGGTCTACAGACCAGTGAGTTGACGTTTCGCACGAGGCCAAAGTTGCGCCAATGGCGATCGTAGTTGGCAATGATGTCATCGCATACGATCATGCGGTCAAGGGCATCCTTGACGCCTGTCACCCCGAGCTCCTCGCAGTTTGCTACGTATCGCTCGTAGTCGGTTAGTCGTTCACCTGCGTTTGCGTACTGGTTTACATAGAACGCAGGGACATACTCTTCTTCATCAGTTAAGAAGACATCGCATATGCTCAGGGCGGAAGTGCCCGTGCCCTCGAGCGAGTAAGGCACAAAATCGCTGGCGTTTAGGATGCGACGATGGAGCGCGGTCGCCACCAGCTCGTTATAAGGTTCCTGGTTCAGGTGCGCTCCTGCCTTATGCAGAATTCGACGCCCGCCCTCGCATGTCCAGTACTTTTGAAGATTGCCGTCCGAGGTGTTGTCGGGCTTTGCGGCAGCTGCCTTGCCCTCTGGGGCGAAGGACGCGATGGACAGAGAGACGTCGTCAAAAGCATTATTGAAGAAGTTAATATCTTCCCACGCGAGACCGGAGCCTTGGGGTCTAATCCAATACTGGTCGGATAAGGAGAGGCCAAGATTTCGCTGTATGAGTTCATCGGGAACATCGACTGTGGCTTCTGCAAGCAGGGAGGCTAGCCCAATGCGTGCGAGCGGGATACCGCGGCCGCGCCACCAGATGCGGAAGGAGTCGAGCGATATGGGACTATTAGGGCCAAATACTCCAATAGGGGCGTGGGCACGATCGACGTCGGCGCCGATGTGGGTAAAGTCTTTTCGCGATGTGCTGTAGACCAGCTGAGCGACTTCGTGTGTGCGATTCATGAGGGTGAATGCGATCTCGCTCTTACCGTGGCCGCGGCGGGGACGTCCCCCCGTTTTGGTCACGGAACGGAGTCGCGTGTCGACGCTGTCTTTGTCGATGAGCCATACACCAGAAGCCTTGCGGGCCTCAAGTGCTCCGTTTTTTATGAGCTCCTGCACCCTGCGCGGGGTGATGTCGAGTAGTTCGGCTGCTTCCTTCGTGGTCAACATCGCGAAACCCTTCGCCAGAACGAATAGTTTTATATATTCCATTGTAATTAAAACTATTCGTTCTGACGAATAGTTTTAAGATTGAGGGCGAACTGACAGAAATGGACGGGCGTGGTACCTGTTGTTGCTGGATTTTGCATATTTGTATAACGCCGTGCGGCCAGTTGCGCCTCGTCAGCAATTCCTTTATTCTTAATTGGCTTCGCGCGAAAGCGCCAAGTGTGCCAGTGTGGCGCAACGGTAGCGCAACTGATTTGTAATCAGTGGGTTGCAGGTTCGATTCCTGTCACTGGCTCCATGAGAGTTTCGGGCTCTGTTCCCTTGTGGGGCAGGGCCCGTTTCTATTTAGGTGGTGCGCCATCGGGTTAGCGCCCATTCCGTTTTTGGTTTGTCTCGTCCTCCAGTTTGTCTAAATCTGTAACACCAAGACCGATATTTGGCATCTAACTGTTACAGATTGAGATAAAACTTAGGATGTTTCAGGAATATCTTGATCTGTAACATGTAGAAGCGGAATAGGCCTCTTGCTGTTACAAATCGAGACAAGGGCGGGTACGGACCCAGATGTCCTGCTCGAGCGTGGATTTCTGGACACGCGAGAGAAGAAAATCTGCCGGCCGGAGAACGAGCGTGGATAATTAACTTGGATAGGGAGCTAAGGTAAACACCGATTGTCTATCGAAGGCTTTAGAAACAACGACCCCGATTTCATTGTGGAATCGGGGTCGTTTGTGCCTCAGGAATCCGAATGGATTAATCGAGCTCCTAAGGGACTTCTTGGGTTCTTGCTAATGGTCTGCCGAGGGTGTCCCCAATGCAAACAGCGGGCATTTACTCAATATAGTTGGGATTCTTCTTGATAATCACGCGTGCAGCGATGAACGAGACGACGATGGCGATGACGGCGACAACGCACGCCAGTACGAAGTTGCCCATGGATCCATCGGGAGCGATAAAGATCAGCGCCGAAAGAAGACCGGGGCATGCTCCCGCAACATACTCCTTCAGGACGAAGATGCCTGCAGGGAGTCCCGCGCAGAGGGCGCCGATTGCCGTGCCGACAAGCAGGCGGGGACGCTCGATGAGGCAGCCGTAAAATGCGGGCTCAGTTACGCCGCAAAGTGCGGTGACGGCAACCGTGGTGACCATACCTCTCTTCTCCTTGTTGCCTTTCATTGCAGTTGCCAAGGCGAGACTCGTGCCGCCAATGCAGAGGTTTGAGATGAAGCCAAAGATGATGGGTGCCCAACCGAGCTGCGCCAGGCTCGTAACTTCGATTGCGATGTAAGCCTTATCGAGACCGAGCATGACGAAATAGGGGTTAAGGGCTGCCAGGATCGGGGTAGCGATAAATGCCACGTTGTCCATGAGCCATGTGGCGGCATCACTCAGCGCGTAGCCCATCATGCTGCCGGCGGGGCCGAGAACAATCAGCTCAACAGGCACGACGATGAACATGGTGAGTAGCGGCTTCAAGAACAGTTTGGTAACGTCGGGGATGATTTTCTGAAGACCGCGATCAACAAAGTACATGAACACAACGCCCAGTACGATTGGCACCACCGTGCTCGAGTAGTCATTCGTCGGGATGGGGATGCCAAGAAAGTCGAGACCCTCAGCACCGCTAATAGACGAGCTAATCATGATTGCGCCCAGCAGTGCGCCCATGATAGGCTGCATCTTCATGACGGCGGCGAGCTGATAGCCGAGGTAAACGGGTAAGAAGCTAAACGAAGCGCTAAAGATCGCCAACAGGACCTGGGCGGTTCCGCTATCGGTGCTCAATCCGCAATAATTGACCAGGAGATTCTTGATCGAAAGAATGAGTCCGCCAACGATGAGCGCCGGGACGATGGGCATGAATACCTGTGCAGAGACGTTCCCGAATTTCTCAATCAAGCCCATGGCGGTGTTACCGCTTTTAATGCCTTCTGCAAGGTCTTTGGCGGTTTGGGCATCGTCGGCAACCGTGCCACCGCCGACTTCGATTCCCGCGAAGTCGAGGAAGTCGTTGTAAGCCTCGGTGACGTTGGGGCCGATGATCACCTGAAGCTGGCCACCGCTGACTACTGCCCCGAGCGCCTGATCGGCCGATTTGGCGAGCTGGAGATCAATGATCGAGGTGTCTCGTGCGTCGATGCGAAGGCGCGTCGCACAATGAGTTACCGATGTAATATTCTCTTTGCCGCCAACAGCCTTTAGGACTGTTTCGGACATTGCCTGATATTTCATCTCTTTCTCCTAACCTTCCTGCTCCTGATACTTCGAGATAAGGTCTCGGTACCAATACCAGCTCTTTTTGGGGGTGCGCTCCAGATTGTTTTCGAAGTCGATATGGACAAGTCCGTATCGTTTTTCGTAGCCGTTGATCCAGCTATACAGATCCATCGTCGACCAGAGGTAGTAGCCCTCAACGCGCGCGCCGTCGCGCTTAGCCCTCATCATGTGCTCGATGAACTGGCCCAGAAGCTCGATGCGGTCATCATCGTGGATCATTCCGTCTGCGTCTGGTTGCTCATAGGCGCCATGTCCGTTTTCCGTAATAAAGATGCGGGGCGCGTCATAGCGCTCGTGGACATCCATGATGGTTGAATACATGCAACTTGGGAGTATTTCGCGGCCCCATTTATTGCGGGGAACATTGCTGTCGCGGGCGCTTTCAAACAAGGGCGCAATGCATTTTCCTTCGACCTTTTTGCTCGAACCGCCCTTATTGTTCGCCGAAACGGCAAGCTCTCCACCGTGCCAGTCGGTTACATACTCTCGGCAATACACGTTGAGTCCAATAAAATCGACTTTACCGTCTCTGAATTCTTCTACGTCATTTGGGGATCGATAGAGCGAGACGCCAAGTTTTTCAAGGATTTCGTCCATTTCTGGCGGCAGTTGACCCTGAAGTGCTGGTGCCAGAATCATGCGATTGGCGAAAAAGTCTGCGTATCGAAATACGTCATCGGGGTGCTCGGTTGCCGGGTCGAGTTCGACAACGCCGCCATCGTGGACGGCGCCGATGATGCCGTCGTAGCCCATTTGACGATATGCTCGGACTGCGAGTGCGCTGGCGCGCATCAGGTTGTACTGAAACTGCATGTACGACTGAACGTCGAGCGATCGATTGGGGGGATAGTTGCCCAATATGTTTACGCAGTAGCTGTAGAAATGCGGCTCGTTAACGGTAGCCCAGATTTTGACGCGGTCTCCAAAGCGCTCAAAGCAAATCCTGGCGTATTTGCAGAACCACTCTGCCATGTCGTTGTTCAGCCATCCGCCTTTGCAAGCAAGCGTGAATGGCAGATCGTAATGGAACAGCGTAACGTTGGGCTCTATGCCATTTTCGAGGCAGCAATCAATGACCCGATTATAAAAATCGATACCCTTTTCATTCACTTCGCCGATACCCGTGGGAATGATTCGACTCCATGAAAGAGAGAAGCGATAGGTGTTTTGTCCGCCTTCTTTCATCATGCGGATATCTTCTTCATAGCGATGGTAGAAGTCGCAAGATACATCACCGTCAACATGGTTGATGTTCTTATTGCTTGTGTGGTTAAAGAAATCCCACTCGCCAAGGCCTTTGCCGTCTTCGTTCCAGGCACCCTCGCACTGATGTTAGCGCCGGGCGATTTTAGCCGCTAATAGTCAAACGATTTTGACCAATCCCGGTCACCGAATAATGGCCACCGTGC
>CABUUD010000007.1 GCA_902494585.1 uncultured Collinsella sp. | reverse complement strand
CCGTCCTATCTGGTGGGGCGCGGGAACGTGATTTCGACATTCATCTCCGGTCTTGAGCAGGAGCCTGGCAATCGTGACCGAGCCATGCTCATGCTCGGCCAGCGAGGCAGCGGCAAGACGGTTCTCCTGTGGGAGCTCGCCGATCGCGCACGCAAGCTCGGCTTTGTTGTCGCCACACCCACCGTAGCCTCCGAGGACATGCTCGAGCGCATTGTTGAGAAGATCCAGGAAGCAGGCGAGCCTTACGCCAACAAGCATCGTCTCCCCAAACTTACGGGTGGCAGTTTGAGCGTCTTCGGTTTCTCGGCAGGCCTCGAGTTCACACGAGACGTGCAGGAGACCAAAAGCTTTCAGTTCAAACTCACACAGCTCGCGCGCAAACTGACCGAGCAGGGACACGGCATCCTCATCCTCATCGATGAGCTTCAAGCAAATTCACCCGAGATCAGACAGCTCGTCACCGCCTATCAAGAGCTGGTCGGCGAACGGCTCAACGTCGCGCTCGTCATGGCGGGCCTCCCGGGAGCAGTCTCCGCGACACTCAACGACCGCGTACTGACATTTCTCAACCGCGCGCGCAAAGTCACGCTCGAACCGCTTTCAGTCGGAGACGTCGATACATATTATCAGCGGGCTTTCGAAGAACTCGACCTTGATATTCCAGGCGATCTTCGCCTCCGTGCCGCCCGTGCAACCCAAGGTTCGCCCTATATGCTGCAGCTCATCGGCTACAACATCGCCAATCGCTGCAAGGCCGGAAAACGCGTAACGCCAGAGCAAGTCGACGGAGCTATCGAAGCGTCAAAGGCCGATTTCGAAAACGATGTTTGTGAAACGACGCTCGCCGCGCTATCGGACCAAGACGTCGCGTTTCTCGACGCAATGACTGATGACGAAGACGCCGTTTCGCGCATTTCCGATGTAGCGAAGCGCATGTCAGTCACACCCGACTATGCGCAAAAGTATCGCCGACGCCTCATCGACGCCGGCGTTATCGAACAGGCACGCCGCGGTTACGTGCGCTTCGCCGTACCATATATGGCTGACTACCTGCGCAGCCAGCTCTAGGCAGCCAAAACCGGGCCCGGTGTTACAGATTGAAATTGTTCGGCCTGTCCTCTGCAGTTTGTCTAAATCTGTAACAGGTAGAGACGATTTAGCCCGCTAGATGTTACAGATTGAGATGGAAGATTCTAGTCGCAGGTGATGTCGAGGTTTTTGCCGATGAGGCCCACGTAGCCGCCTTCGGCTGCCTTGGGGCTGTCAGCATGGCAGAGGACCCACTTGTCGGCCTTCCAGTAGCAGTAGCTGTCACCGGCGGCAGGCATGTCGGTTGCAGCCTCGGGGCGCGGACCGTTGGTACCGGCGGGCAGCGCCACCATCACCTGGAAGCCGCTTTCATCGACCATGCACGGCGTGTAGTGGAGCGTGGTGTTGAAGACCTCGACAACCTTGCCCGCCGGCACGCGGAACGCCTTGACGAACGCGGTATCGAGCTTTCCGTCCTCGATCTCCCAGCGATGCGCCACGAGCAGGATAAAGTCGCGGGCGCCCAGGTTAAACTCACTCGCGCGGTGATACTCCAGACAGTTGAGTCGTGTGTTGTGGCCGTTGCACCAGCCGAGCTGGAAGGGGCGGCCGCCGTACATGAGCAGGCCGAGCGTGTCGGCGCCCTCAACCTGCTCGAGCTCGGGCGCGGAGGCCACGTATTTGCTGCCCTCGGGGATGGACGTAGCCGCGAGTGCCTCGACGAGTGGAGCGGTCAGGCTGGACGGAACGTCATCCCACACGCGGCCATAGGACTTGAACTCGGGATCAGAGACAGGGTAGATATGCATGTTCACTCCTGTTCGTAAATGTGACTATACGAACATTCTAGAACAAACATGAGCGATTTTGAACGCTCGTCCTGACCACTCAACAAAAAGGCGCCCCCGCATAAGCGAAGGCGCCCAATCCGTGCGTTTTAGGCGATAAAGCCCTTACGCCTGCTGATAATGCAGGTGCTTCTCGTCGATATCGGCCAGGTCGCGGTCGAGGTAGCGGCGTGCGAGCCAGTTTGCCATGGGGAGGTTCTGGTCCAGATAGTTACCGCACTCCTCGGGAGCGGCACCGGGGACATCGCCCTCAAAGCCGGCGACAAACTCGAACAGCTCACGCACGAGCGACAGAATCTCCTCGCTCGTCACCTCACCAAACACGACCAGGTAAAAACCCGTGCGGCAGCCCATGGGGCCAAAGTAGACAATGCGGCTCGACCACTCGGCATGGTTGCGAAGGAACGTCGCGCCCAGGTGCTCGATGGTGTGGCACTCGGCCGTGTTCATGACCGGCTCCTTGTTGGGCGTGGTCAGGCGCAGGTCAAACGTGGTGACGGCGGCGCCGGTCGCCGGATCGCGGTCGATGCGGCTCACATACACGCCGGGCTCAAGCAGCAGATGGTCAACGGAAAAGCTCGCGATGCGCTCCATGGCAGATCCTCTCGATAGTCAAATTGGGACGGGCTCTTTTAGCTGGTTCGAATGGTCGCACCAATCATACCAGTCAAAAAAGCCCCGTCCCAAATTGACTACCTGGGACGAGGACCAATGATTTTTTAATCCCCGTCCCAGAAAAACCATTCTAGGCTGTGTAGGCAATCGTTGATTTCACGGCGTGGCGCCAGCCGGCGATCTTTTTGGCGCGCTTGTCGGCGGGCATCGACGGCTCCACGATGCCGCGGGCGCCGTAGACGTCGACGACATCGCGCGTGTACATGCCCAGCGCAATACCGCAGGCCCAGGCCGCGCCCAGGCCGCTCATCTCGTCATTGCTCGCGATGCGGATGGGCGAGCCAACCAAGTCGCTCTCAAACTGCATCAGGTACGCGTCGCGCGTGGGACCGCCGTCAACGCGAAGCTCGGCAAGTGCCGCGCCAGAATCCTCGACCATTGCGTCAATTA
Organism: uncultured Collinsella sp.; assembly: GCA_902494585.1. Taxonomy (GTDB): domain Bacteria; phylum Actinomycetota; class Coriobacteriia; order Coriobacteriales; family Coriobacteriaceae; genus Collinsella. The sequence continues at coordinate 35,688 of CABUUD010000007.1, read as the reverse complement.
CGTCAAAGATTTGATAGGCAATCGATTCGTCTGCAGCTTTTACGAACTCCGCGCGACCCGTGGTACGCGTCATGCCAAAGACGCAGCCCTCGGCGTCACTCGCCCAGTGCGGCGCGCCCAAACCGGTAAACGCCGGCACAAAGTAGACGCGGCTCGCCGGATTGGCGGCGTAGCACAGGTCGGTAACTTCCTCGGGGTTATTGATGAGCTCCAGATTGTCGCGCAGCCACGTCTTGACAGCACCGGCGTAGCTCACGTTGCCCTCGAGCACGTACTCGGTCACGCCGTCCATACGCCATGCGAGCGAGCTCGAAAGCCCGTGCGAGCTGGCAACGAACTCGTCGCCGACGTTCATCATGACCGAGCTGCCGGTGCCATAGGTCGCCTTAGCCATACCGCGGCTGTGGCAGCCCTGCGCGAACAAGGCCGCGTGGCTGTCGCCCAGCACGCCGTGAATGGGCACGGGCGCTGGCAAAAAGCCGCCCAGATCCGTCATGCCGAACAGGCCATCGGAATCGGTCACCTGCGGCAGGCAGGCCACGTCGACGCCAAAGGCCTCGCACACCGGCTCGCTCCAGCAGCCACGGCGCAGGTCAAAGAGCTGCGTGCGGCTGGCATTGGACCAGTCGCAGCGAAACTCCGCGCCGCCCGTGAGCGTCCAGACCACCCAGGCATCGATGGTGCCCAGGCACAGCTCGCCTGCCGCCGCGGCCTCGGCAGCAGCGGGAACGTTCGCAAGGATCCAGGCCATCTTGCCCGCCGGATAGTAGGGCGAGAGCACCAGACCCGTCGTGTCGCGCACCAGCTCGGCCACACCCTCGCGCGCGGTCAGCTCGTCGCACAGCTCGCGGGCGCGGGCGCACTGCCACACCACGGCGTCGCACAGTGTCTCGCCCGTCGTGCGGTTCCATGCAACGGTGGTCTCGCGCTGGTTGGAGATGCCGATGCCGGCGACGTCGGCCGGATCGACCCCGGTCTCCTCCACCACGGCACGCGCCACGGCCAGCACATTGGTGGCAATCTCGGCCGGATCATGGCTCACCCAGCCGGCTTCGTTGACAATCTGGCGATGCGAGCGGTCGGCACGATGAATCAGATGGCCGCCCTCGTCTACCAGCAGCGCCTTGGTGCCCTGCGTGGATTGATCGATTCCGATGATGTAGCGGCCCATGGCCACCCCTTTCAAAACGAATGTGACAAAGGGACGGTCCCTTTGTCACATTCCAATTACTCTGCGGGCAGGAATTCGGCAACGGTCTTGGCGATTCCGACACCCGTCAGGCCGTAGTGTGCAAAGACCTCGGGGCTCGTGCCGGTGATGACCGGCGCGTCGGGCAGGGAGAGGCACTTGACCGGGCGCGGGCAATGCTCGCCCACCACCTGCGCGACCATAGAGCCCAGACCGCCGAAGGGGCTGTGCTCCTCGACGGTCACGACGGCGCGCGTGGCACCGGCGGCCTCAATCACGGCCTCGGCGTCGAGCGGCTTGACGCAGTACATGTCGAGTACCGTTGCCGAGATGCCCTGCTCGGCCAGCAGGTCGGCAGCGTCCACGGCATGGCGGACCATCTCGCCGGTAGCGACGAGCGTTACATCGGTGCCGCGGCGCACCCAGGTGGCGCGATCCATCTGGAACGGGCACTCGTCCTCGGTGTACACGTCCTCGACCGGGTTACGGCCCACGCGGATGTAGGCCGGCTTGTTGTCGGCGACCAAGGCCCGCACGAGCTCGGCGGTCTGGAAGCGGTCGCTCGGCAGATACACACGCATGTTGGGAATCGCGCTCATGGCGGCGATATCCTGCGCGGAGTGATGGCTCATGCCCAAGGCGCCGTAGGACACGCCGCCCGAGATGCCGATGAGCTTGACATTGGTGTTGGAGTACGAGACATCGACCTTGCACTGCTCATACGAGCGCGTGGTCACAAAGGACGCCGGCGAAGCGGCCCAGGCCTTCTTGCCGCACGAAGCCATGCCGGCGGCGATGCTCACCAGGTCCTGCTCGGCGATGCCGACCTCAACGGACTGCTGGGGATACTGATCAAAGAACGGCGTGAGCGACGCGGAGCCGCGGGAGTCGGAGCACAGGACGACGATATCCTTATCGGTCTTCGCAGCCTCGAGCAGCGTGTCGCAGATAACCTTGCGGTTGGCGATCTTGTTAGCCATTGATGGCCTCCTTATGGGCAGCGAAATCGGTGATGATCTGGGCATATTCCTCATCGTTGGGCAGGTGATGATGCCAGGCGGCCTTGTCCTCCATGACGGACGAGCCGTAGCCCTTCACCGTGTTGAGGATGATGACCGTGGGCTTTCCCTTGGTCTCGGCAGCAAGCGTCAGCGCAGCGTCGATGGCCTGAACGTCGTTGCCCGGAATGGAAAGCACGTTCCAACCGAAGGCGGCCCAGCGCTCCTCCTGCGAGTCCTGCTTCATGACGTCCTCGGTGCTGCCACTGATCTGCAAGCGGTTGCGGTCCACGAGCGCGCACAGGTTATCGAGCTGGTAGTTGCCGCCGCTCATGGCGCCCTCCCAGACCGAGCCCTCGGCAAGCTCGCCATCGCCCATGATGGTGTAGACGCGGTAGTCGCGGCCGTCCATCTTGCCGGCAAGCGCCATGCCCACGGCAACGGGCAGGCCGTGACCCAGCGAGCCCGAGTTCATCTCGATGCCCTTGAGCTTGTTGTTGGGGTGGCCGATGTAGGGGCTGCCGAATTTGGAGAAGCGGGCCTTGACGTCGTCGAGGTCCAGATAACCCTCGTGGCAGAGCACCGCGTAGTAGGCCTCCATGGCATGGCCCTTGGAAAGCACGAAGCGGTCGCGGTTGGGATCGTCGACGGTCTCGGGCGAAATGTTCAGATGGTTGGCGTAGAGGGTCATGAGGGCGTCGATCACCGACATGTCGCCGCCGATGTGGCCGCCAGCGCCGGCCATGATGATGTCGACGCAATCGCGGCGGAGGTCCCAGCGCAGGGACTCAAGCTCTTCGATAGTTGCCATTTCTACTCTCCTCGCAGGTAGGCTTTAACGTCTTCTTCGATGGGGTCATATAAATCGGGGGCGATGCCGATGTACTTGCATGCCTCGTAGAGCACCGGCACCACGTTGGCGTGAATAGCGACGCAGTGGTGGATGTAGGGACCCTCGACGATCTTGGCCTCGAGGCGCTTGAGGTTGTCGACCTCAACCCACAGATAGGTGCCCATGCCGGCCGGGCCGTCGATGCCGCGGGCGTTGCCCAGCAGCAGCGAGTACTCGCCGTTGTCGCCGTCAAAGCGGGCAAGGGTGAGGTCGCCGTGCTTGGCCTCGGCCGTCAGCGCGCCGGGGTGATCGAAAGCCAGCGGGTAGGTGAGCTTGGGCTTGACGGCCGCGCAGCTGCAGGGCCAGGGGCCGCAGTGCTGCAGCAACTCACCGTTCTCGTTATCGGGATGGCGCACGGTCCAGTCGGCGAACATGCCGCGGTGACGGCCCAGGTCGGCGGCCTCGACCATCAGCGCGGTGATGGCGCCGTGGATATCGGTCTCGCATACGATAGGAATGCCCATCTCGTTGAGGATGGCGTTGGCGGCGCAGGGCATAATGCCCAGCTCGTCCTGCAGAGCGTTCCAGCACTGAATGGCACCGGCATTGCAGCCATACTTCTCGACCAGGCGCTTCATGGCGATAGCAAGACCGGCAACCGCGGGGACCTTGTCCTCGGGGATGCAGATCTCAAAGCTGTCGTTGATGTGGGCAAGCATGGCGGCCATGGCCTGCTCGTCGGTCTGGGCGTCACGCACGGCCTGGACAAGCTCGGTCATGGGAATGGGCGAAAGCTGGATGTTGAACTTCTCGAGCAGCTCGCCCTCGTTGCACATGGTCGACCAGAAGTCGAACGGACGGGTGGCCATCTGCAGGATGCGGGTGTGCTTGAAGGTCTTGACCACGTTGCACACGGCCAAAAAGTCCCAAACGCCACGCTCAAACTCGGGGTCGGTCAGGCGGCAGTTGGTCATGTAGGTGAAGGGAACCTGGAAGCGACGCAGGACCTTGCCGGTGGCGAACAGGCCGCACTGGCTATCGCGCAGGCGGGTGCCGTCGGGCTCGGGGCGCTCGTCGCGCGGGCCCCACAGCAGTACGGGCAGGCCGAGCTCGCGGGCAAGGCGAGCGCAAACGTACTCAGTGCCAAAGTTGGCGTGGCACAGCATAATGCCATCGACGCCCTCGGCGCGGAATTTCTTGACGATAGGCTCGATATGGCTGTCGTCGAACAGCAGGCCCTCATCATTGATGTCGTCGATATCCACGATGTCGACGCCAATCTCGCGCAGGCGATCAGCCGTCAGGCCGCGATACTTGATCGCGTCCGGCGCGCTAAAGATACTGCGGCGCGTGGGCACAAAACCGAGCTTGATCTTGTCCATGTACGTCCTCCCCTAATCACATGTTCAGTAAACAGACGCATGTTTCGTTTTGTTCTGTTTACTAAATGTTTTACTTCAGTGTTTAGAAGTTTAACGCGAAAGTCCCGTAAGCGGTAGAGAAATCAGCTTAAACGGTATGTAAACAATCTGAACATACAAGGGAAACAAAAAGAGGGCCCCGAAGGACCCTCTCTTAGTAGCGTTAGATATGGCTGCCTTAGCGAGCTTTGCCGCCCTGCGGCCCGGCGTTTTCTTCGCCTAGATCTCGCACACGCTCTGGCGCTCGACAAAATAGGTCGACACGGCCGTCTTACAGGTATAGCTCTTGGGATTGCGGATGTTGCCCACCAGGCGGCGCACCGCGATCTCGCCCACCTCATGCTTGGGAACGTGCACCGTGGTGAGCGGCGGGTTGGAAAAGGCGCCCAAAGACAGATCGTCAAAGCCGATGATCGAGACATCCTCGGGCACGCGTATGCCGTGCTCGTTCAGCGCGCGCATGGCGCCTACGGCGAGCACGTCGTTTTCGGCAAAGAAAGCCGTTGGCAGATTCTCGCGCGAGGAATTGTCGAGCCACGCGCCCATATCGCGATAAGCGCCCTCGAGCGTGGTGCCCAGCGTGACGCGCCACGTCGGGTTGGCCTCAAGGCCCGCATCCTCAAGCGCTTGGCGATAGCCGCGCTCGCGGTCCTTAAAGTTGCGGATACGAAGGTCGCCCGCCAGATAGCCGATTTGCTTGTGACCTTTCTCGATAAGGTAATCCACGGCACGCAGCACCGAATCGGTGTTGGCAATGACCACGGCATCGAAGTACTGGCGGTCGCTCCAGCCATCGAGCACAATCAGGTGGGCGGCCGCGTTAGCGAACAGAGCGTAGTCTTCCTCACCCAGCTCGGTGCCCATCAGCACGATAGCGGCAGACGGATCGGCGATCAGGCCCTCGACCTGCGGACGCACGACGTCAAGATCGCTAAAGTCGAGCGAAACAAAGCTCGTGCTCATGCCGTGACGACGCGCCTGGCGCTCCACGCCCTCGATGACCGCGGGATGGAAGGTGCTCTCGTCCAGAATGGCGCCCGTCTTGCGCGCGAGCACAAACTGAATGCTCTCGAGCTGCGTCGACTGCTGGTAGCCGAGCGATTGTGCGCACTCCAAGATGACCTTGGCGGTCTCCTCGCTCACGCTGCGCTTGCGGTTGAGCGCGTTGGACACGGTCGCAGGCGAAAAACCGGTGATGCGGCTGATCTCGCGGACGCTTGCTTTAGCCATCGTTCCCCCTAGCATCGGTCGCGGCCGAGCATCGTGGCTTGACCGCCCCGTGGCTCGGCAACTAAACGACCGCAAATTCAATCTAAACAGAATAGTAAATGTTTAATAGCTAGTTTAGCCTGTTGTCAAGCGAAGTGGCACGACTATTCCCCCAACGGGCGCATTTGTCCATCTTAACGTTATTACGCAAGGTCTTCGCCATTGCTTGCTATTACGCGTCGGTACCATTCGAAGCTTTTCTTTTTACGTCTCTCAAACGAGCCCGCACCGCTATCGTCTCGATCGACATAGATAAACCCGTAGCGCTTACGCATCTGTCCTGTGGCGACCGAAACCAAATCGATCGGGCCCCAACAGGTATATCCCATGAGTTCCACCCCGTCGAGCTCGACGGTCTCCCTCATCGCCTCGATGTGGGCCCGCAGGTATTCAACTCGATAGTCGTCTTCTATTTCACCCGAATCTTCCGGCACATCAGGAGCACCCAAACCGTTTTCGACGATGAACAGCGGCTTTTGATAGCGATCCCAGATTTCATTCATGGTGACGCGCAGCCCTTTGGGGTCGATAAACCTCCCCCAAGGCTCCTGTTTTAGATACGGATTAGGCGCCGAGCGAAGAAGGTTCGAATCGAACTGACCTTCCGCATGCGCTTTTGCGACGCGCGTCGAGTAATACGAAAACGAGACGAAATCGACCAGGTTTGCAGCCAGTACTTCGCGGTCATCATCCCGATAGGGCACCTCAAAACCATGGCGGGCGTATTCCTTGAGAACATAGCTCGGGTACGCACCGCGCACCTGGACGTCGGTAAACATGTAATGGCTGCGATTCTCAGCCTGCGCAGCCAGCACATCGTCCGGATCACATGTAGCCGGATAGAAGACACCTGCGTTGAGCATGCAACCGATCTTCGCCCCAGGGCACAGTTCATGACACGCTCCGACCGCACGGGCGCTCGCAACCAATACATGGTGCACGGCCGTGTGAACCGTTGCATAGCGATTCTCCCCTTGCTCGAAGATGATCCCCGCCGCCATAAAGCACGCCTGCGTCATGATGTTGATCTCGTTAAAGGTCAGCCAATAATTGACCAATCCCCGATAGCGCTCGAACAGGGTACGCGAATATCGCTCGAACAGGTCGACCAACCTGCGATCGCGCCATCCGCCATACGCATCGACGAGATGCATGGGGACATCATAGTGGCTGAGCGTCACCAAAGGCTCAATGTCATGCGCGCGACACGTCCTAAAAACATCCTCGTAAAAGGCAAGGCCTTCTTCATTGGGCTCGGCTTCGTCTCCTTTGGGAAAAATGCGGCTCCAGGCGATTGATAAGCGCAGGCATTTAAAACCCATCTGGGCAAACAGTTCAATATCCTGCTTGTACCTATGGTAAAAATCAATGCCCTTGCGAGCGGGATAGAAGCTGTCGGGTGCCAACGCACGCGGATCAAGGTCTCCCCGCATGACGTCCATGCGTTGATCGCCAAACGGCAGCATGTCGGAATTGGCTAAACCGCGACCGCCTTCGTTCCATCCTCCCTCGCACTGGTTTGCAGCCAGAGCCCCGCCCCATAAAAAATCTTCTCTAAACATTATGGTGTCGTCCTTTCTATCAAATTCCCGGCCCACACTGTCGAACGCAACGGACTCGGCAAGTGCCGCGCAACAGCACAGTACCGTTGCGCGGCCAAGGGGTCGGACCGCGCAACGGCTGGGAAGCATATTTGTGTAGTAGCCTCTTATGCCTCGACGGATTCAACGGCCTCAGAATCGCCGCTCTTGGACTTCAACGGCATCTTCTCCTGTCCTTCAAATCCAAAAATCATCGCCAACGCAAACGTCACGGCACCGCCAGCAAGACACCCGATGGTGCCAGGGATGATATCCTGAGCAAACATGAGCACGTTCATCCATGGGAAACCAACGCCAGTGAAGATATAGACGTTGGCATGAAGAAGGCTTACCAGCAGACCACCGACAGCACCACCAATCATGTTCCAGGCAAGAGCCTTCTTGTCGCGAAACAGGATGCCGTAGATGATGGGCTCACTCACGCGACCGAAGGCATAGGTGATGAACAAGTTCCAGCCCGTGGCTCGACTCTCCTTGTCCTTAGCGCGCAGGCCATAGGCGAGCGCGATGGCAAGCGTGGTGTAGGCTACAACCGCGGTGCCGGGGTATAAGATGGCGTCGTAACCGTTCTGGAGCGCGGCGGGCAATATGGCGGTATAGATCGGCACGTGCATGCCGGTGGCGATGATCAGATTCCAGAATGCGCCGATAACCGCGGTCGCAGCGGGACCGGCAACAGAGGCGAGCCAAATGATGAAATCGGCCACAAGGCCCATGACAAATTGGACGGCAGGGCCGCAGAGGCACAGCGCGACCGGCAACATCACGAGCACCGTACCCACGGGTACGATCAGAATGCGCAACATATCAGGCGAGATCTTCTTAAAGAAGCGCTCAACATAGGACTGGGCCCAGGTGATCAAGATGACCGGAAGAACAGCCTGGGTGTAGTTGACGAGCTGCATGGGGATGCCGAAGACGCTGAAAGGCTTTCCGTCCTCAACAATAGCGAGCATGTCGGGATAAATCATCACAACAGCGATGAGCAGTGCCAGCACAGGACTCGTTTTGAACTTCTTAGCCGAGCTATAGGCGGCAAACACCGGGAAGTAGTAATACGCCGCATCGCCCACCAGGGAAAGGATCCGATACAGGTCGCTCGTTTCGGACATAAAACCGGCGCCTTCGGGCCCAAACAGAATAACGAGCATCTTGAAGATACCGGCGACACAAAAGATCGGAAGGATCGGGGTGATAGCGCCGCTCACGGCATCGAGCAGCTGATTGAAGAGGTGCTTGGGCGCCAAGCGCTCCTTCCAGCTAAGCTGAGGGCCATCGAGTTCCTCGTCAATCGATACCGTGACCTCGAATCCGCCCTGCTTACAAACCTCGTCGTAGACCTTGTCGACCGTGGGCCCGACCACCAGCTGCACCTGCCCTCCGGCGTGCACGACGCTGATGATAGACGAGATGTCCTCAAGCTTCTCATCATTCGAGAGGCTTTCATCCTTGAGGTTGAAGCGCAGGCGCGTCATGCAATGCGTAACCGAAGCCACGTTTTCCGCCCCGCCCACAGTGGAGAGAATCTGCTCTGCCACCTTTTTGTAATTTGCCATCATTGGCTCCTTTGCACAATCTTGGCTTACTGTTCGAATCGGCAAAGGTCATGCCCCGAATGGCTACGGGTTACAATCCTTTTTTGGAGATGATCCGGTTGAGATGGATCATCAGATAGAGTTCCTCCTCCTCGGAGAGCGTGGCGTCCCACGTTTCACGACAATAGGAACCGATATGCTTCACGCACTCTGCCAACTGCGGAAACTCCTCACGAAAGTTCTTGTACATCTGCATGTTGGCGCTGTTCAGCGACTCGCCGGCTTGAATGCGCTTGAACAGGTACCGCAGATGCGTGGCGAAGCGGGTGAAATCAAAGGAATCGCGGTCGACAATAATGCGGAAATCGCTTTCGAGAATCTCGATAACGTCCTCGAGCATATCGTCGAACTGCTTTGCGGGCTCGGCCGTGGCTTTGACGGCTTCAACAACCCGTGCGTTCACGAGATTCATCGCAATACTGGCAATCTCATCCTTGGGAAGCCGCTCTCCGAGCTCCTTCTCGAGTCGCATGACGATAAACTGGGCAGCCTTGTATTCCTTCGGATACGTCTCCCGCACTTCATAGGCAAGAGGCATCGCGATGCGGACCCCCTTTTGGGCTCGCGCAACGGCAAACGACAGGTGATCAGCCATGAACAGCGTCGCATTGGTCGAGAGGTCGTAGGGCAGTTCGTTGGCAACGATGTCCATAACTTTCGCCGCAAACATCACGATATCCGAGGGAAGATCCCTCATGACATCTTGTCCTTTAGGATCAATATCGTAAAACGTATGCTCGATTTTAGAAAGAGGGAGCTCTCGAGGAAAATCTCCGCCGAAACCGACGCCCCTGCCCATGGCGATGACATCTCGCCCCTGTCCGTCACGGCAAAGAACCGCGTTGTTGTTAAGCTTTTTAATTGCAAGCATGGTGAACCTCCTTTCAAGAACACTCACAGAAAAAGGCATGATAGCCAATAGCAGTGCTATTGCGGTCATGCCTTACGTAACAATCCGTGTTGTATTGCTCTTGGGCATGCCTCCACACAGGAGTAACAATCCAAGATGCAGAATGCATTATAGCGCTCTCCCCGCCCCGGGGACCATCGGGCTGGCGAACGGTAGATGTCGGCCCGCCAGCGGCCACATCGAGCAGATGGGCGTGCTTCGATCCCGAGCCTAGCCTAGGATGCGGGCCATGCGCGCCTTGAACTCGGACAGAAAGCGCGGGGCGTCCACGGTGAGTGCCACAAGCGCGCTCTTGTCGGGGTCGGACAGGCGATGCTCGTCGCAGATAGTGCGGCCGCGATACTCGCCCAGCAGATCAACACGCAGGTTGCAGCCGAGCGCACCCACGAGCGTGGGGTCGATCGCCACGGCAACGGCCAGAGGATCGTGCAGCGCACAGCCACCCAGGTAGGGTGCGTTCATCTCGTACGAGCCAATGTAGTGCTCGACCATGCTCGCAAATGCGCAGCCCGCCATGGTGCCCGAGCCCGTCCAGCCGGCAATGTCGCGGCGTGTAAGCACCACGCGATGCGTCACGTCCAGGCCCACCATGGTGAGCTTGCGGCCCGATCGCAGCACGGCATCGGCCGCCTCGGGATCGCTTGCCATGTTGGCCTCGGCACCCGCGCTCACGTTGCCGGGCACGGTCAGGGCGCCGCCCATTACCACCACGCGGCCGATAGACATCACTGCCGCCGCATCGCGCTCCAGGGCAAGGGCCAAGTTGGAGAGCGGGCCGGTCGCTACGTAGACCAGATCGGGACCATAGGTGCGCGCGGCATCGATCAGATAATCGACTGCAGCGTTGCCATCGGCCGACGTCGCCCCCACCGGCTCGTAGGGCGACGCGGGCACGCTCGCGCCACCGATGCCGTTCTTGCCGTGAATGAGCGCGGTGGACGCCGGCGGCGTATAGGGCTCAGTCGCCTGCAGAGGACGGTCGGCACCCAGGTACACCGGCACCTCGGGACGACCCAACAGGTCGAGCACCGCCAGGCAGTTATGCGCCGACTGGTCGACGCGCACGTTGCCAAAACACGTGGTAATGCCCACGAGCTCAACCTCGGGGCTCGCGATGGCATAGGCGAGCGCCATCGCATCGTCCACACCCATATCCAGATCAAGGATCAGCTTCTTGATTGCCATTGTTCTACTCCGCTTCCCCGCCTTGTACTAAATCGTCTAAATCAAACACGCGCTCAACTTCGGCACGCGTGGGAATCGACTGTTGCGCGCCCAAGCGCGACACCGCCACCGCCGAGGCGCGTGCGCCCGCCGCCATGCACTCAAAGAGCGGCAGGCCCTCCAGACGAGCTGCAGCAAGCGCACCGATAAACGTATCGCCCGCGGCCGTCGTATCGACCACCGCGCTCGACAGCGCCGGCATGCGCAGCGGCTCGCCGTCATCGCCAAGCGTAACCGAGCCGGCGCCACCCAACGTGATGACCGCAGCTCCGGCACCCTTGGCGAGCAGGGCATTGAGCGCCGCGACGCAGCTCGCATCATCCGCGGGCAAGATGCCCGTCAGCACCTGGCACTCAGTCTCGTTGGGGCAGACCAGGTCGACTGCAGACCAGACCTCCGCAGGCAACTCACAGGCAGGCGCTGGATTAAAGACCGTATAGAACCCCAGCTCGTGAGCGCAAACAAGCGCCTCGGCAGTCGCCGCAAGGTCACATTCGCCCTGGGCGATAAAGACGCTTCCGGCAGCCGGGGCAATCTCGCTGGCGTCGCCGTCGAGCTCATCGGCCACCAGACGTCTCAGCGCGCGAGCAACGTCCTCGCCCGCAAGCGCATGATTGGCGCCCGGCGACAGCACGATGCGGTTGTCGCCCTCACAGCGAATGATGGTCGCCGTTCCCGTCTCCACATCATCGCGACGCGCCACAAAGTCACAGTCCACGCCGGCGTCTTGGAGCCCCGCCACGAGCGACGCGCCGAACGCGTCGCGACCGACCGCGCCGATCATGTGCGTGCGCGCGCCCATGCGCGCGGCGGCTACGGCCTGGTTGGCACCTTTGCCGCCGGCATTGGTGATAAACCCGCTGCCGCCGACGGTCTCGCCCGCACGCGGCATGCGCTCGCACGCCACCGAAAGGTCCATGTTCATGCTGCCGAACACCGCAACGATGCCGCAATCTGCCATGGGAACCTCCTCGTCCGCGAGCTCTGCACCCGCTGTTGGCCGTCAATCGTGCGCTCTCGCGCCTCTATAACTTTAGTTCACTTTGATGTGAACGCGCGCTTGAGCTTGCACCGGCAGCAAGCATTCACAGGAGCAGGCGGCTACAATGAAGGCGTGCTGAATATTCTCGTCATTGGATGAAGTTTTATGGAACAATTCCCGCGATCGAGCTCACGCAGCTCACGCCACGCGAGCGATCAACGAGCGCCGCACGAACGTTCGTGCGCTAACCGACAAGCCACCGAGCCGCGCCGCGCCGCAGACTCTCATCGCGTGCCCGCCAACAAGGGTGACCGCACCAACAGCGCCGCAAAAGAACAGGCGCCCACGCACCCCAAATCTCGCTATATCCCCGCCCTCGACGGCCTGCGCACGCTTGCCGTCGTCGCAGTGGTGCTCTATCACCTCAACCTCACGTGGGCTCAGGGCGGCCTGCTCGGCGTCACGATCTTCTTTGTGCTTTCGGGCTATCTGATCACGCGCTTGCTGCTCAACGAAGTCGCTAAGACCGGCCGCATCGACCTTAAGAGCTTCTGGATTCGCCGCATCCGTCGCCTGGTCCCCGCCGTGGTAACGGTAGTGTTCGTGACCTGCGCGCTGTGCACCATCTTTAACCACGTGATGCTCACCAAGATGCGCCCCGACATCCTGCCGTCGCTGTTGTTCTTCAACAACTGGTGGCAGATTGCCCAAAACGTCTCGTACTTCAATGCTCTGGGCGACCCCTCGCCGCTCACGCACTTTTGGTCGCTTGCCATCGAGGAACAGTTCTACCTGATTTGGCCGCCACTGCTGTTTGCCATGGTATCCATGCATGTGAGCAAGCCCAACACGCGCCGCGTGGTTCTGGGCCTTGCCGCGGCATCCGCCCTCGCCATGATGGTGCTTTACAACCCTGCCGCCGACCCCAGCCGCGTGTACTACGGCACCGACACCCGCGTGTTCTCGCTGCTGCTGGGTGCCTGGATGGCCTTTATCCCCGATCGCGACCTGGCGCCGGTGCGTCTCGCTCATCGTTTGGGACTCAATCGCCTGGCTGGCGCCGCCAAGCATGGCAAGAACGCCGAGGACAAGCCTGGCAAGAAGGTCGACGAATCAGCCGATACCACCCCGGCACAGCCGAGCGCCCTCGTGCGCTTTTGGTCCTCGCCCGCATCCATCGATGTGTTGGGCGTCGTGGGTATGGTTGGCCTTGCCGCCATGGTCGCGCTCACCAACGGCTACACCGCGTTTCAGTATCGCGGCGGCACGCTGTTATGCTCCATCCTCACGCTCATGGTCATCGCGGCCTGCGTGCAGCCCCAGGGAATGGTTGCCCGCGCGCTGTCCGCCGAGCCGCTCGTGTGGGTTGGCAAGCGCTCGTACAGTATCTATCTGTGGCACTATCCACTGCTGCTGCTTATGAACCCGGTCGCTAACATCAGCGATACGCCCTGGTGGCAGTACATCTTGCAGGTACTTGTAGTGGTCGCCGTAGCCGAGTGCTCCTATCGCTTTATCGAAACGCCGTTTAGGAAGGGCGCCTTCGGCCGCACTGTCGCCGAATTCCGCGATGGCACCACCACGCCCGCCAACTGGGCACGCGCGCACGTCCCTGTCTGCGCAGCCTGCACTGTCGTGTTGGTCGTTGCACTGGGCGGCCTGATCTTTGTGCCCGAAACGTCTGCACTGAGCGGCGAGGGCGCAGAAGTTCTGAACAAGGAAGCCAAAAACACCGCGCCCACCGACCAGCAGGCGGCCGACGACACCGACAAGGACAACGACGGCTTCCCCGATGGCTCCTACGACCTGTTGATGATCGGTGACTCCGTGTCGCTGCGCGCCGTTGATTCCTTTGACGGTGTGTTCCCGCACAGCCATATCGATGCCGAAAAGGGTCGCCAGTTTGATGCGGGCCGCGCGACATTTGAGGGCTATATCCAGCAGAACCTTGCCGGCAAGATCGTGGTCTTTGCCCTGGGCACCAACGGTTTGGTAACGGACGCCCAGGTCGATGCGATCATGGCCGACGCCGGCGAGCAGCGTATTGTCGTATTTGTAAACACGCGTAGCCCGCAGCCGTGGGTCGGGTCCACGAACCAGGCCATCGCCAACGCCGCCACGCGCTACAAAAACGTTCGCGTTATCGACTGGTACGGATATAGTGCCAACCGCAATGATCTGTTCGACGGCGATGGCACGCACCTCTCGAACACGGGTGTGACCGAGTACCTTAAGCTCATCCACGATGCCGTCAAGAAGGACCTGCCCGTGCATCCCGAGGATCACGATAACGATCCGCAGCCGGCGGCTGTCAAATCCGCTGCCGATGCACTCGTCAGCGCCCTCGCCTACAAACCGCACAAGCTAGGCACCGACAAGTAACGCGCAGCCAAATCTGCTTCTACCCGCAGCAAACAACCCAAAATCGCTCTTTTCGAGCCGACTCCGAGAGGCCGTGGGCAAAAAACAGGCCGCAGCCCATCGCTGCGGCCTGTTCGGAAGCAAAAGTAGGCGCTACGCGCTGTAGCCCATCGCTTGCAGGACAAACATGACGACCGTCAGCACCGTAATCACACCGATAGTCGCCCACGTGAGCACATTCCACACGCGGCCGTTGCGGTTAGCGCCCATAATGTGTCGATCGGCGGCAATAACCACCTGGAACACCAGAACCACAGGCAACAGCACGCCGTTGATGACCTGCGAGGTCATCATAATCTGGAACAGGTCGACGCCGGGCATGAGCACCAGCATGGCAGAGATGCCAATGATGGCCGTAATAATGCCGCGATAGACCGGGGCCTCGTCCCAGCTGCGATCGGCGCCGCGCTCCCAACCAAAAGCCTCGCAGATGGCACTCGACGTAACGCCCGGCAGCACGCAGGCAGCCAAAAAGCTCGCTGCGACCAGGCCCGAGGCAAACAGCACCGTGGACCACTGGCCCGCGATGGGCTCCAACGCGCGGGCGGCGTCGGCAGCGTCGCTGATCTGAATGCCCGCGGGGAACAACACCGTACCGGTCGTTATGATAATAAAGCCGGCAATGACATCGGCGGCGATCGAGCCGCTCACGGTATCAATGCGCTGCAGCACGATATCGTCCTCACCCGCATTCTTATCGACCACGTTGTTCTGCGCCAAGAAGATCATCCACGGCGCGATGGTGGTGCCGATCGTTGCGACCACAAGCGACACGTAGCTGGGGTCGTTTTGGATGTTGGGCACAACCAGGTCGACCGCCACCTCGCCCCAGCTGGGACCAGCCATAAATGCAGCGACGATGTAGGTCACAAACACGCAGCTCACCAGCAGCAGAATCTTCTCGATGCGCTGGAAGCTGCCCGACATGGTAAGCATCCAAACCAGCAGCGCCACGAGCGGCACCGAGATGCTCGCCGGCACGCCAAAGAGGGCAAGACCGCTCGCGATACCCGCAAACTCCGAAATGGTCACGGCCGTGTTGGCGATCAGCAGCGCCGCCATGGCCAGCACGCTCCTGCGCACGCCAAAGCGCTCGCGGATGAGCGACGCCAAGCCCTTGCCCGTCACGCAGCCGCAGCGCGCCGCAGTCTCCTGCGTCACGATGAGCAGCACGGTCATGACGGGAAGCATCCACAGCATCTTGTAGCCATAGCTGGCACCGGCACTGGAATACGTGGCGATGCCGCCGGCGTCATTGCCCGAAAGCGCCGCCAGAAGGCCAGGGCCCATGGCGCCAAAGATGGCCGCGATGGTCAGCTTTTGCTTGGTGCTCGCCTTTTGCTTCGTGTTTTGCACGCGACCACCTAACCCATGACCGACATGGTGAGCAGCACCGCGGCGATGCAGTACGCCACGCATGAGATCATGACGGCAATGACGTTCATGGCGGTACCCGACGTATTGAGGTCGTGCTCGTCACGCCAGAACAGCACCATCAGGTAAATCACGGCGCTCATGTTGCCGACCAGACAGACGATGGCCGCGATGTTAAAGCAGCCGGTAAAGAGCTGCTCCTCAAACATGGGCGCGTCGGGGAATGCGGCGGTGCGCACCAGCTGGGCGCACAGGTAGGTCACGAGCGACAGAATCAAGCCCATGCCCGTACTCTGGAAGAAAAATCCCAGATACGGCTTGGGCTCATCGTCATGGCCGTCGTACTCCAGGAAGTAGTTCTTGACGAACGACACCATACGCGAGGCAGCCAGCAGCACGAGCGGCATGGCGCACATGGGGAACACCACCAGATGCGCGGAGCCCAGCGCCGTCCCCAGCGCTGTTGCCATGATGCACGAGGCAATGCCCCACACGACAACCCAGTACTGGCGATGCACAAACCAGCTGAGCACATTCGTCGAGTCGTCGGACGCGCTGTCGCCCGAGCCGACACCTGCGATCTGCAGGTCCTCCTGGTGTTCCTCGGCGATAACGTCCATGGCGTCGTCAAAGGTCACGATACCCAAGATGTGACGGTTCTCGTCGCAAACGGGGATGGCGACCAGGTCGTACTTGGTCATCTCGTCCGTTACGTCTTCCTGGTCATCGTCGGGCGACACATAAACCAGGTCGCGATAGGCCAGCTGGCCCAGCGTGGCGTCGCGGTCGGCCACGATGAGCGTGCGCAGCGAGAGCACGCCGGTGAGCATACCGCTCGGGTCCTCGGTATAGACGTAGTAGACGCTCTCGAAGTCCTCGTCGAGCTTGCGGATCGCCTCGATGGCGTCACCGACCGTTGCCGTGGCGGGCAGGGAGACAAACTCCGAGGTCATGATGCGACCGGCAGTGTTGTCCTCATAGCCCAACAGGTTACGAATCGCCTTCTCCTCCTGAACGCCCATCAGGCGCAGAAGCTTCTCGGCCTTCTCGTAATCGAGTTCGTCGATCAGGTCAGCGGCGTCGTCCGGGTCCATCATGGCCAGCATCGACGATGCATCGGTGTCGGACAGGCCCTCGAGCATCTCGGTCATAAGTTCGTCGTCATCGAACTCCGAGATGGCCTCGGCGGCCTGGGCGGTGTCGAGCTGCGCGAACACCTGCGCACGCAGGCGCGGGTCGAGCTGCTCGATAATGTCGGCGATGTCAGCAGGGTGCAGCTCGCCGAGCGTCTTGTGCGACACCGAAAGCTGGATGTTCTTAGTCGAACGGTCGAGCAGGTCCATGTAGGACCAGGCGATGATGTCCTCGCCGAGCGGTTTGCCCAGGTGCTTCATAAAGCTCTCGACGACATGCTCGAGGGCGGGGCTGATCGCGCGCAGCAGACCACGGGCGCCAACTTCGGCACCCAGCAGACGCAGCTGATTTTCGCCCGACATGGAAAACTTGATGTCGTTGACGCGCACGACCTTCATGCCCTGCGTGTCGACAATCTGCTTGTTGAGCACGTCGCGCGCGAGCAAAAGTTCGGTCGGCTGCAGGTACGAAAAACGGATTTCGGTGGCCGGCGACTTAAGGTGTACGCCCGTCTCGTCGATACGGTCGACCCATTTGCGCCAGCTGATCATAAACGGCGTCTTGCCGGGTCCGCGGAACGCGAGCGACGTCACGTGCGGAAAAACTTCGCCGGTAGCAATGCCAAAATCATTCACAACGCCGAGCTTTTCGCCATCGACGTCCAAGACCGGCAGTTTGAGCATCTCACTCAGATAATTCACTGGTGCTCCCCATCATTATCCCTTCGAACTGCGGCCATGCCGGCACGCCGTCCGTGGACTTTTAGATATGTATACGCATGCGCGGGCGGCACGCCGCTCGGCGCTCACACCCCGTACATGCGCAAGAAGCACCTGCATGGGGTCATCAACTGTATGGTCGAGGTTTGGATTTCACCTGCAACCTTTCTCTTGACCCTTGTTATCCGCAGTAACTATAGCATCAGCATCGCGCCGTGGCGCCAAATTTATGCTCCAAACATCGCAGGCATACCAAACGCTGACGCAACCGTGACATAGTCATTGGGGACGTTCTTACATGACTAGTCTGTGGTGTCGTCATCTTCGGCGAGCTGGGGGGACACGGCGTTTTTGGGCATGGCGGCCTTCGTCAGCGAGGTGAGCTTTTTGCTCAGCGATGTATCCGTCTTGACCAGATCGCTCAATGTCACGATTTTGTAGCCGTCGGCAATAAGCCCGTCGATAATCTGCGGCAGCGCCTCGAGCGTCTGCTCGGCGCATTCATCGTTATCGGTCAGCAACACAATGTTGCCCGGCGTCACCGAATCGAGCACCGTCGAGACCTGCTCGTCGGCACCGTTGAGCAGCCAGTCGCCCGAATCGATATTCCACGAGACCACGGCAGACACCAGGTCCATCGCATCAATCCAGTTTTGCTCGTCAAAGGCTGCGTAGGGAGCACGCAAAAGCATCGTCGACGTTCCGGTCGCGGACTTGATCGCCTCGGTGCCCTTCGAAACCTGTTCGCGCACCGCATCGCGATCCTTGCCCTTGAGCGATTCGTCGCTGTAACTGTTGGAGCCGACCTCGCAGCCGGCATCGACAATCGCCTTGGCCGTGGCGGGCGAGGCCTCGGCCGCATCGCCCGACAGGAAGAACGTCGCGGTGACGCCCTTTTCCTTGAGCACCTGCAAGATCTGCTTGGTCGCTCCGCTCGGGCCCTCATCAAACGTCAGCGCCACGTACTTTTCGTTGCCCTTGGGCGCCACGCTCGCGCACTCGACCACGCAATCGGTGGCGGGCACGACCTCGCCGCGGTCCTGCGTCTTACCCGACTGCTCGCCGACCCACACCTCGGAGCGACCTTGGATGCCCCACGTCTTGACGTACTCGATAGCACCCGTGCCCTCGACCTTGAGCTTGGGCTCGATAACCGTCGCCTGGACCTCATGCTTCTCATACGTGTCGCGGCCGTCTTTGACCGTCACCTTCTCGCCGCCCGTAAGCTCGCGGCTTTTCCACTTGCCCTGTTTTATGCGCTTGCCGTCCACTTTTACCGACAGCTTTTCGCCGCCATGGCGAGTAAGCACGCTGTCGTCAACGGCCAGCAAGTCCCCGGCGTCGTAGGTATCGGTCAGCTCCTGGTCGTCGATGAGATTTTGCAGCGTAGAGCCGACGCGCACTGCAGTCTCCTGACCGTTGAGGACGACATCCACGCTGCGGTTGACATAGCCCACGATGGCGGCGATAAACAGCACGAGCGCGCAACCCACGGCGATGAGCGCATAGGGCAGGCGAGACGGACGGCGGGGCGTGCGGCCGTTGCCGATGCGAGCGCTGCGGTCGCTAAAGCCGCGGCTATGGTTGAGATACATCGCGCCGGGCTTACGGTGACGCTTGCGCTGACCGCTGGGCAGCTGCCCCAGATCGCGGCGCGCCGTCGGACGCGCACCCGAGCGCCCGTTTAAGTTAGATCCGTTTTGGCGCATGTGCCCTCCCCCATAAACGCAGCAAGCCGGAGCAACAGGTCTCCGGCTTGCCTCCCATCAATTGGTACGTCGCTATTTGCTAGCTTTTGACGAGCTCCCGCTCGCCTTTTGATATTCGTCCTTAAAGGCCTTGAACATACCGCGCGTCTTGCCGAGCTGCTTGCCCAGCGCGCGACTGCCCTTGTCCACGGCAACCGAGCCCTTGTCATCGAGCACCTTGGCGCCCTTCTTGACCTTATCGCCCACCACGACGCTTGCCTCGGCAGCCTTTGCAGCGGCACCGCCCGAATACCCGAGCGACTTGACTTCGTCCGAAACGATCATCGCGCCGTCCGCATAGCCGCGCAGCATCGTGGGCGGCATCTGCGTGTCGCCCACCAGCACACTCGAGGCAGTGCCAGTGGTCACATAGAACGTCTGCACGATGCCCGAACGCGGCTTGAACTCCACATCCGAGCAATAGCCCACGACATCGCCCGACTCCGTGCGCACGTCCATGCCAACCCAGATAATGCAGTCGTCCAGGTTGATGTCGAGACGTTTGGCCGCAGCGGCATCGTAGGTGCCCTTGACGTCGTCAACTGCGATGGCGCCCTCGTAGACGCCAATGGCATCGAGCGCCACAAAACGGTCGGGGCGCTCGATCATGCCCGCGATATCGGACTGGCGAACCATAAAGCCCACCACGCGCGTGCCGCCCGGGGTAAAAACCGGAAAGTGAATCTTGCCGAGCTTTTTAGGGCTGCGCGGCGTGCCGTCTTTTTTGGTGCGCTTATCCTCGGTAGGCTTGCGATAGATCTTGGCGCCGACAAAATCCCCGGCGCGCATTATGCCTCGGTCGAAGGCTCCGCGGCCTCGGCGTCGGCCTCGACGGCGTTCTCAACCACGACATCGGCGGCGGGCGTCACGTTACCGCCCGAGATGGCGTCGTTGAGCTGCTCACGCAGCTGGTCCATGCGCTCGCGGGCAAGGTCGACCTTGGCACGCAGGTCATCGGTCTTGGCGTCGACCATCGGGCCAAAATCGTTGACCGCGGCGCGGGCCCCCTCGGCACCGTGCTCGTAGGTGTCGCGCATGTTATCCCAGGCGTCGTTGGCGATATCGGCAGCCATGGCGCGGGTCTCGGCACCCGAGCGCGGAGCCAGAGCAACGCCGATGATGGCGCCGGCGGCAGCACCGAAGAGCGCACCCGAGATAAAGTTGAAAGTCTTACCCATGTTCATTCCTCTCCTGCGGGCACCTCGGCGCCCACCGTTTGAATGCTGTCCATTATACCCGCAGCACAGCGCTTGCCGTCTTGCTCATCTGCGTACGGTAAAGGCGCAGGTACATGATGGTGATAAGCAGGTGAGCCTACTCCTGCGGCATGGCAGGCATGGCCACTGTAGCGCCCGGGTCCTCGCCGGCGCCGTCAACGAGCGGCAGCGCTCCCTCGCGCGCGGGGGCCACCGGAGCCGTCGCCGCGCCACCGTAGACGGCAGCGGGGGCCTCGTGGCTTTCGGCGGTCGCGCCCTCGGTATCGATTGCCTCCTGCGGCTCGTCGTCAAAGCTCGGGACGCCCTGGGGCTCCGCGGACTCGGGCTCGGAAGCCGCCTCGGCAGGCGCCTCGTCGACAGGATCAACGGCAGCCTCGGCAGGCGCCTCGTCCTCGGTCGCGTCCCCGGCCTCGCCCTCGGCGTTCGCGGAGGCGACAGCCTCGTGCGGGTCCTTGCCCTCGGCCTCGGCGCGCATGCCCAGTACCAGGTTGCGCAGGCCCGCGACCGTGCCCTCCACGTCGGGGGCAGGCTGGTCGGCGTGCAGATAGGCCCAGTCCATCATAAAGGTCGCCGAAGACAGCGCACCGATGGCCAGCGCGTCGTCGGGGCACGAAAGCTCAACCTCAAAGACGCGCTCGTCGTGCTCGCTTACGCGCGTGCGGCCGCACGAGATGCTACCGGCAAGCCCGGTCTCGTTCATGAGCTCGACCGTCACATGCTCAAGCAGATGGCAAAGCTCGGTCTGGCCCATGCAGTCCTGGAACTCGCGACCGGAATCGCCCAGGCACAGGTGCTTGGCAATCGCCGGCACCAGGTAATACACGCGCGCCGTGGCCTCGATATCCTCCGAGGTCATGAGCGGCATGCCGGGGTTCACCAGCACATGCGCGCAGATCTTGTCCTCGCTGACGGTGACCTTAAGGATGTTGAACAGGCCTGCCATAACTCTCCCCTACTCTTCCTTGTCCTACTCGTCGCCATCGTGCGGATCCACAGAGCCCGCACCCGACGCCGCCGGCTTCTCTGCCGAAGACTCGGAATCCTTCTTATCGGTTTCGGCCGGAGCGATCACGCGGATGAGCGAGATGCGCTGGCCACGCATCGACTGCACTTTAAACTTGTACCCCGCGACCTCAAACACCTCTCCGATGTCGGGCACCGAGTCGCAAAGCTCCAAAATCCAGCCGGCGATGGTCTCATAATCATCGCTTTCCTCGAGCGGCCAACCAAGCTCAATCGCGTCATCGCACGAAAAACGCCCATCAACGAGCCACTCGCGGCGCGAAAGGCGCGTGAGATACTTGTTGTCGGGGTCGAACTCGTCCTCGATCTCGCCGACGATCTCCTCGACGATGTCCTCGATGGTGATAATGCCGGCCGTACCGCCGTACTCGTCCACGACCACCACGATCTGGTCGTGAGAGGTCTGCATCTCGGACAGCAGCGGCAGGATGTCCTTGGTGTCGGGCACAAAGGTGGCGTCGCGCAAAAAGCCGGCGATGGGCTGGTCGCCCTTGCCGTCGAGCGCAGGCTGAATCAGGTCCTTGATGTGTGCGATGCCCGCGACGTTGTCGGGGTCCTCGTGATAGACGGGGATGCGGCTGAAGCCGGTCTGGCGCATGGTGGACAGCACGTCGGCGACCGTCTCGTCATCCTCGCACATGGTGGTGTCCACGCGCGGCACCATGACCTCACGGGCAACGGTGTCGCCCAGGTCGAAGATCTCGTGGATCATGCGCTTTTCCTCGTCGAGCAGGTCGTCCTGCTCCGAGACCATGTACTTGATCTCTTCCTCCGAGACGTTCTGGCGGTCGTCGGCACTCTTGATGCGCAGGATGCGGGCCAGGCCATCGGAGCAAGCGCCAGTCAGCCACACGAGCGGACGGGCGATCTTTTGGAAAAACGACAACGGTCCCACGACCTGCTTGGATACGCCCTCGGCATTGGCCAGGCCGATGCGCTTGGGGACGAGCTCGCCAATCACGATGGACACGAAGGCGACCGCGACGGTGATGATGACCGGCGCCAGGCCGCGCGCGATGGCGGAGAGCGGCGCGATGCCAAAGCTCATGAGCCACGTGGCGAGCGGGTCGGACAGACTCGTCGAGGCGACGGCGGACGAGGCGAAGCCCACGAGCGTGATGGCGACCTGGATGGTGGCGAGCAGCTGGTCGGAGTCGGCAGCTAGCTTAATGGCGTGCTCGGCGCGCTTGTCACCTTCCTCGGCCTCGCGCTCCAACACGGCGCGTTTGGCCGTGGTGAGCGCCATCTCGGACATAGAGAAGTAACCGTTGATGAGGGTCAAAACGAGGGTAGTGATAAGGGAGATGGTTATGTCCATCGGGAGTTTCTCGAACCTCCAAGATTCGGGACGTCGGATTAAAACGTTGACGGCGGATACGGCAATTGCACCGGCGCCCAAACAAGGACGCGAGCGCGCAGGCGTGGTCGCTAGATTACGAAGAGGATCACCGCCATGAACTGGAAGATACTGCCGGCGAGCACCCACAGGTGGAACACGCTGTGCAGGTAGCGCACGTTTTTGGCGATATAGAACGGCACGCCCGCGGTGTAGCACACGCCGCCGACGGCGAGCAGGGCAAGTGCCACGGGGTTGAGCAGCGACACGAGCTCGGGCAGATTAAAGACGACGAGCCAGCCCATCAGCAGGTAGACCAGGCCGCTTACCCAGTGCGGTTGACGCTCGCGCATAAAGCACTCGAGGGCGATGCCGATAATGGCGATGGCCCATACGGCAAAGAACAGCGCAGGGCCGCCGTCGTTTGCGAGCGTGATAAGGCAAAACGGCGTATAGCTGCCCGCAATGAGCAGGTAGATGCAGCTGTGGTCGATGATGCGAAACACGCGCTTGGCGCGCGCGGGCTGAATCGCGTGGTAGAGCGTGGAGGCTAGGTATTCGAGGATAATGCTGACGCCATAGACAATTGCCGCGGCCATGTGGGCCGGGCCTCCGCCGCGCAGGGCGGCGAATACGATCAGGAGCACCAGGCCCGCGATACCCAGCAGGCAGCCGACACCATGGGTGACGGAGTTCATGATCTCCTCACCCACCGTGTAGTGTGGAACGGCCGCGATCTTGGGTCGCGGCTTAGAACTGTCGCTCGAATCGGACATGCCGGTTACATCCTCCAACGTAAAGAGTTCTCAACACTATATCAAAGCGTCTAGGTACGTGCGAAATTTGCACCATACGTGACCCTTTGTTTACCCATTCTTTGTCTGTTGACGCATCAACGGCGAACGTCCATAATGCGCTTGCATTAAATGTTGATGTATTAACATCTTATAGGAGAATACCGCATGGCTCAAAACGCACGTTCCCATCGAAAGCTCAAGATAGCCGGCATCGTTGCACTGGTGGCTGTCGTTGCGCTGCTCGGATTTGCCGGCAACTTTCTGTTTGACTTCGCGCTGAATCCCCGCGCGCCATACACCATGAAGATGATGCAGGATAGCAAGAACGACAAAGAAGGTGAGCAGCCGGATGCCGAGGACACCGAGGCACGGGCATGGTTTAAAGAGAACCGCGAGAGCAGCAGCCTCACCGCAGATGACGGAACCGAGCTTGCCGCTTGGTATTTTGCCGCCTCGGAGAACACCCACGATTACGCCGTCTGCCTGCATGGATATACCAACGAGCCCATCGGCATGGCCCGATACGCCAAGCGCTTCCATGACCGTGGCATGAACGTACTCGCACCCGCAGCTCGCGCCCACGAGCGCTCCGGCGGCGACTATATCGGCATGGGCTGGCCCGAGCGGCTCGATGTCGTTGCATGGATTGGGCGGATCGTTGCGGCCGACCCCGAGGCGCGCATCCTGGTCTTTGGCGAATCGATGGGCGCGGCGACCGCCATGAACGTGGCGGGAGAATCTTTGCCGTCCAACGTGAAATGCATTATCGAGGACTGCGGCTATACGAGTGTTTGGGACGAGTTCTCTCTGCAGCTCAAGGACGTGTTCGGCCTGCCCAGCTTTCCCTTGCTCGATGTAGCAAACTTGGTGTGCAACGTGCGCGCGGGCTACGACTTTCATAAGGCGAGCAGTGTGGAGCAACTCAAACACGCGACGGTTCCCATGCTGTTTATCCACGGCGACCAGGACACCTTTGTGCCGTACAGCATGCTCGACCAAAACTACGACGCGTGCGCCAGCAAGGTCAAGCAAAAGCTCACCATCCATGGCGCCACCCACGCCAAGAGTGCGCAAGTTGACCCCGAGCTCTACTGGAGCACGGTCAACAAGTTCCTCGACGAGTATTTTTAGGCGAATAGCAACGTCTGAGGCTTTATCTAACCCCCTATTTTCGGAAGTATGCGGCAAAATCTGGAACTGCCGACCAGACCGCAGTTTTACCAACAATTTATCAGGGGTTTTGTTGCCAAAAAATGTCGTGTGCTCGGCGGTCTCGAAATTTGCCGCATACTTCCGGAAAACCGCCCGAGAGCGTTGCGCTCGCAGGCGGCTTTTGCTCAACTAACGCTACAAAGGCGCTTGTTTTGTCCAATAGACAGGCGCTACTTGACCTCGATGAGCTCGTACTCGCTCGTGCCCAGGCCAATCTTTTCGGCGTGCGCGATACACACGCGCCAGTCGGTGTCGGGATGCGTGATGCAGAAGGGGTCCTTGGCCTGCTCGCCCTCCAGATGCTCGTGGTTGTGCTCCATCTTGGCCGCGCTATCGGTGAGCTCGGTGTTGGGCAGCGGCTCGGATGCTATGACGGCATCGGCGCAGGCCTGGTCGATGGCGACCGGATCGAAGCTCGCGAACATACCGATATCGTTGACGATAGGTGTGTCGTTTTCGGGATGACAATCGCAGTTGGGGCTGATGTCCATGGCAAGCGAGATGTGGAAGCTCGGGCGGCCGTCGACAACGGCCTTGGTGTACTCGGCGATCTTGCAGTTGAGCACATCGGCCGCGGCGTCATAGCCGGGCTTGATGGCGTCCTGGTTGCACACGCCGATGCAGCGGCCGCAACCCACGCAGCGATCGTGGTCGATGGCGGCCACGTGGACCGTGCGGGTGTTACCGTTGGCAAGCTCGCGCTCGCGGGTGTCGTCAAACGAGATAGCGTTGTGCGCACAGACCTTTTCGCAGGCACGGCAGCCAACACAGTGCTCGGTCGCGACGTTCGGCTTGCCGGCGGCATGCTGCTCCATCTTGCCGGCGCGGCTGCCGCCGCCCATGCCCAGGTTCTTCATGGCGCCGCCAAAGCCGGCCTGCTCATGGCCCTTAAAGTGGGTGAGGCTGATCACGATATCGGCATCCATGAGCGCCTGACCGATCTTGGCCTCGTGCACGTACTCGCCGCCCTCGACCGGGACGAGCGCCTCGTCGGTACCCTTGAGGCCGTCGGCGATGATGATCTGGCAACCCGTGGCATACGGGGTAAAGCCGTTCTGATAGGCGGTATCGATGTGCTCGAGCGCGTTTTTGCGGCTACCCACATAGAGCGTGTTGCAGTCGGTGAGGAAGGGCTTGCCGCCCAGCTCCTTCACGACATCCGCGACGGCGCGGGCGTAGTTGGGGCGCAAAAAGCTCAGGTTGCCCAGCTCGCCAAAGTGAATCTTGATGGCGACGAACTTGTTCTCAAAGTCGATCTGCTCAATACCGGCGTGACGTATGAGGCGCTTGAGCTTGTCGAGCTGGCTCTCGCGAGCATGCGTGCGCAGGTTGGTGAAGTACACCTTAGCGGGTGCTGCGGGTGCAGTTGCGGTCATAGTTATATCCCCTCGGTCTATATGGCGTTACAGACATAGAGGATGGTACCCGTTGAAGTAGGGTCAAAGTCAAGCGCGAAACCGAGTCGTTGGGGACGTCCCTTTCCTGCCGGGCGGCGAAAGAATGTCCCCAGCGACTAGTCTTTTAGGAACGTCCCCGATGACTACTCTTGGACTTTAAGGGCCTCGGCCAGGCTGACGCGCTTGATGGAGCGCGTGTGCAGCAGCGCCACGACCAGGTAGGTTGCAAAGCCGATTCCTGCGCACGCCACCATAGACCAAGCGGGCACGTAGATCTCGATATTGCCGTTGTAGGCGAGCAGCATCGAGCGGAAGATGGCCGTGAGCGAGCCAATAATGGCCGGCAGGCTCAGCACGAGTGACGCCACCACGCACAGCGTGATCGAGCGGATGTACAGATGCGAGATCTCGCTATCGCGATAGCCAAAGACTTTCATGTAGCTGATCGAACGGGCGCTGTGGTCGATCACTGCCTTGGTCAGCAGGTACATAAACAGCAGGAAGATGAACACCGCGAGCCCAACCATCATGCCGATCATTTTGCTCATCATGCCGATGAACTGGTCGCCAACGGCGCGCATGTCGTCGGGCGTGGTGTCGCCGGCAAAGTAACGAGCATCGAGGTCGAGCTTCTCGTCGCTCACATAGCCGTTAAAGTAAGCGGCATCGTTGTCGAACAGCTCGTTAAAGTCGTCGATACTCATATAGATATTCATGTCCGACTTGGAGCCCCAGACACAGTCCTTGCCCGCGTACTCAAGGGAATAATGCTCGCCCTCGTACTTGTCGCCGAGCGTGACCTTCTGGCCCTCGCTCCAGCCAAACTTATCGAGCAGACCGCCGCCAAAGACGACGCGCCCATCGCCGACGTTGAGGTCTTTCCAATAGCGCGAATCGGTTGAAATGCCGTAGACGGAAATCGTCTCCTCGCCATTTCCATCGCCGCGGTCGTATTGCAGCTGGTAAACGGCGTATTTCTCGGCCTGCGCGATTGCACCCGCGTCGTTATCGGTCGTATTGACCGGGTGGATATCGTCGTTGTCAGTGTCGATCTTAGAGGCCTTGTCAATCAGGTCGATAGCCTCATCGCGGTTGCAGCCGAGGGCATCGGCAAGATCGTCAAGGCGCGCGTAGAGCGCATCCCTCTTGTCCTGGACCTTGGCAAGCGCATCCTGCGCTGCGGCCAGGCTCTCGGCAGACGGAGCGCTGGTCGCGGCATCGGCTGCCGCCTGCGCAGCATCGGCCGCGTCGTCGAGCTCGCCATCGGCATCCTGGGCGGCGGAAAGCAGCGCGCCGTCAACCGACTGCAGGCGCTCGAGTGCCGACCACTGCTCGCGCTCCTCGGCGGTGCCCTCGAGCTCCAGCGGAGCCTTGAGCGTGTATTGGTGCTCGGCGACCAGGCTTGTCTCGAGGTTGTCGGCGTAGTGCGTCATCGTGGGCAGAATCGCCAGGCCAAAGAGCAGCAGCAGCGAGGCGAACGCAATGCCCACGAAGAGCGTGGCGAAGTTGCCCAGGTTGCGCAGGAAGATACGCAGGCGGAAGCGCGAGACAAAGCCCATGCGCTCCGGCAGCTGCAGGCCGCGCTTGGTGCCCGATTTGCCGCTCGCCTCGTGACGAAGGAACTGCAACGGCGTCTTGCCCATTTTGCGAAGCAGACCCACCAGCGTGATGAGGATGAGCGCGGCGGCGGGAACCACGGCGCACTTCACAAAGATCTCCCAGCTCCAGTACACCTGGAAGGGCGGCAGGCTATACGAACCGTAGTAGAGACCGCGCATGGGCTCGGTAAAGAACGCAACGCCGAGCGCGGTGCCCAAAAGTGCCGCGAGCACGCCCACGATGGCGGGAAGTGCCAGGTAGTGCAGCACGATCTCGCGACGACGATAGCCGCTGGCGAGCAGCGTGCCGATGATGGCGCTTTCCTCCTCGATGGTGGCATCGGTAAGGACCACAAAGACAAACGCCATGATCACGATGATGATGTCGAGCAACGTCATCCACATCATGGAGTCGCCGTCCACGTCGTCGCGCGCATAGCCAATGCCCTGGTTGGAATCGGCATCGATGAGGTCATCCACGCGCGCATCGGCATCGGTGAGCGCTTCCACCATATCCTGCTCGGCATCGGTGCGGTCCGCGGTGGGGAGGTCGCGATCGGTAAAGGTAAAGGAGTACGTGTAGACAGGTGCACCGCCGGCGTCCTCGAGCGCGGCAAAGCCGGCGTCGGTGACCTCGGCCACGCCATAGGTGATGGTGTTCACCGTAAAGTCCGAATTGTTGAGGAACAGCGCTTGGCTATCGGGCTGGGTCATGATGCCGCAGATGGTGTAGGTGCGACCCTCGAGCTCGACTTTATCGCCCACGGACAGGTTGTTATTGGTGGCAAAGACACGGTCGATGGCCACCTCATCGTCCGTCTTGGGCTCCTTGCCCTCACAGAAGGACGCGATATCGACCTTGGTACGGTGCGCATAGGTGCGCAGCGTACGCTTGGTGCCGTCGTCGCCGGCGGTCTTTTTGATGATGGCGTCGATGGAGAAATTCTTGTAGAGCGTAACGCCGCCGACGTCGCCGGCTGCATCCTCGGCCGCCTTGAGCTGATCTTTGGTGGCCTCGAAGGAGGTGGTCACGCGACCGTCCTCAATCGTGTACGCATCGCGCATGTCGTCGATAAGGCAACCGATGGAATGCGCCGCGAGCAAAAAGCCCGAGGTAAGGGCGATGCTTCCGCACATAAGCAAAAAGATGCCCAGGTACTTGCCGACATTGCGGCGCAGCTCGCGCGGGAGACGTTTTGCGAGAGGTGTCATGGCGCCGCCTACCAATCGAGCTCGGCAGCCGCGACGGGCGACTCGTTGAGCTCATCTTCGACGATGCGCCCGTCGCGCAGGCGCAGCACGCGATTGGCCATGCGCGCGATGGCGGCATTGTGGGTGACAATGATGATGGTGCAGCCGTAGGTGCGGTTGACATCCTCCATGAGCTGCAAGATTTCCTTGGACGTCTTGTAGTCAAGCGCGCCCGTGGGCTCGTCGCACAGCAGCAGACCCGGGTTTTTGACGAGCGCACGGCCGATGGCGCAGCGCTGCTGTTGGCCGCCCGAGACCTGGCGCGGGAACTTGTTGCGGTGCTCGTAGAGACCCAGCGAACGCAGCAGGTCGTCGATGTTGAGCGGGTTTTTGGACAGGTGCGCCGTGACCTCGATGTTCTCCTTGATGGTGAGATCGGGCACCAGGTTGTAGAACTGGAAAACAAAGCCCAGCTCACGGCGGCGATATTCGCCCAGGTCGCCGGCGTTGAGCGTGGTGAGGTCGCAGCCGTCCACCATGATGGAGCCGGCGTCGGCATCCTCCAGGCCGCCGATCAGGTTGAGGAATGTCGATTTGCCCGAGCCGGAGGGCCCCAGCATGACGCAGATCTCGCCGCGGTTGATGGACGTGTCGATGCCGTCGAGCACCGTCAGGCGCGCGTCACCGTCGCCGTAGTGCTTTTTGAGATCCTTAACCTGGACGTAGGCTTCCTGCGTTGCCATGGTATCCCCCATTGTTAGCCTCGTACTACTTTATGAGATAATAGTAAACCTTGGCGAACTATTTTGGAGCGAAGCTTGGAATTTATTTCAGACTGGTCATTGGGGACGCTCTTAAATGACTAGGTGGCTAGGCGCGGGATTTGGCGCGTGCGAGAGCCAGGCCTGCGACGGCAATGGCCACGGCAAAGAGTGCCGTGACGCCCAGGTCGCAGGCAATGTCGCCCAGCACGGCGGACGTCAGGTCCGCGGCGAGCGCCTTGCCGATCGCGTCGTTCACCCAAAACGTCGGCACAAAATGCGCCACGGTCTGCACGGCCGAGCCCATGAGCGACAGCGGCATCCAGGCGCCACCCAAAAACGTCATGAGCATGCCAAGCAGGTTGCCCACGCCGTTGAGCAGCTCCTCGCGCGCACCCAGGCTCGAAAGGGCAAAGCCAACGGCCAGCGGCGTGCACGCCAGGGCAAACGTCGCCGCCAGTGCCAGGCACACACGGCCCACGCCGACCTCGGCGACCGCGCCGGCAAAGCCCGCGACGCCCATCATGCTCGACACAAACCAGATGCAGACGGTGAGCACGGCGGCGGCGGCAAACACGGCAAGCGAACGTTGGCGCTCGGAGATTGGGCCGGCATCCATACGACGCACGCGCTCGGGCTCGTTCATGCCCGAGAACACCAGCCCCACCGACACGATGACCGACGAGATAATCGCGTACGCACCAAAGTTGAAATACGACTCGAGTGTGGCGGCAGCAGTCGAGTCGACCTTGACCTGCTCGATCTCGACCTCGGCACGCTCGGTGGCCGCATGCTCGGCGGCCTTGGCAACGTCACCGTTAGAGGCGGCGGGCTCAAGTGCGGCCGCAGCGCCCGCGAGCGAGATCCAGCGCGAGGCCTCGGCAGACGAAAGCGCCGCCGCCATGGTGCCGGCACCGTAGGTCACATCGAGCTTGGGCAGGGACTCCCCCGCGCGGGCAGCTGCAACGAGGTCGCCCTCAAACCCCTCCGGGATAAAGAACACGCAGTCGGCACTGCCCTTGGCGCTGTTGCTCTTGGAAAGCGCGTCCGCAAGGTCGTAGGTGTCGTCGCCGACGCCCGTGACCAGCTCAAAGCGCGAACCCAGATGCTTGGTAAGCGCACGCGAAAGGTCACTGTCGTCGCGGTCGACCACGATCACGTTGGCATCGTAGGGCTTATATTCGGTGAGCTGCGACGAGTTCCAGCTCACCGATGCCGCGATAAACACACCCATGAGCGAGATGAACACCGTGTAGATGAGCAGATAGAGCGGGTGTGCGAGCGCCATGCGAAGCGCAGTCTTAAAGGTGCTCATAGCGGCTCCTTCCAAAGATCAGCGTGGCGGCGGCAACGAACAGCAGCGCCATCAGGACCAGTGCGCCGGCGCGAACGGCAAAGGGGCCCAGGTCCTCAAAGAAATACAGGCGGTTGAACATGTCGCAGATGAGCTTGACGGGGTTGAGCCAGCACTCGGCCGGGCAGGCGCGGGCAACGTCGTCGGCAAGTGCCATCGCCGGCTCGCCGTAGAGGCCGGCGAACAAGGCGCACGTGGTGGCAAAGCCCGTGAGGATGCCCGACTTGGACGCCTTGCCGCCCTTAACGGGAAGCGTGCCCACAAAGAGCCCCAGGCCCGTGGCGGCAAGCGCGGAAGCGGCACCGCCCACCAGACACAGCCCCTCACGCCCGCCAAAGTCGACGCCGACCACCAGGCGCACGTAGCCGATCGCGATCGTCATCGAGGCAAAGGAGACCAGCCACGAGCCCACAAAGATGCCGGCCAGCGACGCCGTTTTGGAAAGGCCGCCCACGCAGCGACGCGCGCCAAGGCCCGACAGATTGGGTTGCAAATCGACGACACTCAAGGCGGCAAACTCGGCAGACATCATCGCGACCAGGCCAAAAAGCGCGTAATAGTAGATGACCGTGCCATCGGGCGTGATGCGTGTCAGGCTTACGCGGTGGGTGCCACCCTCGAGCGATAGGGCGCGCGCAACCGCCTCCGGGTCGGCGAGCGCCGCCGGGTTGTCTTGGGCAATCTGGGACATGAGCTCGGCATTTTGCGTATACGAGCTTGCCACCGTCTCCAGGATGCTGCGATCGGTGAGCACCGACGACGCACGCGAGCCGTCATAACTCGATAGCAGCGTGAGCCTGGGCGTGCCCGCGGCATCGACCGTGTAGATGCCCGCGACTTCGCCGGCCTTGAGCGCACGGTTCGCGTCGGCTGCGTCGTCGCACTCGTGGATCTCGAGCAGTTGGTCGTCGCCTTCCTTGGCAAGCGACGTCGCCACGTCCTTAAAGGTCGAGGCGTCCCAAGCCTCATCCGCCACGACGGCAACCGGCACCGGGTCGACCGTGCCGTCAGAGCTCAGGTTCGCAAACATAAACATAAACATCGTGGAAAGCGCGATGGGAAAGAGAGCGCCCCAAACCCACGTGCTCGGCCGGCGCAGCAGTGTCTTGACCGTGGTGATGATGGTGTTGAACATGACCGCCCCCTAGTCGCGCAGCTCGCGGCCGGTGATCTCGAGGAACACGTCGTTGAGGGTCGGCGGCTCGCTCCACACGCGGCCGAGTGCCACGTCGGCGGCGCGCAGCGTGTCGAGGATGTCGACCAGGTTGTGCGGACTCGCCTCGCAAGTGCAGACGAGCTCGCCGCCGGACAGCTCGACTGCAAGCACGTGCTCGAGGGCGCGCAGCCGCTCGACCGTGGCGGGCTCGACGGCGCCGACCTCGACGGTCACGCGTTCGCCCATCTGAATCATGCGCTTGAGCTCGTCATTGGTGCCCTGTGCCAGCACGCGGCCGCCGTCCATGATCATGATGCGGCTGCAGATCTGCTCGACTTCCTCCATGTAATGGCTGGTATACACCACCGTGGCGCCCTCGTCGCGCAGGCGGCAGATGCCCTCCAGGATGGCGTTGCGGCTCTGCGGGTCGACCGCCACCGTGGGCTCGTCGAAGAAGATGAGCTCGGGCTTGTGCGCGATACCGCAGGCGATGTTAAGGCGGCGCGCCAGGCCGCCCGAGAGCTTGCCGGGGCGGAACTTGGTAAAGTCGCCCAGCCCGACAAAGTCGATGGCTTCATCGACCAGCGCGCGACGGCGCTTGCGGTCGTTGACGTAAAGGCTGCAGAAATAGTCGATGTTCTCGCGCACCGTGAGCTCGTCGAATACCGCCACTTGCTGTGGCACCACGCCGATGCGGCGCTTGAGGTCGTAGCGGGTGGGTGTCATGGGTTCGCCGAACAGCTCGATGGTGCCTTTGTCGTAGGCGAGCAGCTGCAGAATGCAGTTGATGGATGTGGTCTTGCCCGAGCCGTTGGGGCCCAGCAGGCCAAAGATCTCGCCGGGGGCGATGCTCAGGTTAAAGTGGTCGAGCGCAATAAGGTCGTCGTAGCGCTTGACGAGGTTTTCGACGTGGACGATGTCTGTCATGAGGCGGCCCTCCTGTTGATTGCGGCCCGGTACGATTGCATCATCGCAGGAGCCGCCGGCGCGCGCCAGTGAGCTTTGTCACGAGTGCGAGGGGGCGGAGGCGAAACCCCCGCTCGCGCGAGCGATCGACGCCGCTTTGCCGCGCGGGAGGAATGTCACGGTTGCCCCGGGCGGCGCCTCCCCCGCGCGCAGCATCGCGTACAATACCCGTATGAACAGGCTTTTCGACAAATCGATTGTGTTGGCGTGCTGCATTGCGGCCGCTATGGGCCTTGCTGTGGACGCTCGCCTGGTCGCGGCGTTTTGCCTTGGTGTTATTGCCACCTCGCTGGCCGAGGTCGCACAGGAAGAACGCGCCCGGCGCACAAGCGAGGCCGCGAGCTACGCTTACATCATCGCGGCTGTCTTCGTGCCGCCGTTTGTGCCGTTTGCACCTCTCGCCCTCTATGACATCGCACGACGCGTGCACCGTGAGCGTGCCTGGATCGCACTGAGCATTGGCTCCGTCTTTACCTTTGCGCTCGTCGCGGACCTTCGCGCCGACGAGCTCACCGCCCGAACGCTCCTGCTGACCGCCGTCCTTTCAGTTGCCGCCATCTTGCTATCGCTACGTACCGCCCAGCTGGAGTGCGAGCAGCAGCGCATGCGCCGCACCCGCGACGAACTGCAGGAACGAGCCCTCGCGCTCGAGGCGCGCAACCGCGATCTTGCCGACCGCCAGGACTACGAAGTCGAGCTCGCGACGCTCGCCGAACGCGCCCGCATCGCGCGCGAGATCCACGATAACGTGGGCCACCAGCTCACGCGCGCCTCACTGCAAGCCGAAGCCTTGCGCGTAGTCCATGCCGACGAGCCCGGCGTCGCCGCCGATTTCGCCGACGTCAAACGCACGGTTGACGAGGCGCTCCAGCTTGTGCGCGCCAGCGTCCACGCGCTCAACGACAACGCCGTCGACCTTTCCGTGCAGCTCGAACGTATTGTTGAAGGCGCGCGCTCGGACGGCGGCCCGCAGATTGAGCTTGAAGTTTTGGCCGAACATGCGCCCGCAAACGTCGCCAACTGCTTTGCGGCGGTCCTGCGCGAGGCGCTCTCCAACACCATGCGCCACGCTTGCGCCCAGACCGTCACCGTACGATGCATGGAGCATCCGTCGTTTTACCAGCTCATCGTTACCGACGATGGCGCGGGCGGGGTCCAAGCAAGCAGCCGCGGCGCCGCGGAGGGCATGGGGCTCGCCTCCATGCGCGAGCGCATCGAGGCGCTTGGCGGCACCTTCACCGCCGGCCCGCGTGCCAGCGCCGGCGGCTGGCGCGTGTTTGCCACCGTTCCCAAACAGCAAGGAGATGAGGACCGATGAGGCTCATCGTTGTCGACGACGACCGCTTGGTGGTCGATTCGCTCAAGATTATCCTGGGCGCCCAGCCGCAGATCGAAGTGGTGGGCACCGGTGCCAACGGCAACGATGCGGTTTCGCTCTATGCCGAACACGCGCCCGATATCGCACTGCTCGACATTCAGATGCCGGGGCGTGACGGACTTTCGGCGGCACGCGAGATCCTTGAGCGCGACCCTTCGGCGCGCGTGGTGTTTCTGACGACATTCTCGGATGACGAGTACATTGTGTCGGCGCTCAAACTGGGTGCCCGCGGCTACCTGATCAAGACCGATGTCGCCGCCATTCCTCCGGCATTGACGCAAGTCATGGACGGCAAACGCGTACTCGAGGGCAAGGCGATCGAGGACATCGATTTTGACGGAACGGGCGTTGAGGCGGGCACACTCCGCCGACCCGCGGCCTTCGCCAGCCTAACCGACCGCGAGTTCGAAGTTGCCGAGCTCATCGCCCGCGGCCTCGACAACAAGGAGATCGCCGCCACCGCCTACATGGGCGAAGGCACCGTGCGCAACCACATCAGCTCGATCCTTGCCAAAATGGGCCTACGCAACCGCACACAGATCGCCATTGCCTACCTGCGAGGGTAATTACCCAACGGCCGACCACCCCGGCATAGCAAAATGGCTGCTACCGCTTTAATGCCATTTCAAAACTATGCCGGTTTACTACGGTGAATCGCCCACCTTTGACCACGGCAAATTGCGCACTTGCAAAACCGCAGGTAGAGCGCTTGCAATATTTAGAAAAATGCAGTCATGGTCGGGGATGTCGAATTCATCGTAGTAAACCGACATAGTTTTGTTCGTGGCGGCCCAACCGCGCGTTTAAGCGCGGGGCCGGCGGGGCATTTTTGCCCCACCGGCCCCTATTCCAGCTCTATTCCAGCGCTACTCCGACTTAGTTTCT
>CABUUD010000006.1 GCA_902494585.1 uncultured Collinsella sp. | reverse complement strand
GCGCTCGCCGCCACTTTGGGCGTCGCGACCTACGCCTGGTTTACCAACAATATGAAGGTCAACACCAACTCGGTGAGCGTGCACAGCGACACGTCCAAGCTGGTGCTGGAGCTGGGTGACGCCGACCGCGGCAGCTGGTCGCAGCAAGGCGATGCATCTCTGGCCTCCACCGCGAACGGCGCCGTGACGCTCTACCCGGTCTCGACCTTCGACCTCAACGGCTTTGCTGCCTGTGCGCAAAACAACTCTGCCGGCGATGCCACAGTGTTTGAGCAGGCAAAAGACAACGGCTCCGCCTTCTACCACGGCTGGATTGACCTGCGCCCCGCCATTACCGGAACGGGCGCCAGGAAAGTAAGGGGCAAGGTCAACCTGTATCTGGCCGAATCGCTGGTCCCGCAGGGTGCCGATGCCGAACTGCTGCGCGCAGCCCGCGTGGGCATAAAGATCTCGAGCGGCAACCAGGTGCTTGCCACCAACATCTTTGAGCTCGACAGCTCCGACAGCGGCCATCGCGGCGAGCATCCCACGACCGCCCCGGCTGGCCTTGCCGGCTACGCCGATGGCATGCTGCTGGGCTGGCAAAACGGCCAGCTCGCTTGCGGTACCAACGTGACGCAGGACCCGGCCGCCTTTACGCTGAACACGAGCGAGACAGCCACGCGCCCGCAGAACACACTCGCCACGCTGGCGCTGGGCCAGACCTATCGTCTGGATATCTATTACTACATCGAGGGCACCGACCCCGATAGCGCCGACTATCTCTATCAAGATCCGGGCACCTTGCACCTGGCGCTCTTTGCGACCTTGGACGGTGAGGCGTAATGGCACACGTTAAACCAGACGACCGCCGCTCGGCTACCGGCGACCGCCGTCCAACCGCCGCTACCCGCCGGCCCGGCACCGCCGCGCCCACCGACACCGACCTTCGCCGCAAGCTCACCACCACCGTGGTGCTGGTGCTGTTTGCGCTGGTGGCGATAGCCATGGCAACGTTCGCCTGGTTCTCCATCGCCGATAGCGCCAAGACCCGCATGCTCATGATCGACGCCAACGCCGATGGCTCGCTGCGCTTTGACCTGGACGAGCATGCCACGTTCGACGAATACGTGCACAGCCTGGGCTTCGATCAGATCTCGGCGCGCATCGCCAGCGAAAAGGGCGTGGACATTGACGCATCCAAGCTCAAGCCCGTAACCACGAGCGACTACCAGACCTTCACCTTCGAGGACGGTTCCACCGCCGATCCCGCCACCGGCGCCTACCTGGAGTTTACGCTGCACTTTATGAGCAGCACGGACCTGCGCGTGCGCCTGACCGGGCAGGACGGCGACAACGGCGCATCCGGCACGCGGTTTAGCTCCGACACGCAGGGCATGGCCAGCGCCATGCGCATGAGTTTTACCGCCGACGGCCACACTTGGGTCTACGACCCCAACGGGGGCGGGGGCTCATCCGGCGCGGCCACCGTCTTTGGACTCGGCTCGGGCGAGGCGACCGCGGCCAGCGATATGTTCGACCTGATAAAAGATACGGATAAGCCGGTAACCGTTCGCATATGGCTCGAGGGAACGGACCCAAATTGCACTAATATGCTAAAGGGAGCTAACTATTCGGTTTCGATGCGCTTTGAGGGCATCGAGGAACAGTAGATATGCACGGCGGCCACCGGGCCGCGCACGACCTAGACAGACACGGTAGTAAGGGACATCATGCAATCTGTTAAAAAAGCCGCATCCATCGCGTTGAGCGTCATCATGTGGATCATCATCCTGGTGGCGGCCCTGTATGCGTTTACCACGCTCGCCACGCGCGAGGACGGCAGCGTCTCTGACATCGCCGGCTTCACCCCGCTCGCCGTGCAGTCCGACTCCATGGCGCCCACGTTTAACAAGGGCGACCTTATCTTCATCAAAAAGTGCGACACCTCCAAGCTCGAGGTGGGCGACATCGTGACATTCCATACCATCATCGACAACGAGTACGCGCTCAACACGCACCGCATCGCCGCGATCGACGAGGTCAACGGCATGCGCAGCTTTACCACCAAGGGCGACAACAACGACGTGGCCGATACGCACATCATCAGTGACGGCGACATCGTGGGCAAGTACCTGTTCGCGTTGCCGCAGATGGGCAAGGTCATGGACTTCCTGTCCAGCTCCATGGGCTTCCTCATTGTGATTGTGCTGCCCATGCTGCTGTTCTTTATCTACCAGGTGTATCACCTCATCGTGGTGGGCATGAACCTCAAGCGCGCTATGGCCGAGGAGGACCGCCTGGCCGCCGCGGCCGCTATCGTGGACGCCGAGGACAAGGGTGACACCGCCGTCACGGCCGATAACGCCGCCGAGCAGCTCGCCCAGGCCGAGGCCAAGCTCGAGGAAGCCCGTCGTCTGAAGGCCGAGGCCGAGGCGGCGATGAACGCGACCAAGCAGGAGGGTACCGACGGTGAGTGAGTTTCTGGGATTTGCCTGGGAGCTGTTGGCAAAGGTCGTCTACAACGTCGTTGCCGTCGTGAGCTCCATCCTTAACCTGCTGGTGTTTGGCTGGGTCGAGTACTTCAACATCTTTATGACCTACTTCACCACGTTTGACCTGGTGGGCAAGATCGGCGCGGTCATTCTGCTTGCCATGCTCATCGCGGTCCCCGTGCTGATTGTGGCCATTCTGGTCCACCGCTACCGCATCAACCGCCGCCTGCATCGCGACGACACGTCCAACAAGGCGCTCTATCGCGAGATCGGCCGCCTGAACAAGCAGGTGCTCGACCTCATGGACGAGAAGAACAAGCTGCTGGCGCTCAAGGTCAATGCCATGGGCGGCACCAAGCAGATTCCGTACGTGGGCGCCTCTGCCCTGGCCGACGACCACCTGCCCACGGTGGGCAACGTGGTGGGCGCCGCTGTGGGCGCCGGTGCGCCTGCGGGCGAGGGCGCCACGGCTGCCGTGGTGTCGGGCAACGCGTCGCTCGCGCTCGATGGCGATGGCGTCAAGGACGCCGCGGCCGCCATGGCCAAGGCCACCGTCGAGGCCAAGACCCTTGCCGAGGAAAAGGAAATCGCCCAGGCCAACCGCTTCCCCAAGCTGTCCCTTGTGGACCTTAAGTACCGCGACTGGGAGCCCCCGGTCTACGACGATGCCATCTCGCTGGAGGACTTTGTCGACAGCTTCCGCGCGTTCGCCTGCAGCCAGATGAAGCTCTACTACACGCCCGAGGTCATCCGCCGCTTTGTGGCCGGCATGGCCGCCTCCAAGCTACTGATCCTGGAGGGTATCTCGGGTACCGGTAAGACCTCGCTGCCCTACAGCTTTAGCCGCTACCTGGACAACCCTGCGACCATCGTGTCGGTGCAGCCGAGTTTTCGCGATCGCACCGAGGTGCTGGGCTACTTCAACGAGTTTTCCAAGCGCTTTAACGAGACCGAGTTCCTCCGCGCCGTGTACGAGGCGGGGCTGCGCCAGGACCCGTCCATGATCGTGCTCGACGAGATGAACCTCGCCCGTGTTGAGTACTACTTTGCCGAGATCCTGTCGGTGCTCGAGATGCCCAGCCACGACGAGTGGGTGCTCGACCTGGTGCCCACCCAGTGGGCCGCCGACCCCAAGGAGCTGCACGACGGCAAGCTCACCATTCCCGACAGCCTGTGGTTTATCGGCACGGCCAACAACGACGACTCCACCTTTACCATCACGGACAAGGTGTACGACCGCGCGATTCCTATCGAGCTCAACGAGCGCGCCGACGCGTTTGAGTGCGAGCCGCACGAGCGCGTGCATGTGACGGCCGACCACCTGCAGTATCTGTTCCAGAAGGCCAAGGTCGAGTACGTGATCGATGACGAGCTGCTCCAGAAGATGCACAAGCTGGACCAGTACCTGCAGACCCGCTTTAAGCTGGCCTTTGGCAACCGTATCATCAAGCAGATGTACGACTTTATCCCCGTGTACGTGGCGTGCGGCGGCACCGAGCTGGGCGGCATGGACTACATCATCGCCCGCAAGGTGCTCAAGAAGTTTGAGTCCATGAACGTGAGCTTTGTGCGCGACGAGATGAAGGGCCTGATCGAGTACATCGAGAAGACCTTTGGCGAGGGCGGCCTGCCCGATTCCGTCATGTACCTGCAGCGGATCCAGAACTTCTACTAATGCCGTAAGCGCGGGGCGTGGGACAAGACAATCAGTAGCGTTTGCCCTACGTGACGTCGCCATGCCCCATCCCGATCGATCCAACCTATGGAGTAACCCATGTCCGAGACCATTCAGGACCTCTATACCAGCTTCTCCGAGCAGATGGAGCCTATCCAGGAGGACAGCCGCTACTTCCGCTATCTGTTTGAGATGGCGCAGGCCTCGGGCACCACGATCGAGCAGCAGCGCGAGGAGCTCGTCAAGGTGGTGGACGAGGAGTGGATCAGCATGATCGAGGACTCGCTCGACGCCATCAACACCATCATCGAAAATCCGCGCCGCTTTATCACCACCGAGGAAGAGGTGGTGCCGGTCTCGCTTGCCAAAAAGATCAGCGCCGACAGCGTCCGTCATCTGAGCCAGAACACGCAGTTCCTGGCGCCGAGCGACGATGGTGGCGTCCACCCCACGCGCATCCTCAACGTCAATACCGTTGAGACGTACGACCTGTACGAGAACCGCTTTATCTACCACCTGATTCAGCGCCTGCTGACGTTTGTAGACAAGCGTACCGACGTGATCTTTTGGTCGACGGGCAACGAGATCCGCAACCGTTTTAAGATGCACAGCAAGATCGACGATGCGTACGAGGAGATCGAGTACAACGTCGAGATGACGGTCAAGAACCGCCAGAGCTTTGCCGAGAACGACGCCGACAACATGGACGTCTTTATGCGCATCGACCGCGTGCGCCGTCTGGTCATGGCACTGCGCGGCGCGTCGTTCTGCCAGATCATGAACGGATGCAGCGCGGTTCGCAGCCCCATTCAGCGCACCAACCTCATCATGAAGGATCCCAACTACCGTAAGTGCTACCAGCTGTGGCAGTTTATGGAGCGCTACGACAAGGTGGGCTACAACATCGACGTGCAACAGCAGGCGCTGGCGTTCGATGACGAGTACATGGTGCAGATGTACACCAACCTCATTAACAACTACACCGTCTTTAAGAGCCTGACCGACGACGAGCGCAACCTGCAGGAGCTCGAGAGCGTGCATCCCGAGCCGGTGGCGCCCAAGTTTATTAAGGAGATTAAGGAGGTGCAGGTCGATAGCCCCGACCTGCCCGACGTTGAGGTCCGTCGCATGTTTGTGGAGGAGGTCACGCAGGCCCAGCTCGACGCCGAGCAGGCGCTGGCCGAGGCTCGCGAGCAGATTGAGGAGCTGCAGGGGCAGGTCAAGTCTTGGAAGGTTCAGGCCCATGCGCTGACCGACGAGCGTGACGACCTGGCCGACGAGCTGGACGAGGCTAAGACGCGTGAGCTGGCATTGACGCAGCGCGCGCAGATTGCCGAGGCCGATGTAGAGGAGCTGCGCGCCTCGCTGGAGGATGTCGAGGTCGGCAAGAAGGCTGCCGAGGATGCTGCGGCAGAGGCACGCTCGACCGCGGCGGCCCAGCTTGAGCAGATGCGTGCCGAGGCCGATGCCGAGGTCGCGGCCGCTCGCGCCGATGCCGATGCCAAGATTGCAGCTGCCGAGCAGGCGGCCGCCGAGCAGGTCGCGCAGGTCAAGAGCGAGTCCGCCGCGGCCCTGGCTGCCAAGACGGCGGCCGATGCCGCCGAGCTGCAGGCCGCCAAGGATGCCGCCGCGGCCGAGCTCGCCGCCGTGCGTGAGTCTTCTGCCAAGGAGGTGGCTGCACTGCATGCCAAGCTGGACGCCGCCCAGCTGCAGATCGAGGAAGTGCAGCTGACGGCCGAGCGCGATGCCCGTGCCGCGGCCGAGGCGGCTGAAGCCGCCGCTGCTGTGGCGGAGCAGAAGCTCGCCGACACCGTCGCCGCGGCCGAGGAGAAGGTTTCCGCTGCTCAGCAGGCAGCCGATGCTGCGATCGATGCCGCCCGTGCGGCCGCCGATTCTGCTGTGGAGCAGGCTGCGGTGGACGCCAGCGAGAAGGTCGCCGCAGCCGCTGCCGAGCGCGATGCCGCCACGCGTGCCGCCGAGGAGGCCCGTGCCGACGCCGACGCGCGTATCGCCGCGGCCGAGCTCGAGGCGGGGGAGCGTATTGAGCAGGAACTCGC
The DNA here is from genome assembly GCA_902494585.1 of uncultured Collinsella sp. Taxonomy (GTDB): domain Bacteria; phylum Actinomycetota; class Coriobacteriia; order Coriobacteriales; family Coriobacteriaceae; genus Collinsella. The sequence goes on along the minus strand of CABUUD010000006.1, from coordinate 35,570 downwards.
CGCCGCCAAGACCACGCACGAGCACGAGCTCGAGGCCGTCCGCGCGGAGATGCAGCAGCGCTTGGATTCGTTGGCGCATGAGCTGGAGCAGGCCGAGCGCGAGCGCGCCCGTGCCGAGCGCCGTGCCGAGGGCAACAGCCTGTCGCGCTATCTGCTGGCTCGTCTGCGCGGCGAGGCTGGCGAGGGCGTGGCCGCCGCGCCTGACGAGGATGGCGCTTCTGCGGCGGATGCCACTGAGGCTGAGGTCGCTGCCGACGCCGAGCTTTCTGCAAAGGACGCCGATAAGTGATGAAGCACGTGCTCCGCGTGATCAACGTGCTGGCGACCGTGGTGATCCTGGTCGCCTTTGTGGTGCTGCTACGCACGGTGTTCACGCCCGCCGGCGAGATTCCCACCATCATGGGCTACGGCTTTATGCGCACACTGACCGGCTCGATGGAGCCGGCGATTCCCGTGCATTCGTTTATCGTCGTCGATGCCGACAACAGCCAGGTCTACCAGGTGGGCGATATCATCACCTTCCATTCGTCCGATGACGCGCTGGAGGGTTCGCTCAACACGCACCGCATCGTTGCCGTGGAGGATGCGGCCGACGGCACGCCGGTTTACCGCACCAAGGGCGATGCCAATCCGGTCGAGGACGCCGCGCCCGTACCCGCCGCCGATGTGGTGGGCCGCGTGGTCTTTGCGTCGGCAGGCCTGGGCGTGGTGGTCTCGTTGCTCACCAACCCGCTTCTGTTCTTCCCGCTTATCGTGGTGCCGCTGATCGTGCTGCTGGTGCTCGAGATTCGCCATATGGTCAAAACCACACAAGAGGTGGCACGCGCCGAGGACGAGGCCGCCCTGCGTGCTGCCGTGGAGCAGATTCGCGAAAAGCGTCGTAGCGAGCAGGAAGGCCAGGACGACGCTAAGGAGCAGAGCGACGACGAGCATACTGGGGGAAGTGTGGAAACCGATCCCGGCGCCCTAGACGATTCCAACCGATCGGCATAGCTCTTCGGTGCCTTTCGTCCCTGCAATTGGGACGCCCATAGATGTTCCGAATCGTCTGCTTTTTCATACCAATATTCGTGCTACAGTTTGAGCGCTTTGTTGCCAATTGATTTCGGGGGAGTGGAATGGAGCAGGAGCGCTCAGCGCAGCGTGCACGCAAAAAGGCTTCGGTACCGATGACGGCGGCGTCCGATTTTGTCGTGCCCGAGGGAACTGACGAGCTCAGCCGCAGCACCCGCCGTGCATGGCGCGAGCGCCTCAACGATGCGTCGTCGCGCAAGATGATTACGGGCGTTCTGGCCACGCTGGCGGGCGGTTCGTTTTGGGGTTTTTCGGGCACAAGCGCGAGCTTCCTGTTCGATACTTATCACGTTGATACCCTGTGGCTTATGAGTGTGCGCCAGATTCTCGCCGGCCTGCTCTTTATGACCGTGGTGGTCACGCGCGATCGCGAGCGTCTGGTTAGGCTCTGGACCACGCCCGCCGACCGTAGGCAACTGCTGCTTTTTACCGCTTTTGGCCTGCTGTTCAACCAGTTCTGCTATCTTTCGGCCGTGCGTCTGACCAATGCCGGAACCGCGACGGTGCTCCAGTGCCTGCAGCTGGTCATCATCATGGGTTACGCCTGCGTGGTCGATCGCCGCATGCCGCGCGCTCGCGAGACGATCGGCATTGGTCTGGCCCTCGGTGGCACCTTTTTAATCGCTACCGGCGGCGACCCGACCAGTTTGAGCATATCGCCGCTTGGTCTGGTCGCAGGCCTTATGTGTGCGGTTAGCGCAGCCTGTATGGCGGTGATTCCCGCCAAGATTCTGCCCGAATACGGCAGCCCCATCGTTACAGGCTCTGCCATGCTCGCAGCGGGCGTGGTCTCGTGCGTCTTCGTGCAGCCGTGGGCTCATATGCCGGTGCTCGATGCTGCCGGTATCGAGGCGCTCGCGGTGTTTGTGGTCATTGGCTCGTTTTTTGCCTACATGCTGTATATGCAGGGCGTTAAGGACATCGGCTCGGTGCGTGCGAGCTTGATCGGAACCGTGGAGCCGGTCTCGGCAACCATTACCAGCGCCGTTATGCTGGGCACGGTGTTTTTGCCGACCGACCTGATCGGCTTTGCCATGATTATCGTGATGATGTTTCTGACGGTATAGCTCACGCCGCTGCCCAGACGGACACGGTGTTGCACCACAATTTCGTGAATTGGTGCCTGCATCTGGAGTTTAACTGACGATGCCAAATATGTCATAAACTAATAGCGTTATTGACTTTTAGTATTGCGAGGACTCCTCTATGGCTGGTAACCACTTTAAGAACGGCGACGGCGAGCGCCCTGCAGTTCCGCCGCGTTCAAATGGGACTGGAAACGCTGGCGTACCGAGTGGATCCAGCCAAAACGGTGCTGGCAACCGTACGTCTCCGGGCGAAACGGCGATGTTTGCCGCTCTGTACGAACAGTCTCAAAAGGCAAAACAGGCTGGTCGCGTAGGCAGGCAGGCATTTCCGGGCGGGGCGGGCTCTGCGGCTTCGTCGGCCGGGGTCCGTCCGGCGCCAACGGGCGGTGCAAATGTCGCCGGCTCCACTGGCCCCGCTAACAACGCTAATCGCGCCCACAACGCCGGCCCCGTCAACTCTGCCAATCCCGCCAATAGTGCTTCTTCTGCTGGAGACGCAGGGCTTACGGGTAACCTAGGCACTATCTATACGGGCGCTTCCGAAACCGGCACGTTTGCCCGTCTCAATGACGACGGTGCCGAGTTTAAGGGCTCGGGCTCTAAAGAAGATTATTACGATTTTGGCTTGAACTACGGCGGTGATTCCTCGACGAGCCCGACCTCGAACGGCCTGGTTCGCCATCGCCATCGCAAGGGCGAGCGCAAGAAGCGCCGCGTTGCAGCCGTTGTTGCTGTCATCGTCGCGGTGGTTCTTGTCGCTTTTGGCGTGAGTGGCTTCATGCTGTTTAACTCGGCAAAAACCGTGAAGAGCCAGGCAAAGGAAACAGTCGAGATCGTCGGCGGCCTTAAGGACAAGGTCACGTCGGGCGATTTTTCGACCCTGCCCGACGATGCGAAAAAAATTGACGAGCTCTGCAGCAGCATGAAGAAGGAGACCTCGAGTCCGGTGTGGACGATGGCTTCGTTCATTCCGGTGTACGGCGGCGATATTAACGCCGCCCGCACCATGGTCGACGCTCTGTCCGATGTTTCGAGCGGCGCGCTGGTCCCCATGGCCGATAATCTCGCTCAGGCAACGCCTGGTAAGCTGTTCCAGGACGGGACAATCAACGTGTCCGCGCTGCAGGCGGTCGCCGATTCGCTCTCCGATAGCTCGAAGGCGTTCAAGAGCGCCAATGAAAAGATTCAGGGTATTGGCGATACGCATATCGCCCAGGTGACCGAGCTGGTCGATAAGGCAAAGGACGGCTTTGCCACCCTGAACGGTGCGGTCGACGCGGCGGAGAAAGTCGCCCCCGTTCTGCCCCAGATGCTCGGCGCCAATGGCCAGACGCGCAACTATCTTTTGTATGCCATGAACAACGTCGAGATTCGTGCTTGCGGCGGTTTTGGTGGTTCGCAAGGTTTGATTTCAGTTACCGATGGTCAGATGTCGATTGGCGAGTTTGTTCCCCGCATTGGACTCAGCGAGGATGAGGCAGTTGAGAGCATCGACGAAGAGGACGAGGCACTGTTTGGTGACCACAGCAACCTGTACAACTCTGGCAACGCGTATTCGCCCGATTGGCCCCGCAACTCGCAGCGTGTTGCCGCGCTGTGGAAGTCCCAGTATGGGCAGGACGTTGATGGCGTCGTTGGCATCGATCCGGTGTTCTTGCAGTACCTGCTGGGCCTTGTCGGTAATGTCTCGCTGCCCGATGGTACGGTCGTCGACGGTACCAACGCGGCGAAGGTTCTCATGCACGATGTGTATTGGAACTATCCGGTCGAAGAATCGGACGGCATCTTTGCATCTGTTGCCAGCGCCGCCTTCGACAAGATTCTCGGTGGCATCGGTGACGTCGACGTTACGAAGCTTGTCGGTGCATTCGAGCGCGGTGCCGAAGAGGGCCGTCTGATTGCTTGGATGAGAAACGATGATGAGCAGAATGCCATCAAGGAGACAGGCATTGACGCTTCGCTGCCCGATCCGGATGATCCGAGTGCCGAACCCGTTGCCGGCGTTTACTTTAACAACCTGAGCTTCTCCAAGCTCGACTGGTATCTGAACGCCGACACGCAGATTGGCCAGGGCGTGAAGAACGGCGACGGCACGTGCTCCTATCGCATCACCGTTACCCTGACGAACATCATGACGCAGGAGGAGGCTGGCAAGCTGCCCGACTACGTTGCGGCGAGCGCACCCGGTGCCGCGCGTGACGACGAACGCCTGAATGTCTCAGTGTTTGCCCCGACGGGCGGCAACATCAGTGACCTTACGGTTGAGGGCACCCAGTTTGGTCTTGGCGCCGCTACGTGGCATGGAATCCCCTTCTATTCGGGCACCGTTGACCTGCATGCTGGTGAGACGACGACGATCACGTATACGCTGACCACGTCGGCCGAGGCGGGGGACAAGCCGCTTACGCTGCGTCAGACTCCTACATGCCAGGCGGCTCGCGACAGCGCGTCGGCATAGGGTTTTTCTGGTAGCGCAGATAATCGAGTACCATTTTGGGGCGGACAGGCAATCTGTTCGCCCCTATTTTGTAAGGAGAGCGTATGAAGTACTTTGGCACCGATGGCTTTCGCGGCGAGGCCAACGTTGGGCTGACGGTAGAGCACGCTTATAAGATCGGCCGCTTTGTGGGCTGGTATTACGGCGCCAACCGCGGGACCAAGGCGCGCGTGATCGTGGGCAAGGACACGCGTCGCTCGAGTTATATGTTCGAGGCGGCGCTGGTGAGCGGCTTGGTCGCGAGCGGCGCGGACGCCTACATGCTGCACGTGATCCCGACGCCGGGCGTGGCGCATCAGACCGTGGAGGGCTGCTTCGATTGCGGCATCATGATCAGTGCGAGCCACAACCCGTTTTGCGATAACGGCATTAAGCTCGTCAACAGCGACGGCTTTAAGATGGACGAGGACGTGTTGGAGCTCATCGAGGACTATATCGATGGCAAGAGCGAGGTGCCGCTGGCTACGGGCAACCACATCGGTGCCACGGTCGACTACATGCAGGGCCGCAACCGCTACATCGCCTCGCTCATCGCTAGCGCGAACTTTTCGCTGCAGGGCGTCAAGATCGGTCTCGACTGCGCCAACGGCTCGGCATCCTCGGTGGCCAAGCCGGTGTTCGACGCGCTGGGTGCCGATGTGCGCGTGATTAACGCCGCGCCCGATGGTTTTAACATCAACGTTGACTGCGGCTCCACGCATATGGAGCGTCTGCAGCGCCACGTGGTGGAGCAGGGCCTGGACGTTGGCTTTGCCTACGACGGCGATGCCGACCGCTGCCTGGCCGTGGACGAGCGTGGTCGCGTGGTCGACGGCGACCAGATCCTGTATGTGTGCGGCGTGTACCTGAACAAGCACGGTCGCCTTTCGGGCGGTACCGTGGTGCCGACGATCGCCAGCAACTTTGGCCTGGTCAAGTCGCTGGAGCTTGCCGGTCTAAGTGCCGTGACCAGCGGCGTGGGCGACCGTCATGTGTATGCCAAGATGCGCGAGGGCGGCTACAGCCTGGGCGGCGAGCAGACGGGCCACACGATCTTTGGTGATATCGAGCGCACGGGCGACGGCATTATGACCTCGCTGCGCGTGATGGAAGTGATTCGTGCCGAGCGCGAGACGCTCTCGCAGCTCACGGCTCCGTGCAAGCTACTGCCGCAGGCTCAGGTTGCCGTACGCGTGGCGGATAAAGACGCCGCGCTGGGCAACATGGGCGTGCAAGCCGCCATCGCCGAGGCCGAGGCGTCGCTGGCGGGCGAGGGCCGCGTGCTGGTGCGCAAGAGTGGAACCGAGTCGGTGATTCGCGTTTTGGCCGAAGCTCCCGACCAGGCAGCTGCCGACGTCGCCATGAAGCGCATCGCCGCGGCGCTGGAAGCTCTGTAAGGTAGTCATTGGGGACGTTCTTAAACAACTAGGTGGAAAGGGGGCGCCGCGGATTGGTTCCGCGGCGTCCCCTTTGCGTTGGCGTGTCGGTTATGCCTTACAGCTCGTACAGCGTGGTGAACTTGTCCTGCAGGTAGCTGCAGTAGTAACGGGCATCAAAGGCCATGCCGCAGGCGCCCTTGATGAGCTCCGGCGCGTCCTTGGCGCGGCCCCACTGCCAAATGTGCTCGCCCAGCCAGACGCGGACGGGCGCCAAATCGCCGCTCGCACAGGCGCCGTTGAGGTCGACACCGTCGCGGCACATGGCCGGCACAAACATGGCGTCGTAGGCGCTACCCAGCGCATACGTGGGGAAGTAGCCAAACGAGCCGCCGCTCCAGTGCGTATCCTGCAGGCAGCCGCGCGTGTCGTCGGGAACGGGAATGCCCAGATACTCGTCCATAAAGCGATTCCAAAGCGCGGGGATGTCCTTGGCCGTGGCCTCGCCGGCAAACAGCATACGCTCGATCTGGTAGCGCACCATAATATGCAGCGGGTAGGTGAGCTCGTCCGCCTCGGTGCGGATTAACGACGGCTGCGCGATGTTCACGGCGCGATAGAGCGTGTCCTCGTCGACATCGCCGTAGACCTCGGGCGCGTGGCGGCGCAGCACCTCGAGCAGCGGTCCCATAAAGGCGCGGCTGCGACCCACGGTGTTCTCAAAAAAGCGGCTCTGGCTCTCGTGGATGCCCATGGAGGTGCCGCCCTCCAGGCAGGTGCGCGCATAGGCGGGATTGACGCCCAGCTCGTACATGGTGTGCCCCGCCTCGTGGATGATGCTGTAGACGTTGGAGATACAGTCGTCCTCGTAGATGTGCGTCGCGATGCGCGCATCGCCCACCGAGAAGCCCTCGCTAAACGGGTGTTCGGTAAAGGCAAGCGTGGTGTCGTTCAGGTCCAGGCCGACGAGCTTCATAAGATCGAAGCTCATGGCGCGCTGGGCGGCCTCGGGCACGCGGGCATGCAGAAAGTCGGCAGCGGGCTGCTGGCCGCGCTCGCCGATGGCGTGCACGAGTGGCACGACCGTGGCCTTGACTTCGTCGCAAAACGCGTCGAAGCTCTTGGCGGAAAGGCCGCGCTCGTACTGGTCGAGCCAAACATCGTATGGGTCGCGCTTGGGGTCCATGAGCTCGGCCTGATGCTTGAGCTGGCAGACGATCTTGTCCACATAGGGTTCAAAGCTCGCCCAGTCGTTGGCTGCTTTGGCTTTGTGCCACACGGCATCGGCCTCGCAGGTAAGCCTGGTCCAGGCTTCGGCTTCTTCGGTGGGAATGGCGCTTGCCTCGCGCTGGTCGCGGCCGAGCACGCGAATTTCGTCGAGCAGCTGCGGGTCGTCGATTTTTCCGTCGGCGACCGTCTCACGCGCGAGAGAGCGCACGAGCTCAACGGACTTTTTGCTGGTCAGGAGCTTGTGATGCTCGCCGGCAAGGGTGCCCATAGCATCGGCGCGGGCCGCGGCGCCGTTGGCGGGGGCAATCGTCGCGCCATCGAACTCGGCAATCTTGAGCAGGTACTCGCGGGTCCACAGTTTGCCTTCGAGCTTGCGGAGCTTCTTGATGCCTTTGCTCGCCTTGGCCTTCTTATCGAATTTCTTTCCCATACCTATATCCTTGATCTCGCAGACCGGACGCCACGGGTGGGCGTGCGGCCAGTTTGCACAGCTACCTGCCTTGTACCCAGTGCGAACAAAACGGAACGCGGCGATATGCTCGCAGAATGTGTTATCCTATAGCCCAATGCGTTGACGGAGAGGGTTTGCCCGCCGCGTCGCCGGCAAGAGAGGGAAGGTCATGGGCTGCAAGCCTTCCTGCGGTGGCAAGGGCCAAGCGTTCACTCCCGAGCAGCGACCTCAACGGGCGTGCGGCCGGTGGCGGCGATGTCCCCAGTAGGGAAGCCGTGAGCCTCGCGACAAGGGGCAAAGAGTGGGCACGGCGGGCCAGACATCCGCCGGGTCAAACAAGGTGGTACCGCGGAATTCAACCGTCCTTGGGCAATGCACATGCCCGAGGGCGGTTTTTTGTTACCGAATCGGGCCGCGTTTTCGCAACGTCAGACGGCGGCAGCCGCCTCGGCAAGCGGGGAGCGCGAGAGACGAAAGGGAAGACATGAGTCTGATTGATGATCTGGTCAAACTCGAGGAAGAGGCCAAGGAGCTCGTCGCAGGCGCCGACGACGCCGCAAAGCTCGAGGCCGCGCGCGTTGAGCTGCTCGGCCGCAAGGGCCGCATCACTGGCCTGATGCGCATGATGGGCAAGCTCGCCCCCGAGGATCGTCCCATGATGGGCAAGCGCGCCAACGAGATGCGCCAGCTGATCGAGGGCATGCTCGACGAGCGCACTACCGAGATGAAGGCCGCCGCCCTCAAGCACGCACTCGAGCACGAGGCCGTCGACATCACGCTGCCGGGCATCCGTCCGCAGATCGGCCACCAGCACCTGATCAAGCAGATTATCGAGGAGGCCGAGGACATCTTTAGCGGTATCGGCTACACCGTCGAGTCCGGCCCCATGGTCGACACCTCCTACTACAACTTCACCGCGCTCAACGCCCCCATGGATCATCCGAGCCGCTCGGCCCGCGATACCTTCTACGTGGTCGACAACAACCCCGGCAGCGTCGCGCACCCCGAGGCACATGCCCACGGCGAGTCCGACGTACTGCTACGCACTCAGACCTCGGGCGTGCAGATCCACACCATGGAGTCGCAAAAGCCGCCCATCTATATGATCTGCCCGGGCACCGTCTATCGTCCCGACACGGCCGACGCCTGCCACCTGCCGCAGTTTAACCAGATCGAGGGCCTGGTCGTCGACGAGGGCATTACCTTTGGCGATCTTAAGGGCACGCTCGACTACTTTGTTAAGTGCATGTTTGGCGAGGACCGCAAGACGCGTTACCGCCCGCACTTCTTCCCCTTCACCGAGCCTTCCTGCGAGGTGGACGTGAGCTGCCACGTCTGCGGCGGCAAGGGCTGCAACTTCTGCAAGCACAGCGGCTGGATCGAGATCCTGGGCTGCGGCATGGTCGACCCCAACGTCCTGATCAACTGCGGCATCGACCCCGAGAAGTACACCGGCTTCGCCTTTGGCATTGGCGCTGAGCGCGTCGCGGCCCTGCGCTACGACCTGCCCGACCTGCGCACGTTGATGACTGGTGACATGAGGTTCTTGAACCAGTTCTAGAACGCTTTCTTCTTAGTTGCAGTTTCCGGCTCAAAGCCGCATTTATGAAAGGAGACCAGTTATATGCGTGTTTCTTACGACTGGCTCAAGACCATGATCGATATTCCGGAGGATCCCAAGACCCTTTCGGACGAATATATCCGTACCGGCACCGAGGTCGAGGCGATCGACACCGTGGGCGAGTCCTTCGACCACGTGGTGACCGCCAAGGTGCTCACCAAGACCCCGCACCCCGATAGCGACCACATGTATGTGTGCTCGGTCGACGTGGGCGACAAGAACCTCGACTCCGACGGCAACCCCACCCCGCTGCAGATCGTCTGCGGCGCGCAGAACTTTGAGGCCGGCGACCATATCGTCACGGCCATGATTGGCGCTGTGCTTCCCGGCGACGTTAAGATCAAGAAGAGCAAGCTTCGCGGCGTTGTGTCCATGGGCATGAACTGCTCTGCGCGCGAGCTCGGCCTGGGCGGTGACCACTCCGGCATCATGATCCTGCCCGAGGATACGCCCTGCGGCATGCCGTTTGCCGAGTACGTGGGCTCGAGCGACACCGTGCTCGACTGCGAGATCACGCCCAACCGTCCCGATTGCCTGTCCATGATCGGCATGGCCCGCGAGACCGGTGCCATCTTCGACCGCGATTTCCACGTGGAGCTGCCCGCCATCAAGGTCGAGACCGGTCGCGCGACCGACGACGAGCTTTCGGTCGAGATTGCCGACGAGGGCCTATGCGACCGCTATGTCGCCCGCATCGTGCGCAACGTGAAGGTCGGCCCGTCGCCCGACTGGATGGTCAAGCGCCTCAACGCCCTGGGCGTGCGCCCGCACAACAACATCGTCGACATCACCAACTACGTGATGATGCTCACCGGTCAGCCGCTGCACGCCTTTGACCTGGACACCTTTGCCGAGCGCGATGGCCATCGCCGCGTGGTGGTTCGCGCCGCCCAGCAGGACGAGAAGTTCACGACGCTCGACGGCGAGGAGCGCGTGCTCGACGCCGGCATGGGCCTCATCACCGACGGCGAGCGTCCCGTGGCGCTGGCCGGCGTTATGGGCGGCATGGATTCCGAGATCGAGGACGACACCGTCGACGTGATGGTCGAGAGTGCTTGCTTCAACGCCGGTCGCACCTCGCACACCAGCCGCGATCTGTCGCTGATCTCCGATGCCTCCATCCGTTTTGAGCGCCAGGTCGATGAGACCGGCTGCGTGGATGTCGCCAACGTTACCTGCGCTCTCATCGAACAGATCGCCGGCGGCGAGGTTGCTCCCGGCTATGTCGACGTTTTCCCCGCGCCCAAGACCATCGACAGCATCAAGCTGCGCCTGGCCCGCGTGCATGCCATCTGCGGTGCCGACATCGAGCCCGACTTTATCGAGCGTTCGCTCACTCGCCTGGGCTGCACCGTCGAGCGGTACGGCGAGGACTTTATGGTCACCCCGCCGAGCTTCCGTCCCGACCTGCCGCGCGAGATCGATCTGATTGAGGAGGTCCTGCGCCTGTGGGGTATGGGCCGCGTGACGGCGACCATCCCGGCTGCCAAGAACCACATCGGCGGCCTGACCCGCGAGCAGAAGCTCACCCGCAAGGTCGGCGAGATCCTGCGCGCCTGCGGCCTCAACGAGACCACGACCTTTGGCTTTGCCGCCCCGGGCGACCTGGAGAAGATCGGTATGTCCACCGAGGGCCGCGGCTGCCCCGTGGTGCTCATGAATCCGCTGGTGGCCGAGCAGACCGAGATGCGCCGCTCGCTGCTGCCGGGCCTGCTGCAATCCGTGGCCTATAACGAGGCCCACGGCACGCCCAACGTGCATCTGTACGAGGTCGGCAGCCTGTTTCACGGTCGCGAGAACGCCAGCCTGCCCAAGGAGACCAAGTCCGTGGCGGGCGTGCTCTCGGGCCAGTGGAGTGAGCAGTCTTGGAGCATGAAGTACCGCAAGCTGCGCTTCTTCTTTGGCAAGGGCATTGTCGAGGAGCTGCTTGCCCAGCTGCGCATCGAGAAGGTTCGCTTCCGTCCCGTCGAGGGCGAGGGCTACGCTTTCTTGCAGCCGGGTCGTGCGGCCGAGGTTCTGTCCGGCGGCACCGTGCTGGGCTGGGTCGGCGAGATTCACCCCGAGGCGCGCGAAGCCATGGGCATCGACGAGGTCGTCGTTGCCTTTGAGCTCGACCTGGACAAACTGATCAAGGGCGCCCGCAACCAGGAGAACTACCGCGAGTTCTCGCAGTATCCGGCTGTTGAGCACGACCTGGCTATCGTGGTCGATAACTCCGTGACCTGCGAGGATCTTGAGCGCCGCATTACCAGCGCTGGCGGCAAGCTGCTCGAGGGCGTGCGCCTGTTCGACGTCTACCGCGATCCCATCCGCATCGGAGCGGGCAAGAAGTCCATGGCCTTTGCGCTTACGTATCGCTCCGATGACCACACGCTCACCAGCGAAGAGGTCGAGAAGGCGCACCAGAAGATCGTCACCAAGGTGTGCAAGGGCGTAAACGGCGAGGTCCGCGGCTAGGTCTTGCGCTGGGGTATAGGTCAGCGGTGGCTGCTGGCGAGTCCTACGTGACCGCTATGCTCGGTATAAGGCGCTGCTGAGCCTGCATATATGACACGCGCATTACATAACGGCGTGCTGCTTTGTCGGCAGCGCGCCGTTTTGCTATGATAGCCCGCGGCGTGTTACGAATCTGACATTACGTAATACTGACAAGGTGATTTAGGCGACGTTGCAATTTCGTGCGCCGATAACCGGGAGGCGTATATGCACATTCCAGACAACTACCTGTCCCCGCAGACTGATGCCGTCATGGCGGTGGCGATGGTGCCCGTATGGGTTCACTGCATCAAAAAGGTGCGCGCCACGCTCGATCGCGAGCATATGGCGTTCCTGGGCATCTGCGCCGCATTCTCCTTCTTGCTCATGATGTTCAACGTGCCGCTGCCCGGCGGTACCACTGGTCACGCCGTTGGTGGCGCGCTCATCGCGCTGCTGCTGGGCCCCGAGGCTGCTGCCATTGCGGTTTCGGTTGCGCTGGCGCTGCAGGCGCTGCTGTTTGGCGACGGCGGCATCCTGTCCTTTGGAGCCAACTGCTTTAACATGGCCTTTGTGCTGCCGTTTGCCGCTGCTATCGTGTTCCGTGCGCTCAACAGCCGTTTGCACGACAAAAGCTGGGGCACCTCGGTTTCGGCCATCGTAAGCGGCTGGGTTGGCCTGTGCCTGGCGGCCCTGTGCGCGGCAATCGAGTTCGGTATTCAGCCGATGCTCTTCACCAACGCTTCGGGCGCCCCGCTGTACTGCCCCTTCCCGCTGTCCGTGGCTATTCCGGCCATGTTGGTCCCGCATATGCTGGTTGCCGGTGTGGTCGAGGGCGTGGCGACGGCCGCCATCTACGGTTTCATTAAGAAGACGGCGCCGAGCATTATCGTCGGCCCCGAGGCCGCCGATGGTCAGCTTGCCGCCGAGGGCGCTGCTGCCAAGAAGACCTCGCTGGTCCCCACGCTCATCCTGGTTGCCATGCTTGTCGTAGCCACGCCGCTGGGCCTGCTGGCCACGGGTGACGCCTGGGGTGAGTGGGATGCCGAGGGCGCTGCGGTTGCCGTCCAGGAAGCCGGCGACGATAGCCTGCAGGCTTCGGCCGGCCTCGACACTCCGACCTTTGCCGACGCTCTGCCCACGGGCGATTATCTGCAGGCCTATTCCGAGGAGCAGGGCCTTGGCTTTGCCGGCCAGGCCGCGATGTATATTCTTTCGGGCGTGATTGGTGTGGCGGTGCTCACCATCGCATTCCGTCTGATCTCGCTGACAGTTAAGGAAAGCGGGGCTCATGGCGACGGTCGAGCTGCCTAGCTGGCTTGCGGACGCGCAGCGTTACGAGCCCACGGGCGCTCGGCATCGTGTGATGCAAAAGAACGTCCTGCACCTGGCGAGCCTGCTTGAGCGGGTCCGCCTGGGTGGAGGCGCGCACGAGGGCGGGTCGATGGTCGACCGCGCCCTTTCTTGCGTTTCGGCTCCGGTGCGCCTGGTGGGGATGTTCGTCTGCGTCCTGTGCGTGTGTCTGACGCAGAGCCCGCTGTACCTGATGCTGATGGCGGCTATCGCGCTGGTGCTGGTCGCGGTGCGCCCCGCGCGCGGGTTGCGCGCGACTTTTGTACCGGCGCTTGGCGCCACGGGGCTTGCGGTGGTTCTGGCGCTGCCTGCCCTGTTGCTGAGCGCGTCTGCCACGGGCGCCATGCTCAAGATCTCGCTCAAGACGTTTATTAATGTGTCGCTGGTGTTGGGTGTTTCGTGGACGCTCACCTGGAGCCGCATGTCGGCGACGCTCAAGATGCTGCACCTGCCCGACGAGGTTATCTTTACGTTTGATATGGCGCTCAAGCATATTGAGGTGCTGGGACGCACGGCGCACGATCTGTGCGAATCGGTCATGCTGCGCAGCGTCGGTTCCGCGCCTGCGGGTTTTTCGCGCACCGATTCGCTGGCGGGTATCATGGGCATGACGTTTATCAAGGCGATGGAATGCAGCCGCGCGATGGACGAGGCCATGCTGTGTCGCGGCTTCGCCGGCGTGTATCCGGCGCCTGCACGGAGCGGCTTTGGCTGGCGCGATGCGGTTTACGCGGCCGTTGTGGCGTTGCTCGCCGTGTTGTGCGCGGTGCTGTAGCGCGGACGGTCGAACCGTTGATGTGAGTAGGGAAGGGCGACGTTTTGGCAAACGATACGAATAACGCGATGGGTGCGAGCGGTGCTGCCGGCGCCGAGGTCACTCCGCTCATCGAGTTTCGCGACGTGGTGTTTTCCTATGCGGGTCATACGGTGGTCGATGGCGTTTCATTGCAGGTGAACCGTGGAGAGCTCGTTGCTCTGCTCGGTCCCAACGGCTGCGGCAAGACGACGATTATGCGTCTTATCAATGGCCTTGAGCTTGCGGACACGGGTGCGTACCTGTTTGACGGGCGCGTGGTCGATGCGGCATATCTCAAGGATTCCGCGACGGCCCAACGGTTCCATCAACGCGTGGGCTTTGTGTTCCAGAATGCCGATGCGCAGCTCTTTTGCGCCACGGTCGGCGAGGAAGTCGCGTTTGGCCCGGCTCAAATGGGGCTGCCGGCAGACGAGCTCGAGCGCCGCGTGCGCGATGCCATGGGGCTGTTCCAGGTTGCCGACCTTGCCGACGCCTCTCCCTATCAGCTCTCGGGCGGGCAAAAGAAGCGCGTTGCGCTGGCCGCGGTGGTGTCGATGAACCCGGATATCCTGGTGCTCGACGAGCCCACCAACGGACTTGACGAGGACTCGTGCGACATCGTGGTCAACTTTCTACTGGCCTATGTTGCTGCCGGCAAGACGGTCTTGATGAGCACACATCATCAGGATTTGGTGCGGCGCCTGGGCGCCCGCGCCATCTATATCGATCGATATCACCATGTGGTCGAGGCGCCTTCGCCGTCGTATGGAACCGAGAGCGGCGCTGCGGAATAGTTGCTGCGTAGAGCGTGCGTAGCCGCCCGCGCGGCTTTGCCGTGATGGTATAGTTATCCAGGTTTTTTTATGGGGGTGGCTATGCCAAGCTGGAACATTCATATCGCTCAGACGGAGTGTTTGCTGGAGCGCACCGGTGCGCTTGCCAATAGCGTGCGCGACCGCAATGCCTTTTTGTTTGGCTGCGTGGTTCCGGATATCTTCGTGGGCTATATGGTCCCTGGCATCGCCGATCCCATCCCGTACCGCATTACGCACTTTGCAAAGCCCGAGCCTATCCCTAAGCCGCGCGAGCACGAGTTCTGGGATACCTATGTGGCGCCGTTGCTCAAAGGGGCGCCTGTTGGTGCGCCGGCTGCCGCGACCTCGATTGTCGAGGAGCGTGAGCGACTCAATCGGGTGCATTATCCCCAAGTTTACAAGGACGCCGAGCCGGTTGCCGGTCCCGGTGCTAGTGAGCTTTCGCTCGCGCCCGATGACGTGGCGCAGTCGCTGCTCGATCTGACGCTGGGCGTTTGGTCTCACCTCGTGGCCGATACCGTGTGGAACACCCGCGTGAACCAATACCTAGAGGCGCACGGCGGCAAGCCGTGCGAGGAATTCCGCATTAAAAAGCAAGGCGACTTTGACTGGTTTGGCAAGACGCTCGGCATTGTTTCGATTCCGCGCGCGACCGATCGCCTCTATACTGCGGCGACGCGTTTTGGTCAGTATCCCATCCATAAGGAGTATGTGCTCAAGACCATCGGCGTTATGCACGAGATTGTACGCGAAAACCCCGGCGAGCCCGATCATCCGCCGTATCGCTTGCTAACCGAGGAGTTTTTCGATGCAACGTTTACCGAGGTCGTCGAGCTAACTGAGGAGGGATTTGCCGCCCGCGTCGAATCGCCCGATGTGCCCGCGCTGCCCCTGATCGCTAGCTGCTAGCTGGTCGGCCCGGCAGTGAACAGCTCATCCCAATTGACCAACAGCTCCCGTCGCAGGGCATCTTCGGCGGTGCGTTCCTGATCGGTCTTTGGGGTGTAGGGAAGTCCAGCCTTTTTATGGATGAGTTTGGCTAGGTTGCCAAAGCTCCTTTTGTCCTTGATCTGATCATAGGTAATTTGGATGACGTCGTAGCCCATGCTTGTGAGTGCGGTGGCGCGCTCGGCATCGGAGAGGCTCGCGGCTTCGCTGTCGTGGGCGGAGCGGCCTTGGCATTCAAGGATGACGCCCATGCTGTCGGTACCGCTTTCTATGAGGATATCGGCGTAGCAGCAGGTTTTGTCATACAGCGAACGCGCGGCTTCGCTGAGCGGGATGCGCGCGTTATTGGTGATGTCGATGCCCATGCCGCCCTCGTCGCGGGGGAGCGAGACAAGCATGGAGGTTTGTACTTCGAAGGGCGAGGCGGTCTGCCCTGTCATGTGCTCGGTCGCCCAGCGCAGTTGTTTAACGCCGCGCAGGCCTGCGGCCTGCTTGGCGAACGCGGCGATATCCGCTGCGGAAAGAAGCGGCGTGCACTTCCACAGGTTAGTGCCATTGCCCTTGGTGTTGACAACACGCTCCCAGCCGCAGTTGGGTGGAATGAGCTTAAGTGAAATAGCTTCATCGAGTTGTTGTTGCGTTCTTTCACAGGGCTTAAACACTGCAAAGGAGCCGCACATCTCGTAGCAAGCCATGAGTAACTGGTTGCGTGAAACCTGCGTGGCAAGGCTGAGCAGCGTTAACTCCGGTGAAGTGACTTCAAACCCATGCTCAGTCTGCCTAAACGACCCAGGAGGCGGCTCTTGGGTCAGGAGGTGTGACTTGAACAAACTCCGTGATCCGACTTGCTCGCGACTGAACACAAATCGATGAAGCGGCATATGAAGAAGGTCTTCAACAAGCGCATGGTTCCCAAGGGCGCAACATCTGCGATCCATATTGCCAAGGCTAATGGCGGGGCAAAGGCCTAATACCTGCGGCGGAATACGGTGATAGTAAAAAGCGGATTGACCGCATAGCGTCAGGTCCATGACGTCCTCCTGGTCGAAATGTGCTTTTGGACCGTGCGATGCCAGCGTCAATTCGGAAGTATGCGGCAAAATCTGAACCCTGTGAGCAGACCTGGCTTTTGAGGCTAGTTTATCAGGCATTTTGTTGCGAAAAAACGAGGTGTGCTCGGTGGTCTCAGAATTTGCCGCATACTTCCGAAAACCAGGTCGATCTGGCTTTTGCTAAAACGATTTATCAGCGTCGGTTAAGGTGTGGGTTTGCCACCGGGCGAACACTTTTAGCGCTTGGGACTTTATTTTATGGGTCTCGAAGGGTGAATTTCGCACTTTTGGTAAAGAAATGAGTGCGTGTTTTGCTGTGCGCCGGCATTGGCACAGAAAAAGGGCCCGGAAGGCTTTGCCTTCCGGGCCCTTTGCAATGCAAGTGTGCTTGCAAGTACGACTTAGCGCACCTGAGCGACGTAAGCGACGTTGGTCGAGGAGACCTTGTCCTCGAGCTGGACGCTCATGCGGGGATCGCCGGCGGTAGCGACGGTCAGGTCGCCGGTCTTGACGTAGCCGAGCTCCTTAGCGGTCTCAATCGCCTTGACGATCGTGCCGTTGACGGTGCCCTGGGTAATCTCGGCCTGGTGCGGGATAACGCCCCAGTACATGATCATCTGCTGGACGGCCCACTCGTGGCGGGAGAACGCGCAGATCGGCATGTTGGGACGGAAGTGCGAAATCAGGCGAGCGGTACGACCGGTGGTCGTCGGCACGGTGATGCACTTGGCGCCAACGGTGGTAGCCATGTTCACAGCGGACATACCCACAACGTTGTTGACAACACGGGTGCCGTGAGCATCGGCCGGAACCTCGAGCGGAGCGTGAGCCGGGAGGTACTTCTCGGTCTCGAGAGCAATGCTGGCCTGCATCTTGACGGCCTCGACCGGGTACTTACCGGCAGCGGACTCGCCGGACAGCATGACGGCGTCGGTGCCGTCGTAGATGGCGTTAGCAACGTCGGCAACCTCGGCGCGCGTCGGGCGCGGGTTCTGCTGCATGGAGTCGAGCATCTGCGTAGCGGTGATAACGGGCTTGTAGGCCGCGTTGCACTTGGCGATGATCTCCTTCTGGATGTGCGGAACAAGCTCGGGCTTGATCTCGATGCCCAGGTCGCCACGGGCAACCATGATGCCGTCGGAAGCCTCGAGGATCTCGTCGAAGTTCTCGACGCCCAGGGCGCACTCGATCTTCGGGAAGATCGTCACGTGCTCGCCGCCGTTCTCGCGGCAAAGCTCGCGGATGCCGCGGACGGACTCGCCGTCACGGATGAAGGAAGCGGCGATGTAGTCGATGTTCTCGGTCAGGCCAAAGAGGATGTCCTGACGATCGCGCTCGGTGATGGCGGGCAGCGAGATGTTGACGTTGGGCATGTTGACGCCCTTGCGCTCGCCGATCAGGCCGTCGTTCTTGACGACGCAGGTCATGTCCTGGCCGTCGACGGACTCGACCTCGAGGGCAACCAGGCCGTCATCGATCAGGATGAGGGAGCCCTTCTCGACCTCGGAGGGCAGAGCCAGGTAGTCGAGGGAGATGTGCTCAGCGGTGCCGTGGAAATCCTCGGTCGTGGGCTGAGCGGTGACGACGATCTTGTCGCCGGTCTTGACGGCAACCTTCTTGCCATCGACCAGAAGGCCGGTGCGGACCTCGGGGCCCTTGGTGTCGAGCAGGATGCCGACGGGCATACCGAGCTCCTTGGAAATACGACGGACGCGCTCGATGCGACCGTGGTGCTCGTCGTAGGAGCCGTGCGAGAAGTTAAAACGGGCGACGTTCATGCCCGCCTTGATCATCTCGCGGATGGTCTCGTCGCTATCGCAGGCGGGACCCATGGTGCATACAATCTTAGTGCGCTTGTACATTCAGACCTCCATCTGACATCGTCTTGCGCTGATAGATAAACCATAAGAAATAAAACTGAGTTGATTATAACGAAATGGCGACCGAATACCCCAAAAAATCGACCGTATGCCGAATTAGAAGTTCATTTTTTGCGGAAAAACGGTATATGCAAAAACTTTACCAACCGTTCTAACCGCTGCTATCTGGGCGATATTTCAATTTGATGATGCGCCGAAGAAAAAACGTTTTATCAATGTTGAGCATCACACGGCCTGCACCGTTGCTTATGGACCATATTTCCAAATGGATTGTTTTGGCTAGACGCGTTGCTTTGGGGTACCATAGCTCCACTATCAACTGCCGCTCAGCACGGCAGCCTTGATGAGCCCTTGCCCTTCTCCTGGGAATTATGATCGGGCATCAATCTGCTGAGTGGCCCGAATCCCAGGAGGGGACTCTATATGCAAAAGGAATACCTGTCCGCCGCGGCGGAGGTGCTCAGCGACCAGGGTGTCGATGAGAACCTCGGCCTGAGCGACGACGAGGCGTCGTCGCGCCTCGCTAAGACAGGCCCTAACAAGCTCGAGGAAGCCGAGAAGACGCCGCTGTGGAAGCGTTTCTTTGAGCAGATGGCCGATCCCATGGTCATCATGCTGATCGTTGCCGCCGTCATCAGTGCGCTCACGGGCATGGTCAAGGGCGAGCCCGACTTTGCCGATGTCGTCATCATCATGTTCGTCGTTATCGTCAACTCGGTACTGGGCGTGGTCCAGGAAGCCAAGAGCGAGGAGGCCCTCGAGGCCCTGCAGGAGATGAGCGCGGCGCAGTCCAAGGTGCTGCGCGACGGCAAGCTCGTGCATCTGCCGAGCGCCGAGCTCGTGCCCGGTGACGTGATCATGCTCGAGGCGGGCGACTCCGTTCCGGCCGACTGCCGCGTCCTCGAGAGCGCCACGATGAAGATCGAAGAGGCCGCACTCACCGGCGAGTCCGTGCCCGTAGAGAAGCACGCCAACGTGATCGAGCTTGCCGCGGGCACCGATGACGTGCCGCTCGGCGACCGCAAGAACATGTGCTACATGGGTTCCACCGTTGTGTACGGCCGTGGCCGCGCCGTCGTAGTCGGCACCGGCATGGATACCGAGATGGGCAAGATTGCCGGCGCCCTGGCCGAGGCCAAGGAAGAGCTCACGCCGCTGCAAGTGAAGCTCGCCGAGCTCAGCCGCATCCTCACCATCATGGTGATTATCATCTGCGTCGTGATCTTTGGCGTTGACATCCTCCGCCACGGCGTGGGCAACGTCCTTTTCGACCCGACCGCCCTGCTCGACACCTTTATGGTCGCCGTCTCGCTCGCCGTCGCTGCCATCCCCGAGGGCCTGGTCGCCGTCGTGACCATCGTGCTGTCGCTCGGCGTGACCAAGATGGCCAAGCGCCAGGCGATTATCCGCAAGCTTTCTGCCGTCGAGACCCTCGGCTGCACGCAGACCATCTGCTCCGACAAGACCGGCACCCTTACCCAGAACAAGATGACCGTCGTCAAGCACGAGCTCGCTGCGCCCAAGGAAAAGTTCTTGGCCGGCATGGCGCTGTGCTCCGATGCCCAGTGGGACGAGGAGCTGGGCGAGGCCGTGGGCGAGCCGACCGAGTGCGCGCTCGTCAACGATGCCGGCAAGGCTGGTCTTACTGGCCTGACTGCCGAGCACCCGCGCGTGGGCGAGGCCCCGTTCGACTCGGGCCGTAAGATGATGTCCGTGGTCGTCGAGACCCTGGACGGCGAGTACGAGCAGTACACCAAGGGCGCGCCCGACGTGGTGATCGGCCTGTGCACCCATATCTACGAGGGCGATAAGGTCGTCCCCCTGACCGAGGAGCGCCGCGCCGAGCTCGTGGCGGCCAACAAGGCCATGGCCGACGAGGCCCTGCGCGTGCTGGCGCTGGCGAGCCGCACCTACACCGAGGTTCCCGCCGACTGCAGCCCCGCTGCGCTCGAGCACGACCTGGTCTTCTGCGGCCTGTCCGGCATGATCGACCCGGTCCGTCCCGAGGTGGCCGACGCTATCCGCGAGGCGCACGACGCCGGTATTCGCACCGTCATGATCACGGGCGACCATATCGACACCGCCGTGGCCATTGCCAAGCAGTTGGGCATCGTCACCGATCGCAGCCATGCCATTACCGGCGCCGACCTCGATCGCATGAGCGACGAGGAGCTCGACGCGCACATCGAGGATTACGGCGTGTACGCCCGCGTCCAGCCCGAGCACAAGACCCGCATCGTCGAGGCCTGGAAGTCGCGCGACCAGATCGTGGCCATGACGGGCGACGGCGTCAACGACGCCCCGTCCATCAAGCGCGCCGACATCGGCGTTGGCATGGGCATCACCGGTACCGATGTCACCAAGAACGTCGCCGACATGGTGCTTGCCGACGACAACTTCGCCACCATCATCGGTGCCTGCGAAGAGGGCCGTCGCATCTACGACAACATCCGCAAGGTCATCCAGTTCCTGCTTTCGGCCAACCTTGCCGAGGTCTTCTCGGTGTTTATCGCCACGCTCATCGGCTTTACCATCTTCCAGCCGGTGCAGCTGCTGTGGGTGAACCTGGTCACCGACTGCTTCCCCGCGCTCGCGCTGGGCATGGAGGATGCCGAGGGCGACATCATGAAGCGCAAGCCGCGCAACGCCAAGGACGGCGTCTTTGCCGGTAATATGGGCCTGGACTGTGTGGTCCAGGGCTTGATCATCACCGTGCTGGTGCTGGCGAGCTTCTTTGTGGGCGTGTACTTTGACATGGGCTACATCCACATCGCCGATATGATCGCCGGCAATGCCGACGAGGAAGGCGTGATGATGGCGTTCATCACGCTCAACATGGTCGAGATCTTCCACTGCTTCAATATGCGCAGCCGTCGTGCGTCGCTGTTTAGCATGAAGAAGCAGAACAAGTGGCTGTGGGCATCTGCCGCGCTGGCGCTGGTACTGACGGTTATCGTGACCGTTCAGCCGACGCTTGCCGAGATGTTCTTTGGCCCCGTGACGCTTGAGCTCAAGGGCGTTATCGCCGCCCTGGGCCTTGCCTTCCTGATCATTCCGTTGATGGAGATCTACAAGGCGATCATGCGCGCTGTGGAGAAGGAGTAAGTTAACCTGTCCGGGCCCGCCCCTGCGTGTTTTCTTCTTCGCTGGTCCTCGCGCTTCGCGCTGCGGGATCGCTCAGAAGAAAACACTCCCGGGGCGGGCCCTACGGTATCCTTGCTGGCTTTTCTCCCGTGCGGATGAAAGGGGCTGAGGGAAAGAAGGCGAGCGGTCGACCAATTGCTCGACCGCTCTTTTTGATTAAGGGATGTGCCCTTAGGAAACCCCTCCCGGCGGGCGGGCCCTGCGGTATCCTTGTTGGCTTTTCTCTCGCGCGGATGATAAAGGGCTGAGGGAAAGTATGTGAGTCGGTCGAGCGTTTGCTCGACCGACTCTTTTTTGTGGGTAAAATACCTGCTCAGTTGTGATTTGTGGTGCTGGGAGGCGCTTGTGGGCAAGGCGAAGGCTAAGGCGAAGAAAAAGACGACGGGGGCGCGGGCTAAGCGCGATCGTCGTCGGAAGCTTGCGACCGAAGCTCCCGCGTCTGCCGAGGAGCTGCTGGCAAGCGTGCCGGGACTCGATGCGCTGCAGGATGTTCCGGCGTTCGACGATCTGCCGGTCGATGATGCTCAGCGGGCTGCCTTCGATGATTTTTGTGCTCGGGCCGAGGAGCCCGAGCAGATGCAGCTTGGTGCCGTGGTGCGCCTGGATCGTGGGTTTCCGCTGGTGGCGACTGCCGATGACACCTTTCGTGCCGAGCATGCCGTGGGGTTTGCCAAGTCGCGTGGCGAGGACGAGGTTCTGCTGCCCGCCGTGGGCGACCGCGTGGCGGTGCGTCGTGCGCCCGGGCACGACATGGGCGTGATCGAGTGCGTGCTGCCACGCCGCACGAGTTTTGAGCGCTGGCGCGGACGCGCTCGCGGCGAGCGTCAGGTGCTTTGCTCCAACGTGGATAGCGTGCTGATCGTGCAGGCGCTCGGCGCCGGCGAGGTACTGCTCGACCGCGTGGCGCGCTCGCTGGTGTTGGCACTCGACTGCGATGCCGAGCCGGTGGTGGTACTCACCAAGGCCGACCGCTGCGACGCCGATGAGCTCGAGCGCGATCTGGACCGTGTGCACCGCTTGGTGGGTCCGGACGTGCGCGTGATCGTGACGTCCTCTGCCGAGGGTCGTGGCCTGGATGAGGTGCGCGCCTGCGTGCCCGCCGGGAGCTGCGCCATGATCTTGGGTGAATCGGGTGCTGGCAAGTCGACGCTGCTCAACGCGCTGCTGGGTCACGATACGTTGGCGACCGGCGGCGTACGTGAGCGCGATGACCAGGGTCGCCACACCACGGTCGCGCGCGTGATGGTGGCGCTGCCGGGCGAAGCCGGCGTTATTGCTGACGCGCCGGGCCTGCGCAGTCTGCCGCTCGTGGGGCATGAGCGGGGCTTGGCACGCGCGTTTCCCGAGATCGTCGAGGCGTCGCGTGCGTGCCGGTTTGGCGACTGCACGCATACCCACGAACCGGGCTGCGCCGTTCGCGAGGCCGAGGATGCCGGGCAAATCGACAGCCTGCGCCTGGAGACGTTCCAAAATCTGGCGTCATCCATGCGTGTGAGTGCTCAGATGCTCGATCCCGATGTCCATCTGTAACTGATTTTTCCTATGACAGTCGTCTCCCAACTGTTCGGGAGGCGGCTTTTTTGCTGCCAAAGCGCCTCGAAATATGCGTTTTGCCGACGTTCTGACCAAAACCTTGCCACGAGCTTGACGGGCTGGTCAGCTTTTGGTCAGCAATTGGTTTGACACGTAAAACCAAGATTGCGATTGCGCCGCTTTGCGCCCTGGTCACCCAGACAATGGTGGTACGGGCATTTACCCGGCACCGCCATGAGAGGAGCGGCCGTGAACAAGAGCAAGCGCATCGCCATCAGTCTGGCCGCGGGCGTGCTTGCCGCGGCGCTCTGCATGGTCTACAGCTCGTCGATTCGCTCGCAAGCCGAGCAGGCCCAGGCCGAGACGCTGGCCAAGTACGGCGGCGATCGCGTCGAGGTGTGCGTCGCGGCACGCGATATCGATGCGGGCGAGACGCTCGACGAGACCAATGTCATAACCCAGGAATGGCTGGCGAGCCTACTGCCGCGCGATGCGGCGACCGAGTTGCGCCAGGTGCGCGGCGACGTGACGACCTCGCGCATCCCTAAAAATGCCGTGATTTGCGATGTCTACACCAAGGCCGAAAGCCACACGCTCGAGGTGCCCAAAGGTAAGGTCGCCGTTTCGGTGGCGGTCGATGCCGAGCATTCGGTCGGGGGCGCCACGGGCGTGGGCAGCTACGTGGACGTGTACGTGCAAAAGGACGGCGTAACCGATCGGCTGTGCGGTGCGCGCGTGATCGATACCAGCGAAGAGGCCGGCGCCACGCGCGAAGGCAAGATCGAATGGGTGACGCTGGCGGCCGACCCCGAAGACGTTAAGGAATTGCTGGGGGCCTCGGGCAAGGGGGCGGTCAGTTTGACGATTCCCGCCACGGTGCGCAGCAAAAAGAGCGGAGGCGACGAGTGATGAAGGCGATCTGGCTTGCATGCTGCGCGTGTGGTGATTACGGATTGCTGCAGCGGGAAGTCGAGGGCCGCGATGCGGGCGCGCAGGTGCTTCGCGTGGGTGACCTGGATGGGCTGGTGTCCATGGCGCGGGCGTTTCCGTCGCGTCGCGGGGCGGCGATTATCGCGGCAGCCCTGTTCGATGCCGAAGACGTGCGAAAGACCGTTGCGCGCCTGACGGCCGAGGGCCGCGTGAGCCGCGTGGTCGTACTGATAGAGACGCTCGATCCTTCGGATATCGAGGGGCTGTTTCGCGCAGGGGCGACCGAGGTTATCGCTGCGCGCAGCATATGCGGCAACGGGCGCGCGGGCGAGGGAACGGTTGATTGCGACCGGTGTCTGACGATTGAGCCCGATGCTTTTGTTGATAGGGAACCCGGGGCGCCTCGCGCTACAAGAGGCCCGCGTGTTGATGATTGTGGAAAAGCGGAAGCCGAGCATGGTCGGTGTCCCCGGGACCCCCTTGCATACGATGAAGTCGGAGAGCCGGTGCCGTATGGCGAGGATCTTTTGGCTGTAGATATGGGATACGTGCATGGCGTGAGCCTGGTCGATGAGCTCGACGAGGTTGAGGGACTTGCCGGGAACGACAATGTTCGTGTCGATGCGACCGTGAAGTCCCCAGATTCGGCCCCACGGACCGAGCAGCCTGCCATGCCGGCTTGGGCGCAGCATATGAGCGCTGCCGGGGAGACGGGGACGTTGCCGCCCGTGCCGGCGCCGCCTGCCCCCACGCCGTCGGCGGATGCCGCCGCTTCGTCGCATCGAGCCCCGGTTGTCTGCGCCGTCTCGGGTTCGGGCGGTTGCGGCAAGTCGACGATCGTCGCCGCCATGGCGCACGCGGCGTCGCTGCTGGGCCTGCGTGCTGCCGTGCTCGACTTGGACCTGATGTTTGGAAACCTCTACGACCTGTTGGGCGCCGATGCCCCGCATGACATGGCGACGCTTATCGAGCCATCGGCTGCGGGCGCACTCGCCGAATCGGACATCGTGGCCGCCTCGATGCGCGTGGCCCCGGGCGTCACGCTTTGGGGCCCGGTCGCCGCGCCCGAACAGGCCGAGCTCATGGCGCGTCCGGTGGAGCTGTTGCTCGATGTCTTGCGCCGCGAATCCGACGTGGTGCTTGTCGACACCTCGGTCTTTTGGGGCGACGCCGTGGCGGCCGCGGTGGCGGCGAGCGACCGCTGCCTGGTCGTGGGCGATCCATCGGCGTCGTCTGCGACGTCCGCGGCACGCGTTATCGAGCTGGCGAGCCGTGTGGGCGTGCCGCGTACGCGCATGAGCGCCGTATTCAACCGGTTTGGCGCGCGCGGCGCTGACGAGGATGTCGCCATGCGCTTTGAGATTACCTGCGCGTTGAGCTCCAAGATCCGCATTGCCGACGGCGGGCAGGACTTGGCGGCGCTCATGGCGTTCGGCCGTGCTGACGAGGCAGTGGGCCAGACCAGCGCTTTTGCCACCAGCGTACGCGAAGCCACGCGCAAGATGCTCATGGAGCTGGGCTGCGCCGTCGGTCCCTGGAGTGACATGGTCACCGACCGCGCGACGCGCACGGAGCGCCCGCGTATCCGTCTTCCCTGGTCGCGCGAGGGTGATTCGCGATGAGCTTGCAAACAAGGATTAAGGAAGCCGGTGCGGCCGCGGCGACAGTGCCTGTTGATGCGGGGCGCCACCGTGCCGTCAAGCGCCGCACCAAACGCGCCGTGATGGACCGCATGGGTTATGACGAGGTGGCGCGTATCAGCGCCTACATCGATCCGGCGCTCGCCCGCTCGGAATTGCGTCCTGCGGTGGAGGCGGCGCTCAACGTGGAGGAGCCGGGCGACCTGGCGACGCCCGAGCGCGAGACCATCATCGACGAGATTTTGGATGACGTGGTGGGCCTGGGCCCGCTGCAGCCGCTCATCGAGGACGACACCGTCACCGAGATCATGGTTAACGGCTGCCGATCGGCTTTCTTTGAGCGCGGCGGCGTCTTATATCCCATCGAGCATGCATTTGAGGATGACGAGCAGATCCGCGTGCTCATCGACCGCATCATCTCGCCGCTGGGCAGGCGTATCGACGAGCGCAGCCCTATCGTCAACGCTCGCCTCAAGACGGGCTATCGCGTCAACGCGGTGATCCCGCCTGTGGCGATCGATGGGCCAATCCTCACCATCCGCAAGTTCTCAGACCGCATCTGTTCGTTGGACGAGCTTGTGGGCCTGGGGTCGCTACCGCTTTGGTATGCGCAGCTGCTGTCGTGTGCGGTGTCGCTGCGCCAGGATCTGGCGGTTGCAGGTGGCACGGGGTCGGGCAAGACCACGCTGCTCAACGCGCTGTCGTGCGAGATATCCACCGGCGAGCGCATCGTGACGATCGAGGACTCCGCCGAGCTCAAGTTTGCGCATCACCCGCATGTGGTTCGCCTTGAGGCACGCGAGGCTTCAATTGAGGGCGAGGGCGCGGTGACAATCCGCGACCTGGTGACCAACGCCCTGCGCATGCGTCCCGACCGTATTGTGGTGGGTGAGGTGCGCGGTGCGGAATGTTGCGACATGCTGCAGGCCATGAACACCGGGCACGACGGATCGCTCACCACGCTTCATGCGGGCACCGAGCAGGAGACCGTGGTGCGTTTGACGCTGCTTGCGCGCTATGGCATCGATCTGCCGAGCGAGCTTATCGAGGAGCAGATTGCCATGGCGCTCGACGGCATCGTGATGTCCGAGCGTCATGCGGACGGCAGGCGTTTCGTGTCCTCCTATTCGGGGGTGCGACGCGGCACGTCAGGCGGCGTGGAGCTTGAGCGCTACGTGACGTTCGATGCCGCCACGCGCACCTGGACGCTCGATCGCGAGCCTCCGTTTATCGCGGAGGGCCTGCGCTCGGGAACGCTCACGCATGGGGAGGTGGACGAATGGAGATCGTTGTGCCCCTCGTCGTAGGGGGCTTGACGGGGCTTTCGGCCGCGGTGGCGTGTGGAGCGGAGCCTCGTGCGCCGCGCGTGCCGCCGGCGGAGCTGGTCAGCCATGCGCTTGAGTCGGTTGCCGAGAGGCTGCCGCGTGAGTTGGTAGAAAACGACCTGCTAAAAAAGATTGCCCACTCTTGGGCGGCGCTGATTTCGGCACATCGCGTTGGCCTTGTTATCGAGGATGACGAGGCGCGCCTGGCATGCTTGCTGCTATCGAGTGGTGTCTGCGGCATTGCCCTGACTGTCGTATCGCTGTCGCCCATCGGCTTTGTCCTCGGGCTGCTCGCACCGTTTGGCGTAGGCGCCGCTCGCGACACCTTCGACCGTCGCCGCGAGCAACACGATGTGGAAGAAGCCATGCCCGAGGCCTTTACGGCGCTCTCTATGTCGCTCGCCTCGGGCCATTCGCTGGCCCAGGGCATGAGGTTTGTGGGAACTCACGCGCAAGAGCCGGTGCATACCGAGTTTTTGCGCGTGGCGGCGGCGATCGACTGCGGCGTCTCGGCGACTGATGCGTTGGATGACCTACTCGACCGTATCGATGCCCCCGGCCTTTCGCTTGTCACCTTGGCGCTCAAGGTGTCGCAGCGAACCGGTGCCCCGCTTGCCGACCTGCTATCCGAGGCGTCGAGCATGGTGGGGGAGCGCATTGAGCTCAAGCGCCGCCTGGACGTCAAGACATCGCAGGCGCGCATGTCGGCGCATATGGTCTCGGCGATGCCGGCGGGCATGTGTGCGGTGCTGGCGCTGCTTTCGGCCGACTTTCGCCGCGGCCTTGCAACGCCGGCGGGTGCCGGTGCCGTGGTGCTGGGGCTCGCCCTCAACGCCGTTGCCCTGGTGGCCATCCGACGCATTATGCGGGTGGAGCTATGAGCGCCCTGGTCGGGGTCGCGGCGTGCCTGTGCGCGCTCAGCGTGTTTATCGTGACAGGACTCAATCGTGCGGACGCATGCAAGATCGCCCAGGTCTGCAAACGCGAGGCGCTGCTGGTTGTTGCGGCTGCCCGATCGGTGACCGATGTCCTGGTAGCACGGTTGAGGGGCATGCTCGGCACGGGTGGTACGGCGCAGGTGTCGCTCGGCGAGGTGTCCGAGATGATCGACGTGGTGCGTCTGGGGCTTTCGGCCGGCCTTTCGTTCGATGCGGCGCTTGAGGTTTTTTGCGCCAATCGCCGATCGACGTTGGCGCTCCGCCTTGAGCGAGCCTGCATGGCATGGCGGGTGGGCGTAGGGACGCGAGAGGATGAGCTTCTGGCGGCCGCGCGCGACCTGGATGTGCGGGCGCTCGAGACCTTTGCCATCACAGCGGGGCAGGCGCTTGCTCTCGGTGCCCCGCTTGCCGAGACGCTGGCGGCCCAAAGTCGCGAGATTCGCGCGGCCCATCGCGCCGCGGTCGAGCGCGAGATTGAGCGTGCGCCGGTCAAGCTGCTGATTCCCACCGGCACGCTCATCTTGCCGGCGTTACTTCTGTCCATATTGGGCCCGCTGCTGGGAGCAGGCGGGATGATGTAGGGAGGAATACATGAATACGATGACTGACGTTGTTGACAAGGTCTGGAGCTTGGCGTTTTGCCAGTCAATTCACGCTCGCCAGCGTGCCGAAGAACTGCTGCGGGAGGAGAGCGCGCAGGGCACCACCGAGTACGCCATCCTAGTCGGTGTGCTCGTGGTGATTGCCATCATTGCCATCGTCGCATTTAAGGGCAAGGTCCAAGATTTATGGAGCGCTATCAGCGAGGGCATCAACAGCCTGTAGAGGGCGCCCGTCCCGTCGGCGCGTTGCTGGTGCTCGCCTGTGCGGTCGTGGCGGTGGCAGTGGCGGTTTGGGGGCTTAACGCAGCACGGCAACAACGTTTAGGGGCTGCCGCGGATGTGGGATCGGGTTCGGCTGCGGCGTCTCAAATAGACGATGCGCGAGACGCGGCCGATGCGAATGTCGCCGTTACGGCGCAAACGTTCTTGCAAGCACTCGACGAGCGAGCGGACGCTGCAACGGGTTCATCTGCAAACAATGCCGTCGCTGTTCGTCTCGCATGGTCCGAGTGCCGACCGATGACCGAGGCGGCGGCGGATATGCTGCGTGCCTATCGCGAGGTGCCCACGGCGCAACTTGCTCTGAGCGGCTATCTCGACATCAAGGGCAACGTGTGGGGCGCCATCGTGCGTGACGGACGCGGCTGGGTCGATATGGTGACGGTTGCCGCGGATGCTGGTGATACTTCGTGTTGCCTGCGCGTGGTCCGCCTGACCCCGCAGACAACGAACTCAAAGGAGGGGTCGTGAAATGCATTATGTCCTGCGCGAGGAATCTGCCCAGGCAACGGTCGAATACGCCATCGTCACGGTGGCACTGCTTTCCATCGTGCTGGCGATCGCAGGGCTTTGGCGTGCCGGTGCCGATGGGCGCTTGGCGGCGCTGGTCGAGCGGACGGCATCTCACGGCGTCACCTCGACATCGGTTGTCGACGCTGCTGCGGGTGCTAAGGACATCGTGCTGTATTGATGTTGCGCGCGAGGACCGGGCTCAGTCTACGGTCGAGGCGGCATTCCTGCTGCCGACGTTTCTGACGCTCGTCCTGTTTGCGCTGCAGCCGGTGTGCCTGCTCTATACACGCGCGGTCATGGAGTCTGCCGCCGCCGAGACCGCGCGGCTCATGACCACGACGACGGTGGGGGATGACGAGGATATTAAGGAGTTTGCCCGCCGCCGTCTTGCCGCGGTTCCCGACGTTTCGATTTTTCATGCCGGCGGGTCCCTGTCGTGGGATATCGAGCTTGGTCGGGCCGATGCGGGCGGCGTCTCGTCCGTTTCCGTTACCGGCGAGGTTAAACCGCTGCCCGTGATCGGTGCGTTTGCGCAGGCTATGGGTAGCGCAGGCCATAACGGCTATGTCGAGCTTAAGGTCGACGTCTCGTATCGATCGCGTCCCGAGTGGCTGGAGGGAGATTATGATTCATGGATTGCTGCATGGGATTAAGCGCTGCCTGTTGAAGGCGACGAGGGGGTTTGCGTGCCGTTGCCGACCGCATGCTCGCTGCAAGCGAGGCGGCTTTATGGGTCGAGCCGGTATCGACCTGTTTATCGAAGACGGTGCCTACACCACGCTCTCCTCCGCGGTGGTCATCTTGGTGGTGCTCGCGCTACTGTTTTCGTCGACGGCGGCGATATGGAGCATGTCGCGCGCGGGGGACACCCAGGTGGCTGCCGATAGCGGCGCGCTGGCAGGCGCCAATGTGGTGTCGTCCTACCACACGGCTGCGACGGTGGTGGATGCGAGCATTTTGAGTTTGGGGCTGGCGGGGTTTGCCACGATCGGCACCGGCTTGGTCGCCATCCTTATTCCGGGTGCCGAGCTTGCCGCGGGCGATATGCTCGACACGGGGATCGAGATCATTAAAACGCGCAATAAGTTTGCCAAAAGCGCCTCCAAGGGCCTGCAGAAAATCGAGACGGCTCTACCGTATCTGGTTGCCACGCGAGCTACGCAGGCCGTGTCGGCGCAGGATACCGAGGGTGCGACCTATACCGGTACGGCGCTTGCCGTGCCCAGGACGTCCGAGTCGGATTTCGTTGCGCTCGAGGGGTCCGAGATCTCGATCGATATCATTAAAGACACATCGAAAGATCTGGAACGCGCAGCAGATGAGCTGCAGAAGGCCTCGGAGGAGACGGCGAAAGCAAAAGAGCGCGCCTGGCTTGCGGATTGCGGCGGGTCGGATCCGGCTTCGGTCGGCAGTTGCTCATGCATGTGGGAACGCGCGAGGAGTTTGGCGAAGCTTTCGGATATTGAGAATCCGCACTATGCCTCGAGCGTCACATGGGAGCCGCAAGTGGCGCTCGATCGCGCGAAGGCCTATTACCGCTTGCGTCTTGCAAACGAGGCGCCTCAAGGCTCAAGCGTCGAGACGAAGGCGGAGTCGGCGGCGCGCAAGGCGTTCTATACCTATGCGAGCGCAGAGGTCAATCGCGCATATATAACCGAAGACGGAGACCGGGCCACTTCCTATATTCCGTTGTTGCCGCGCAACACTGACGAGGTGCGAGCGACGGAACTCTATACCGATGCGGCGTGGCCAACTAGTACCAACGATGGCAAAACGTATCTGCATTATGGAACGAGTTGCCCCAACTATAAGAAAGGGACGCCAGGCGGGCTAGCCTCGGTCGCTGCTTATGACGGGCAGGACAAATGCAACAGATGCCATTTTGGTGTTTCGTCGCTCGGCGCCGTTGCGGCTCCTTCGACTTCAATCGAAAACGGCTTCGAGTACCACTTTGATCGATTCAAAGACGCTCTGGAAGACTACGTCGAATGCCGCAACAAAGAGCTCGAGCTCATGCGCCAGACCGAGGACGAGGCTGACCGTGCGGGCAATGTGTTTGACGAGGCTATTAAAGCGCTTTCGGGCGAGCGTCCGCGTATCGCCCCGCCCGGTCGCAACGGCGTGGTCGCCTTTGCGGTTTCGGGTGCCATCTCGAGCCCCGATGAGCTCAACTCTTCGTTTAACACGACAGTCAGACTTGGTGAGCGCGGTGCGATCTCTGCTGCGGTGCTGGCACCCGATGACGCGACGGCGCAGAACAACGTTCTCTCGCGGTTTTTCTCGACGTTGGAGGAACGTTCGGGTGGCGTTGCCGGCGTACTCGATGGCGTCATGGATGTTTGGGGACGGCTACTTGTGGGATACGGAGACATCCAGGGCTCGGCCGACGAGCTTATGGACGAGATGATCGATGGCCTGGGAGGGAGCAGTGGCGCGCTGGGCTCCATTGCATCGTGGCTCGGCGATACCGTTTCGGCGTCCGTGGCGGCGCTGGGCTTGGAGCCGTGCGACTTGCGCCTGCGAAAGCCGGTGCTGACCGACACCGCCAATGTCATCAAGAGCCCTGGGTCTGACATCACAGGTCTTTCTAAAGTGCAGGACAAGCTACGAAGTATTCCGCTGGGCGTGACCGACCCCAAGGCGCTTTGCGAGGCGCTGGAATATCAAGTCGAGCGCACCATCAGCGGCACGGTGTTCACGCTTGCGGAGATTCCGCTGCCCGGCGGCGGTTCCATCCCACTTACCGTCGATGTCGCCACACTGGCGGGTGCCCTGGGCGGTGGGTCGTAATGGGCATCCGCACGCGCCTGTGCGAGGAGCGCGCCCAGGCGACGGTCGAGATGGCCGTGGTCACGCCCGTCCTGCTGGTTCTGGCGCTTATCGTGTACAACGTCATGGTCTTTGCCGGCGCGGTCGCGCGCTTCGATCGCGTGGTGCCCGATATCGTGCTAGCGCATGCCGTGGCACCGAGCGGGGAGGGCGATGGCAGCTCCATCGATGCCTCCGCGACCGTTCAGGCTCAGATCCAACATGCCATGGAAGGCTGTGACGTGCAGATTGAGGTCTCGAGCGAACAGGGTACGACGACATCGGATGGCGGTCTGCTCTCGCTTTCCGGCACGTTTAGGACCTATACCTGCATCATGCGCTATGAGCCGTGGCCGAGCTCGCTCAGCATCGCCGGCGTTTCGCTGGGGGCACCGGCACAGTTGTCGCACGAGCGCGCGGTGACAGTCGACCCGTGGCGTCCGGGGGTGGTCACGTGACCGCGGTCTCATCCTACATTGCCTACGCGCGGGCGCTCAACAGGCTGGGTTGGACGCCTGCCGAGTTTGTGGTGGCGGAGTCGTTTGCCGTGCGCCTGCGCGGCATGCTGGGACGGTCTCCGATTGCTGCCAACGGGTTGCCGCTCGTCATGGCGTTTCCACGCTGCTCTTCGGTCCACACCTGCTTTATGGCCTACCCCATCGACATTGCTTTTATCGACCGCAACGGCAGCATCCTCGCATGCTACGAAAACGTCCGTCCTTGGCGCATGTGTTCCTGTCCCGGTGCCTGGGCGGTGCTGGAACGCCCTTCAATCCTCGCTACACCTCCCGCCTTTCAACAAGTGCCGGCGTAAGAATTGGCGACAGCGGACTTTCGTCATACGAAATTGGGTAAGATGGAGGAGAAGATGCATGGATGTTGAGATCCATCCCAACGCCAAAAAACACTTGACGGAAAAGCAAGTGCTTGGTGCCTGGTTCGCGGTTACTGAGTGCATTCGCCGCGAGTCGGAGGACGAGCCGCCGAGATGGCTTGCCATTGGATGGCTTCCAGATGGTCGAAGTGTGGAACTTGTTGCAGTCGAACTAATTCGTGGATGGCTCATTATTCATGCCCTGTCTCCGGTTCAGAAGAAATTCTGGCAAGAGATCGAGCAAGCTCGGCAGAGGGGTCGATGATGAGCAAGGCGTATACGGCTGCCAATGGTCAGATTGTAACGGATGAAATGATTGACGCGTGGTGCGAGTCGTACGAGCATGGCGGGTTTCCGGACGGCGAGCATACCGTTGGGGGGATCGTGCACGGGCGGCCTCCGCTCTCAAGCGAAGGTACGGCAACGCTATCGGTCAAGATTCCCCTAGGGATGAAGGAGGCGATTCGTCGTCGGGCGGCGGCTGAAGGAATGACGCCAAGTGAGTTTGCCCGTGCAGCCTTGAGCGAAAAACTTCTTGCGGTGGGTTGATGTCTCTAACGTGCTGTTCTATAGGGTCGGCCTTGTGGCTGGCGCCGTGCTCAAAAACTTTTTTCAAATTCTCGGTTGACCGGAGCGCGTCCTTGGTTATACTAATCAAGCCTTGAAACAAGGCACACCTCAAATGGCTGGGTAGCTCAGTTGGTAGAGCAGAGGACTGAAAATCCTCGTGTCAGGGGTTCGATTCCCTTCCCCGCCACCTTGAATTGACTAGGACCTCTGCAAAGGGGTCCTTTTCTTTTATGTGGCCCCCACACGGAATCGAACCCCGTGAGGGCGCGGAGCTGAGTAAACGCGTGAGCGTTTGCCAGCGGAGCTCGCAAGGCGCGGAAGCGCCGCAGCGGTCCGCACGCGCGGAGCGCGGGCGCGATTCCCTTCCCCGCCACCTTGAATTGACTAGGACCTCTGCAAAGGGGTCCTTTTCTTTTACCGAGGGCTCCTGCGGAAAATGCATCCCGGAATAAAGCCTCAAAGCGGGACTCGCGGATTCCGTCTGCCCGGACATTCCTCCCACTTTTGCGCCACTTTGTAGACCGTTCGGTCGCCTGTCCGCACGCGCGGGTATACTCAAAACGATACTTTTCCTATGCAATACGATGCAGGCTCGACCTGCGCGATTCGAAGGGGGCCGTGATGGAGAGGATTCTCGGCGTTAATCTCTCTGGCTGGTTTATTCCCGAGCCCTGGGTGACCCCGTCGCTCTATGCAGCGACCGGAGCATCCAATGCAGCCGAGCTGCAGGAGGCCATGGGCACCGCTGCCTATAACGAGCGCATGCGTCGCCATTACGAGACGTTTGTGAGTGAGGACGATTTTCGTCGTATGGCGCAGATCGGTCTCAACGCCGTGCGCCTGCCGGTGCCGTGGTATGCCTTTGGCTCGCAGGAGTCCGACGCTTCCTACATCTCGGTCGTCGATTATATCGACCGTGCTATTGAGTGGGCCGCCAAGTACAACATCCGCGTGCTGCTCGATCTGGCGACGGTACCCGGCGGTCAGGGCGATTCCAACGATTCGCCCACGACGCCGGAAGTCGTCGCTGAGTGGCATTCGTCCACCAATGGCCGTCACGTTGCGCTCGATGTGCTCGAGCGCCTGGCCGATCGCTATGGTGAGGCCGAGAGCCTGCTGGGCATCGAGCTGTTGGATACGCCGCAGATGAGCGTACGCAAGAGCCTCTTTACCATGACGGACGGTATTCCGGCGCACTACCTGCGCAACTTCTATCGTGACGCGTACGAGCTCGTTCGTTCGTATATGCCCGAGGACAAGATCGTCGTCTTTTCCTCTTCGGGACACCCTGGCGAGTGGAAGCACTTTATGCGCGGCGCCAAGTATAAGAACGTCTACATGGACCTTCACCTGTACCATTACCGCGACGAGTATGCGCTCGACATCACGAGCCCCCGCGGTCTGACGACGGCGATTTCGCGCAACAAGCGTGAGCTCAAGGAGGCAATCTCGGCCGGATTCCCCGTTTTGGTTGGTGAATGGTCGGGTGCGGCGATTTTTGCCAACTCGTCGGTTACGCCCGAGGGTCGTAATGCCTACGAGCGCGTGTTTATCGCCAACCAGCTGGCATCGTTTGCGCCGGCGGCTGGCTGGTTCTTCCAAACGTGGAAAACCGAGAAGCGTATTGCAGCATGGGACGCCCGCGCGGCACTCGGCACGCTCGAGCGCGGCATGATTGAATAGGTTGATATGACGCAAAACAGCGCCCGCACGGGCAAACTCTATGTAGTCGGTACGCCCATCGGTAACCTGGGCGACCTGTCTCCGCGCGTCGGCGAG